>JBDSHZ010000062.1:0-78046 GCA_039918235.1 Pelobium sp.
TAAACAAAAATTTCATAATCTCTTAAAATCAATTCGTAGTTTTTCCACTTCTTTAATGATTTTAAATTATCAGAACCCATAATTAAAACAAAGTGATGTTCTGGATAGATTTCTTTTAGCAAAGTAAGTGTATCAATAGTGTAAGAAGGCTGCGGGAGCTTTAATTCTACATCACTGACCACAATATTTTTTGCTTCATCAGTTGCCATCTTTGCCATTTCTAATCGGTCATACACCTGAATAAGATCTTTTTTTTCTTTTAAAGGATTATGAGGAGAAACTACCAACCAAACTTTATCTAAACTGGTATGGTTGGCCATGTAATTTGCAATAATTAAATGACCGGTATGAATGGGATTATAGGACCCGAAAAATAGACCAATTTTCACTTTACTCTTCTTTTAATGGATTTCCCTTTATTACTTTCTTGATGCTTTTAACAGCATTCTTATCTACCTCCTTATCTTTCATATACACATGCAGATCTCGCTGTGGAAAAGGAATTTGAATGCCTTGTTTGTAAAATTCTGTAAATATATTACTCATTAATATACTTTTTACCACTAACCAATTATCAATATCAGCTACCCAGCAAAGTATTTTAAAATTAACAGCGTTATCTCCAAAAGATTCTAATAACACTAAAGGTGAAGGATTTTGCATCACTTGTTCATCGTTCTTGAGAATATTTTCAAAAATTTCTTTCACCTGATCAATATCAGAACCATAAGCCACACCAATTTCCAGCGAAATACGCTTATGGGTATTGCTCAATGTCCAATTAATAAGGTTTTTAGACAATAGGTCTCCATTTGGAACAATCACCTCTGAGCCATCTAAAGTGTGAATTTTACTGGCCCTAATACCCATAGAACGTACAATACCTGTTTTATCTCCTACTTCTATCAAATCTCCAACCTGAATAGGTTTCTCAAAAACCATAACCAATCCAGAAACTACATTATTGACTAAAGTTTGTAAACCAAACCCGATACCCACTCCTAAAGCGCCAATAATGATGGTGATTTTATCTAAAGCAATGCCTGAAGCGGCTATGGCGATCAGAAAACCTATTATCCATATGGAAAGTCTTACTAAAAGTATGGAAGAGCTGTATTTTCCTCTTCGGGTAGTTTTAGCGGCATGCTCATCAGCAAACTCAAAAAAGTAACTGATTATTTTACCTATTGCTGTAGCTAAGTAAATGATTAAGATGAAAATGATGAAGCTTCCGAATGTGAAAGTGGTATTCCCAATTTTTCTAACCTCAGCTAAAAAATCTTTTGTTTCATCATAAATGTTATCGAACACATTAAGGTTTTGAGTAAAGAAAACCAGCAATAAAATCAATGCTAAGAATTTAAGGAAATTACCTACCCTATTTTTTAAGTTCTTAAAATCTAAATAGGAGGAAATTCTATTGACATGGATTTTTCCAACCTCCATTTGAAGATAAATTCCTTCAGTAATAATTTTCACAAAAACTACTAAGCTAATCCCTTCCACTAAAGTAAAAAGTGCTGTGGTTCCTGCTATTTTAGAAAGACTATACCTGCCAAAAATATTAGCTACTAAAGAAACAATGAGCAGGAAAAAATAAGCATACATTAATCTTTTAGCCATCTTCATCCTGTTTTCAGGAAGGAGATGCCTAAATTTCTTGTAGGTATGAACAGAAAAGGAAAGTACTGCCGCTGTTAAAATGAAGAAAATAATACGTTCTGAGTTAATAACGTTAAAATACAGGTTGCTGAAGCTGTAAAGAATAACAAAGCCTATCAAGTAAAACCAGTATTTAACTATTTGGTTACTGAAATTTTTATACATCAATATTCCAATACAAATCATCAGTAATATTAAGTAAAGCTGATTTAGGGCTGTAGTAGGATGATAATAGAAAAATGGGCCAATGGTACAGGTCACTGCAAGTGCTGCAATCGCCGGATAACGGGCGGTGAAATAAGAATGACTAAAAATATCCGCTGCCGAGCTATTTTCTCGAAGAATAGTTT
Source organism: Pelobium sp. (assembly GCA_039918235.1). Classification (GTDB taxonomy): domain Bacteria; phylum Bacteroidota; class Bacteroidia; order Sphingobacteriales; family Sphingobacteriaceae; genus Pseudopedobacter. The sequence continues at coordinate 2,013 of JBDSHZ010000062.1, forward strand.
TTCGATTTTCAGCTATCCATAAAAACAACACTAAAAAAAGAAAGAAATTGATGATATGAACTTTGTAGCTGTACCTTAAATAATAGGTAAGAACTTTGTAATTAATAGTAATGGTTTTGACAATTCCTGATTTTAAATCATTATAAAAATTATTTAGACTTAAATCCCATAAATAATCATATTCCTTATAAAAAGTTCGGCTTCCTAACTCCTTTAAAATTTCTTTTATCTTTTCATTAAAATCTATAATATCTAATTGTGTAGCCGACACTCTGTTCTGTAGAAAGCCAATATTAAGAATTGCCCTGTTGCTGATAGAATCCAGGTGATGCCATTTTTCTCCTAAGGAATTTAACCTATCAAAAAACCGGTTTCTTAAAGCTGAATCTGCTGGCAAGTTTTGAAAAACCGAATCAGTGGTTAAACCGCATAAGGTTTCCTGCATCTGCACCAAAAAATTATTGTATGTGGTTAGCTGAGCATCCCATTTAGTGAGCTGCTTTTGGCTTGTTGCGAAATAATCCTGAAAAGTTGTAAATGACCTTATGGTAAGTAAATTATGATCAGATGAATAGGTCTCAATTAATTTCAACCTTTTTTCTATAAACGGGAGTTCCTGACTTACATTTAGGGTATCAAAACCTTCATTTAATTGGTTGCTGATCTTATTAAACTGATCCGCATAATAATCAACCCGATTAATGAGCGCATTAAAAGTGGTATCCGCTGCACCAATTGTAGATCTTGTTAATGCAGTATCTCTTTTTCCAGATGCCAATTTGAGAACGGAATCTTTTAAGTTCTGAGATTTAACCGTAAGGGATAAAATGCATAATAGCAGTATAAGAAAACTGTATTGATAGAGGCGTTTACACATTTTTAATTTCATGATTATCAATGGTAAAATAGAGAAAATTTAATTACTCTTTATTATTTATGAAATTCATTAGCAAATCTTCTGCCTGTTGGCAGGCAAGAGACAACTCGTTGTTTTGTAAAATTACATCAAACTTGGGCGCATAAGCCAATTCTTTAGCTGCCTTGCTAATTCTTTCTTTTACTTTTTCTTCAGGATCTGTTCCTCTTCCTGTTAACCGGTCTACTAAAACAGCTAAAGATGGAGGTTGTACAAAAATAGCCAATGCATCATTTTCATATTTTTTCTTTAATCGCAATCCTCCTTCTACATCAAGATCAAAAATTACTGTTTTACCTTCATTCCATATTCTCTGAATCTCACTCTTTAGCGTACCGTAAAATGTACCTGAGTAAACTTCTTCAAATTCTACAAATTCGTGTTTGGCAACTTTATGTAAAAATTCTTCCTTGGTGATAAAATAATAATCTTGATTGTTTTTTTCTTCTCCTCTTGCTAAACGTGTAGTTGCGGAGATTGAAAAAGAAATTTTATCGGGAAAACGATTTAAAAGATGTTGAACTATAGTAGTTTTACCTGCGCCAGAAGGGGCAGAAAATATAATGAGTTTACCTTTTTTCATTTTTTAAGCTAAATACTTAAAGCTAAATGCTCAAAGCTTTCGCCTTAAGCTTTTTGCCTTAAGTCTTATAATACGTTTAACAGTTGTTCTTTAATTTTTTCCAGCTCTTCTTTCATCCCTACTACATAACGTTGGATATTTGCATCATTAGCTTTAGAACCCATCGTATTTATTTCTCTACCAATTTCTTGGGAGATAAACCCCAGTTTCTTGCCGTTGGCATCTTTATCTTTTAGTGTTTCTATAAAGTAATTACAATGACTTTTCAATCTAACCTTTTCTTCAGTAATGTCTAACCTATCAATATAATAAATTAGCTCTTGCTCCAAGCGATTCTGATCCACATTTTCTTTACCAACAGCATCGGCAAGCATGGTATTCAGTTTTTCTTTTATTGCTGGAACTCTGTTTGGCTCGTCTCTTTCAACCAAGCTCATAAAATTCAGAATACTTCCAATTCTTGCGCTTAAATCATTTTCCAGCACTCCGCCTTCATCTGCCCTAAACTGTTGAAAATTCTTAACGGCCAGGTAAAAAGCATCCAACATTAGTTTCCATTCTTCCTCAGAAATGGAATTTTCGTCATATTTCACTACTTCCGGAAGATTTACAGCTAAAGCCATCAAATCTGAATTTTCTTCACCCATCTCCTGGGCAACAGATTTTAATTCTTGATAATAATGTTTCAGCAATTCTTTGTTGATGCTTGCCCCTTTTGCACTTGTTTCATTGCCCTCAGTAGTAATGCTTAACATTACTTTTCCTCTTTCCAATAACTTACTACATTCATTTCGGAGAAAAAATTCCTTGTCTGAAAAAGCTTTAGGCAGTTTTATATTTAATTCGAGAAACTTACTGTTTAGCGATTTTATTTCTACGGTATATTTTCCGTTATCGAGATCCTTTGTGGCCAGGCCATATCCCGTCATGGATTTAATCATTCGCAAAGATAAAATTTATCAACACATTAACGGGCCTATTTCCTCATGCTTTATATTTCAACAAATTATATTCTATTTCATCCAAAACTTTTTGCTTAAGCAACGGTAAATCTGCTTTAATTAGTCCCTTAGTAGTAATCTCATCAGAAAATACACAAATAATTTTCCCTGGATTTATAGCAAATGCATTATCTCGAGGCATGAGAAGATTGGCAAGCCACATCATGCTTTAAAGCTTTTTCTTAGGAGTTGATAGCGGTAAGCTAAAAAAATATTGAAACCACAAACCCAAATTTTCAAAAGTATAAAAGCAGTGTCGGTTGCCTTTTTACCTTTAAACAAAGCATAAGTAAGTAGAATAAATTGCAACATTAAAATCATCCACAAGAAAAAAGAGCAACATCCCCAAAAGAGATAAATAATGTTAAATAATCTTAAAATTGATGTCATTTTAGGGTTATAGTAAAATTAGCTGTTACCTTTAGCATCTATATTCAAAAAATTGATGTTTAAAAAGCTATTCCTTTCTGTTCTCTTGATCACACTTAGTATTTCTTTGTTTGCACAGGATAAAATACTGCTCAAAGGATTGATTTTTAAAAAAGGAACATCTCAGCGTTTAGGCAATGTAAGAATAGAAAGTAAGGTTTCAAAAGATTTTTCTTTAAGTGATGAATGGGGTAATTTCTCCATCCAAACAAGTCTTAACGATACCCTCACCTTTAGCAAGGATGGTTTACAGGAGCTGGAGAAACCAATTCAGGCAAAACAAAACCTCATCATTTATATGGATGTTTCTTTAATGTTAGATGAAGTAGTGGTGAAAGAAAAAAGCAAACCATTACAACAGAAAGAGATTTTAGATGGCTATCGAAGCAAAGGGGTATTCTATAATGGAAAACCGCCACTGTTGGCTTATATTTTTAGCCCCTTAACGGCTTTAAATGAGCTGATTGGCAAAGACGCAAACAATGCCCGCCGTTTTGGAAATTATATTGAAAGAGAAAATGCCGAAAATAATGTTGACTTACATTTTAATGTACAGGTGATTAAAAAAAGTGTCCCCATTAAAGATGAAGAGATGATTGAGTTTATGTATTTATATCGGCCAAAGCCAGAACAGGTAACCTATTGGAACAACTACGATAACATGAATTACGTGAGGAAATCATATACAGCGTATTTATTGAAGAAAAAGTAAAGCTTAAATACTCAATAATTCACAGGTCTTCTCCGCTGCAAATTTTTCTGCATTTTTCTTACTATAATCAATTCCGGAAGACATTGGTTCTCCGTCTATCACTACCTGAATGGTAAAGAGTTTGGAATTTTCTCCTTCCTCATTGGGGATGAGTTCAAAGGAAATATCTTTTGAATGACGCTGGCACCATTCAATCAACTTACTTTTAAAATTAGTTTCCGTAAGTTCTAAGGTATGGATGTCAATATGAGGTTTAATGATTCTTTGAGACAAGAAATCTTTGGTGAAATTATAACCCTTGTCTAAATAAACAGCGCCAACCAAAGCTTCAAAAGCGTCGCCCATTAAAGAACTCTGTTTTGATGATGCATTTACGGTTTTGCCATCAAATTCAATCAGCTCTGCAAAACCTAACTTTTTCCCTAATTGATTAAGGTTTACCCTACTTACAATTTTAGATCGCATTTCCGTTAAAAAACCCTCGTCCTTATATGGGTAAATTTTAAAAAGCACTTCTGCCACTACAGATCCCAATACAGCGTCACCTAAAAATTCTAAACGTTCATTGCTACTTTTAGTTCCGTTCTTTAATAAAATAGCTACAGAACGATGTCTAAAAGCCATTTTATACAAAGACAAATTGCCAGGCACAAAACCCAATAAATTTTTTAAAGCCTTTACGTATTTACGATCGGGGGAAATGTGAAGTTTATAGATTTTAGATAGAGGCATCCAATAAATTATTCGCTAAAATATAAACGAATATAATTTCTTTATTCGAGATATACCGGCAGATTTTAAGGTCAGAAAAATTATTCTTCAAATTTTTTGAAAATAACCGAAGCATTATGGCCTCCAAAACCAAATGTATTACTCAACGCCGCTCTGATTTCTCTTTTCTGAGCTTTATTGAAAGTAAAATTCAATTTTTCATCAAATGATGGGTCGTCTGTAAAATGATTAATGGTAGGCGGAACAATTCCGTTTTTAATAGCCAAAATACAAGCAATAGATTCAATTGCTCCGGCAGCACCCAATAAGTGGCCAGTCATTGATTTGGTAGAACTGATATTTAATTTATATGCATTTTCACCAAAAAGCGCTCCAATAGCCATGGTTTCACTAATATCTCCAAGCGGAGTAGAAGTTCCATGAACATTGATGTAATCAATATCAGCAGTAGTTAAACCTGCATCATCCAACGCAGATTGCATGACCAGTTTTGCACCTAAACCTTCAGGATGTGGGGCAGTAATGTGATTGGCATCAGCACTCATTCCACCACCTACTAATTCGGCATAAATTTTTGCTCCTCTTGCTTTTGCATGTTCCAAGCTTTCCAGAATAATGGTTCCTGCTCCTTCGCCTGCAACAAAACCATCACGGTCTTTATCAAAAGGGCGGGAAGCTGTTTGTGGGTCATCATTTCTGGTAGAAAGCGCATGCATTGCATTAAAGCCACCAATTCCTGCTTCATTTAATATTGCTTCAGAACCTCCAGATACGATAATATCGGATTTTCCCAAACGGATATAATTGAAAGCATCAATTAATGCATTGGTTGAAGATGCACAGGCAGAGACACAAGAAAAATTTGGACCTCTCAGCCCATATTTCATAGAGATATGCCCTGGAGCAATATCAATAATCATTTTTGGAATAAAGAAAGGATTTAGCCTAGGCGTTCCATCGCCTTTGGCAAAAATCATAATCTCATCCAAAAATGTCTTCAGTCCACCAATTCCAGATCCCCAAATTACACCAATCCTATTGGTATTTAATTTTTCGAAATCCAGTCCAGCATCTTTTACAGCTTCCGCTGTAGAAACTAAAGCATATTGAACAAATGGGTCTAATTTGCGAGCTTCCTTTTTCTCCAAATAATCTTCTGCAACAAAGTTTTTCACCTCACATGCAAACTTTGTTTTGAATTTTTCTGTATCAAAACGCGTAATCGGAGCAGCGCCGCTTACTCCATTAACTAAAGCTTCCCAATATTCTGGGACAGTTTTACCTATGGGAGTAAGCGCACCTAATCCTGTTACTACAACTCTTTTAAGCTCCATTTATTCAATTAAGCAGTAATTTACTTTACATTTTTTTCCAAGTAGGCGATGGCCTGACCAACAGTGCTGATGGTTTCAGCTTGGTCGTCTGGGATTGCAACGTTGAATTCTTTTTCAAATTCCATGATCAATTCAACGGTGTCTAATGAGTCAGCACCTAAATCGTTTGTGAAAGACGCTTCTGGTGTTACTTCACCTTCGTCAACACCTAGTTTTTCAACGATAATTGCTTTTACTCTTGAAGCGATATCAGACATAATACTATAATTAAGGGTTAAAAATTCTGTGCAAAGAAAAATAAATTCTATTAAATATCAAACCTTTTTGTTTTTGATCTAAATTTGATGTGTCAAAAAGTTATGTATATCGGTTTAATCACCTAAATTAATCTTAATAATCTTGAATAAGAAATTTTTAAAGTTAGAACTTGATTTTGATTTCATACTCATTGCAATTACTTCTCCACTAAAAGACTATAGGCTATGCTTTTATATCAATAAAAGTGCCGAAATTGAGCTGAGAAAAATTGAAGATTTAACTTTAAATTTTATCAACACAGAGCCTAAATTCTTTTCCAGATACCTATTTACAGAAGAAAATAGCGAGTGCGAATTTTTTTTAATTGCCAATAAAGGTTTAGAAGGTTTTTTAATTCCTGAAATGAAAGAAGCAGATTATTTCATCCTGATTAAGGAATTTATTGATGAGGAGGACTTAGAATTCTTCTTAGAAAGGCTTAAAAAGATCAATGATATTCAAGCTGCTGTTGAAATCAATCCTGAACGACTCAAATCTAAAGAAAATTTGCTTTTTTAAATCCAATTTGAGTTCGTGTTAAAAATACACTACTTTTGAATTTCGTTTAGACAGCGGATTTAATAAATTGAACCAAAGAACCAAAAAAAATATATGAAAGTTGTTCAGAAAAGAACCAAGATTGTTGCCACGCTTGGGCCTGCATCATCCAATAAAGATGTTCTATTAACAATGATTAAAGCTGGTGTTGATGTTTGTCGCTTAAATTTTTCTCACGGCAAGGCGGAGGATCACCAAGAAGCTATCAATACCATCAGAGAAATCAACAGAAAATACAAAACTAACATTGGTATTTTAGCAGATTTACAAGGTCCAAAAATTAGAATTGGAATGGTAAAAGATGGTGGTATAAACTTAATAAACGGTACAAAAGTTAAAATTACCACTACGGAATGTATTGGTGATGATAACCAAATTTACATCACTTACGATACTTTTCCACAAGATGTTAAGGCCGGCGAAGTGATTTTGTTGGATGATGGAAAACTGCAGTTGAAAGTTGTTGAAACCAACAGAAAAGACACCGTAATTTGCGAAGTGGTACACGGTGGCGTGTTAACAAGTCGTAAAGGTGTTAACTTGCCAAACACCAAAGTTTCCATCCCGTCATTAACGGAAGAAGATTTAATCAATTTAGATTTTGCACTTGCAAACGATATTGAATGGATCGGTTTATCTTTTGTGCGTACTGCAGAAGATATCATCGATTTAAAGAGAATCATTAGCCGTAGTGGAAAAACTTCCCGTGTAATCGCTAAAATTGAGAAACCTGAAGCTATCGAAAACATTGACGCCATTATTGAAGTAACAGATGGAGTAATGGTTGCCCGTGGAGATTTAGGGGTAGAAATGCCTTTAGAAGAAGTTCCTGTTTTACAAAAAATGATTGCTAGGAAGTGTAATTTTGCTTCAAAACCAGTAATTGTTGCTACTCAGATGCTGGAAAGCATGATCACCACCCCTCGCCCAACAAGAGCAGAGGTGAATGATGTGGCAAATTCAGTTTTAGATGGTGCAGATGCAGTGATGCTAAGTGGCGAAACTTCAGTAGGCGAATTTCCGCTGATTGTGATAGAAACCATGAGCAAAATCATCAACCATGTAGAAAACAATGCTTATCAATATTACCAAGAAAAAGAATTAGACGAAACTTCCAACACCTATATGGCTGATGCGGTTTGTAGCTCTGCAGTATTTTTGGCCGATAAAACGAATGCAGCAGGGATCATTTCTATGACCTCTTCAGGTTATACTGCTTTTCAAATCTGTGCACACCGCCCTAAAGCGGGTACTTTTATCTTTACCTCTAACCGTAACTTATTAAACACATTGAGTTTATTGTGGGGTGTGAGAGGATTTTATTATGATAAATTTGATAGTACAGACGCCACCATCAGCGAAGTAAATAAAATATTGAAGGCAGAGAAAGTTTTGGAATCAGGCGATGTGGTGATCAATACTGCTGCTATTCCAATCGAGAAAAAAGGAAAAACCAACATGATTAAAGTGAGCGTGATTGAGTAATCAAGCTTCATAAAATTATAAAAACCCTCTATTATCATTAAGATTTTAGAGGGTTTCTTTTTTTTATAGCAAACATAAAAGCGTTTAAATTCTTTATAAATTAGCTTAAAATTAATCAGAAGCTGATCCCGCTATCCGTTCATACGCCCTCAGGCATTAGCCACAGGGCCGGTATATACTACTATCGGGGCTAAAAATTTTGCTACACTAAAAATGTCTATTTCACCCGGCGAGAAAATCATCAGTAAATGGTACAAAACCAAAAAATGGGAACAGTTTCCTTTTCAACAGGAAATGATGGAAAGCTATTTAGCCGGTTTTTCAGGTCTGCTAAATGCCCCAACAGGGAGCGGAAAAACTTTCGCCATGTTCTTGCCTTTTCTCGCTGAATATATCAATCAGCACCCAAAAGATTATCAGCTTAAAAAAAACAATGGGTTATTGTTGCTCTGGATTACCCCGCTAAGAGCACTAACCAATGATATTCAGAAAGCCATGCAAAGTGCGGTTGATGATTTAGGCATTCCGTGGAAAATTGGAGCCAGAACCGGAGATACCAGTGCTGCAGCTAAACAAGCTATCAAAAGAAAACCTCCAGAAGTTTTACTCACTACTCCAGAAAGCCTGCATTTAATGCTCGCACAAAAAGATTATCCCAATACCCTAAAAGATTTACAGGTGGTAGTAATTGATGAATGGCATGAATTGTTGGGCACCAAAAGAGGCGTACAGGTAGAATTGGGACTGTCTAGGCTGAAGGGATTGAGAGGTCAGAGGTCGGAGGTCGGAGGTCGGAAATCGGAAATTGGAAATCAGAAACAAGCTTTCAGCCTCCAGCCATCAGCCTTTGGCTTAAGAGTTTGGGGCATCAGTGCTACCATTGGTAATTTAGCAGAAGCTTCACAGGTTTTATTAGGGCCAAATTTCCCAGTAGAATATTCTAAAATGGTAAGGGCCCTCATTCCCAAAAAGCTGGAAATTAAATCCATTATTCCAGAAAATGTAGAAAAATACAGTTGGAGCGGTCACATTGGGCTAAAGCTCCTCCCGAAAGTGATGGAAATTGTATCCAATAGCAAAACAACATTAATCTTCACTAACACAAGGGCACAGTCGGAAATATGGTACCATGCCATTTTAGACAATTATCCGGAGTATGCGGGCATTATGGCCATGCACCATGGCTCATTAGACAATGAACTTAGAAACTGGGTAGAGCAAGCGCTACATGCTTCTATTTTAAAATTAGTGGTTTGCACTTCTAGTTTAGATTTAGGTGTAGATTTTAGGCCTGTTGATACCGTCATTCAGATTGGAAGTCCTAAAGGTGTTGCAAGGTTTATGCAAAGAGCAGGTAGAAGCGGCCATCATCCGGGCGCAACTTCAAAAGCTTATTTTGTACCTACTCATTCTTTGGAATTATTGGAAGGGGCTGCTTTAAAATACGGCATTAAACATGAAATATTTGAGAGCAGAGACCCCATCCTCCTCGCTTATGATGTATTGATTCAATATTTAGTTACCCTAGCTGTTTCTGATGGTTTTAGAGCAGAAGAAACCTATCAACAGTTAGTAGGAACATTTGCCTATTCAGACCTCAGTAGAAAAGAATTTCACGACATTTTAGAGTTTATTACCCGTGGAGGAAAGTCTTTAAGTGCTTATGATGAATTTCTAAAAGTGGAAATTGAAGATGGTCTTTTCAAAGTGAACGATAAAAGAGTAGCGATGCGCCACCGCTTAAGCATGGGGACCATCACCGGAGACATCAACGTAAGGGTAAAGTTTCAGTCTGGGGGCAATTTGGGGTCGGTAGAAGAAGGTTTCATCTCCAGACTGAAGGAAGGCGACACTTTCTGGTTTGCAGGCCGTAGCCTAGAGTTTATCCGCTTTAAAGACATGACTGCTTTTGTAAAAATCAGTAAAAAGAAAAAAGGACAACTTGCCAGTTGGGTAGGTAGCCGGATGCCTTTATCCTCTCAGCTATCTGCCGTTTTTAGGGAAAAACTAGATGAAGTTGCATTAGGAATAGAAGAAGATGAGGAAGTAAAAGCATTGCGCCCGCTTTTTGATCGGCAGATACAGCAATCTCATTTGCCTTTTAAAACAGAGTTTTTGATAGAAAAACTACAAAGCAGAGATGGTTTTCATTATTTTTTCTATCCTTTTGAAGGAAGGTTGGTTCATCAAGGCCTTGCTTCTCTTTTTGCCTACCGCATGACCAAATTAAAGAGTGCAACTTTTTCTATTGCGATGAATGATTATGGCTTTGAGCTTTTAACAGATGAGGCCATGCCATTAGAACAGTCTATTGCCGAAGGTTTGTTCAGTGACAAAAACTTATTGGATGACATTCAGCATAGTTTAAATGCCAACGAAATGGCCAGAAGAAAATTTAGGGATATTGCACATATTGCCGGCTTGGTCTTTACTGGTTTCCCTGGCAAACCCATGAAGAATAAACATCTTCAATCTTCTACCTCATTATTATTTGATGTTTTTAACGAATATGAGCGTGATAATTTATTGGTGAGGCAAGCCTATAATGAAGCCTTAGCTTTTCAGCTAGAAGAGTTTAGGATGAGAGCGGCGCTCCAAAGAATTCAATCTCAAAAGCATATCATTAAAACTACAGATGGGCCATCGCCATTTGCATTCCCAGTAATGGTTGACAGATTGAGCAGAGAAAAATTAAGTACCGAAAGTATTGAAGATAGGGTAGCCAAAATGATTGGCAAACTTGATTAAAAAAACTTAAACAAAGAAAGGTGCCTTTTGAGCACCTTCTTCCCTATTTTCCAATCCGTATTTTTATTTTCGGAGAGAAAAATTTCTTTATGATTTACATTTTTAAACCTATTTCTCTTAATCTTTCATCTAAATAATTACCAGCCGAAATATCTTCATAAGCCTTCGGATGTGCATCATCAACACAAAGATAAATGCAACTCAAATCCATATTTGATTTTGGGTGAAGGAAAAAAGGAACAGAGTACCGTGAATTCTTCATTAACGCTCTTGGTGGGTTCACCACCCTATGCGTGGTTGAACGTAATTTATTATTGGTTAAACGCTGTAGCATGTCCCCAACATTTACTACGATATCTTCCCCTTGCGCCTTTATGGCAAACCATTCGCCTTCTCGGGTTAACACTTCTAAACCATCAGCACTTGCGCCAATTAAAAGTGTGATTAAATTAATGTCTTCATGTGCCCCAGCTCTTACAGCATCAGCTGGAAGTGCATCCGGGTTTTCTATCGGAAAATAATGGATCCCTCTTAAAATGGAGTTTCCGTTATGAACCTTATCTTCAAAATAGTGTTCTGGCAAGCCTAAATAAACTGAAATGGCGTTTAAAATCTGTTTACCCGCTGTTTCCAATTTCTGATAGACCTCTTTAGTCACGGTATTAAATTCTGGATATTCATCCACCATTACATTATCTGGATATTCCGCTTTTATCGGATCTTCGTCTTCCACGTATTGGCCAGTCTGCCAAAATTCTTTTAAATCAGGTGTTTTAGAATCTTTTGCTTTTTCTCTTCCTTTAGAGGTGTAACCACGCTGACCTGCCAGCTCAACTTTTTCATATTTAAGTTTTTTCTCTTCAGGCAAAGTGAAAAAGTGCTGCACTTGCTCATATAGCTTTGTAATTAGTTTCTTATCTAAACCATGATTGGTAATGGTTACAAAACCAGTTTCATTAAAAGCACTGCCAATGGCATCAGAGAAATTCTTTCTTTGCTCATCTGTCCCATTAATATAATCGTTAAGGTCTAAACGGGGAATATTTACATTTGCCATATTAATTTTTTAAGAGATTAAAAGTAGCAGTTATTTGTGGATAAGTGCAAATAAATTAAAAGATAGGCTAATTACTTGCTGTTTTTCAAGCTCTTATGTTTTCCACAAATAAATTTTAAACCTAGATATGCTAACTGTAAATCATGAGCTTTTCAACTTATCTTTATTTTTTTAAAATAATTTTTGCAAATAAGATTTTAAAATATACTTTTGCAATCCCAATCAGAAAGCAAAACGCTTGAAGAAAGGAAAATGTTTAGCTCAGCTGGTTCAGAGCATCCCGATTTATAATCGGGAGGGTCACAGCAGAGTTGACAAAACAAAGGGAGATTAGCTCAGCTGGTTCAGAGCACCTGCCTTACAAGCAGGGGGTCACTGGTTCGAACCCAGTATCTCCCACGAAAAGCTCAATCGAAAGATTGGGCTTTTTTTATGTCCTTTTAATTTGAGAGCTGATTAGCTCAGCTGGTTCAGAGCATCCCGATTTATAATCGGGAGGGTCACTGGTTCGAACCCAGTATCTCCCACAGAGGAAAAGCTTCACAGAAATGTGAGGCTTTTTTTAGTTATTTTTAAATATGTTTTATGTCTACATATTATATTCATCAATTCTAAACAAATATTATGTAGGGTCAACTTCGAATCTGCCTGAAAGAATAAGAAAACATAATTCAAATCACAAAGGATTTACCGGAATCTCTGCCGATTGGACACTGTTGAAAATAAATAACATCTATTATGAAGTAAAAGGTGTGATTTGTTACTTTTACACTTATGCCTTTAGTATTTAAACATCATGTCCATTTTCCCCGCACAATACTCTACCCTTTCCCCATCAGCTTTAAAAAATTACATTATTGAAAATTATGGCTTTTCTGATTTAAGCTGTCGTCTATTGATAAGAAACGTAAGCGATACCTATATTTTGGAGAACCTTAATGAGCAATACATTTTTAAAATTTACCGAGACTCGCACAGAAAATTAGAGGAAATTAAAGGTGAGGTTGAGTTATTGAATAATTTAAAGGATAATAAAGTATGCGTTTCTCATCCTATTCAAAATTTAAAAGGAGATTATTTAAGTAGTTTCAATGCCATTGAAGGCACACGTTATGGGGTGCTTTTTTCTTATGCAGCAGGAAGTGTAGCTATCAACTTAAACCCAAATCAATTGGAACTATTGGGTAAAGAAATGGCACATTTTCATCAAATTTCTTCCAAAATAACCCTGCAACATCTAAGAAAGGAATACAATATTGAAACAACTTTAAAAGCGCCTTTTGCAAATTTAAAACCTTCATTTATAGACCTAGCAGATGAATATGCGCAACTATCGGAACTTTGCGAACATTCTGTTTTAGCACTCCAGCATTTACAAACTTCCAGTTTTAGTACCGGTTATTGCCATTATGATTTCCTGCCAAAAAACTTTCATTTTAATGGCAACCATCAATTAACTTTTTTTGATTTTGATTTTGCAGGTAAAGGGTTTTTATTGAATGATATTACTACCTTCTTGATTCATTATTTTTTGGATGTTACCTATCATAAAATGAGTAATGAAGAAGCTTTAAATTGTTTTAATGTTTTTCTAAACAGTTACAAACAAAATAAAATGGTTTCTGATGAAGAGCTAAAAGCAATCCCTTATTTAGGTATTGGTTTCTGGGTGTTTTACCTCAATTTTCAATATGAAAATTATGACGACTGGTCTAACCTATTTTTCACGCCGAGGTTTATTAAAGATCGTGTTTCTCTTATCCAAAAATGGTTAGATTGGAGCAAAGAAAGTTTAGCTTCATTAGTATAATAAAATCAGAATAGCTTCATCTGCCTAGTTTCCATATCCTTTAATCTTGCTTCATTCACTAATAGATGAGCCAATCTGGTAGGTTCGGGAATCCGATATTTTAAACTACAGTTTTTAACCACTTCTAAGCTTTGTTCCAAGCTTATTTTATGACCGGGAGAAATATAAATGGGGTTACAGTTGATTTTAGTTCTAAGCGCAAATCCGATTGTTTCTGATTGATACAATAGTGGTGAGCTGGCAAAATGTTTATTTTCTGGCTGATTAAAATTTCCGGTCAGTTTACTTTTGGCGCAACCTATGGCAGGAATATCAGTAAGCAATCCAAAATGTGTGGCAATTCCCATTCTTCTTTCATGAGCAATACCTTGTCCGTCTAAAATCATTACATCTGGCTTTTGCTTTAGTTGCTCCCAAACTTTTAGCAAAGCAGGAATCTCTCTGAAAGCCAACAGACCAGAAATATATGGAAATTTAGCAATAGCAGTTAGCGCAGTTTTTGAAACGATTTTCATGGAAGGATATTCCAAAACTATGATTCCGGCATAAACCTGATCCTCATGTTTGTTGAAGGAGATATCCGCACCGCCAATTAACTTAATCTCCTTATTTAAGGGTGTAAGGTTGATGCTTTTGCGCATCTCATTTTGTAACGCTACCGCTTCAGCTGGGTTAAGTTTTTCGTACTGATCTGGAGAAATCATATTGCATTTTTAATTTTATATACAATGAACGCTCCAAATTTTCAGAAGAATAAGTGCAAACATTAATCTTTATTTACTCAATAATTGCTAATTTCAGTCTTATCATTATCTTCAAAAAATGAATTGGGTTTTATTAATTATAGCAGGTTTTTTTGAAATGGGCTTTGCAACCTGTTTAGGTAAAGCCAAAGAATCTGCAGGAAACATTGCTATTTATTGGTACGCAGGTTTTTTAATTTGCCTAACCATCAGCATGGTTTTATTAGTAAAGGCAACGCAAACTTTGCCTATCGGCACAGCATACGCAGTATGGACAGGAATTGGGGCAGTTGGAACTGTGTTAATTGGAATCGTTATCTTTAAAGAACCTACAGATTTTTGGCGTCTGTTTTTTATCACTACACTTATTGCTTCTATTATCGGGTTAAAATTAGCATCCAGTTAAATGGATATCAGCTGGCAAGATTTTGAAAAAATAGAACTCCGAGCAGGAACAATTTTAGAAGTTTTAGATTTCCCTGAAACCCGAAAACCTGCTTACAAAGTAAAAGTAGATTTCGGTGAATTCGGGATCAAATGGTCTAGTGCTCAAATTACTTTTCATTATCAAAAAGAAGATTTGATTGGGAAACAGATTGTTGGCGTGGTCAACTTCCCTAAAAAACAGATAGGTAAATTGATGTCGGAATTTTTAGTAACTGGTTTTGCAGACGAAGATGGAAATATTGTACTGACTACTTTGGGAAAAGTTGTACCCAATGGAAGCAGAATGATTTAATTTTGCATTAGGGATTAAAATGGATACCGGCTAAGAGAGTAAGGCCTGTAGGCGTATGAATGTAAAGCCCGCCCGAATGCCTAAATTCTTATTATGTTCCCCATCAAAAAAGATAAAAATCTATCTTTACGCTTTCGCTGATCAAAATTAATAAGCATGAAATATTATTCTTTTACTGATGAACCTGTGGTTTCTCTTGATGATTTTTTTATGAAAGAAGCACTAAAGGAGGCTTATTTGGCATTGGAGACTGATGAAGTGCCTATTGGTGCTATTGTGGTGGCAAATGGCAGGATTATTGGAAAAGGACATAACTTAACGGAGCGCTTAAACGATGTAACTGCCCATGCAGAAATGCAGGCTTTTACAGCGGCAACAAATTTTTTGGGTGCTAAATATTTAATAGGTTGCACTTTATATGTTACCGTTGAGCCTTGTGTAATGTGTGCCGGCGCTTCTTATTGGACGCAGGTAAGCAGAATTGTTTTTGGAGCGTATGATATTCAAAGAGGCTTTTCCCGCTTGCAACAGCCAGTACTACATCCTAAAACAGAATGGATTGGTGGGATTATGGAAAAGGAGTGCAGTACATTGGTAAAAGACTTCTTTATCTCTAAAAGAAATAAATCTTAACATAAAAATGAACAATCTTTAACCTAAGGTAGTTATCTTAGTAGATATTAATTAATAACCTTTAAAACTATATATTATGGCTTTTGAATTACCCGCGTTACCATACGCAGCAGACGCATTAGAACCGAATATTGATAAAACAACCATGGAAATCCACCATGATAAGCACCATGCGGCTTATGTTGCCAACCTAAACAAAGCTTTAGAAGGTAAAGAAGATGGTTCTTCTATTGAAGATATTTGTAAAAACATTGATAAATACCCAGCAGCTGTGAGAAACAACGGTGGTGGCCATTTCAATCACTCTTTATTTTGGAGCGTAATGGGACCAAATGCTGGCGGCACTCCAACAGGAGATTTGGCAACGGCAATTAACGCTGCATTTGGTTCTTTCGAAGAATTTAAAACTGCGTTCTCACAAGCAGGAGCAACTCGTTTCGGGTCTGGTTGGGCTTGGCTGTGTGTTAAAGATGGCAAATTAGAAGTTTGTTCTTCAGCCAATCAAGACAACCCATTAATGCCAGGTGTAGGTTGCGGCGGAACGCCAATTCTTGGAATGGATGTTTGGGAACATGCTTACTATTTGAAATATCAGAACAAACGACCTGATTACATTGCAGCTTTCTTCAATGTAATTAATTGGGATGCTGTTGCCAAACGTTTTGCTACTGCAAAATAATTTTGGCATGAATTTGAACATTATTTAAGCGGGAAGAAATTAATCTTCCCGCTTTTTATTTTTTAAACATGAAAAAGTTAACCTTATTTACGCCTATTTTATTATTGACCGTTCTTTTAAGTAGCTGCTCGGCAATTGAAGGAATATTTAAAGCTGGATTTTACTCTGCTATTTTTGTTATCGTATTAATAGTATTTATTGTTGGCTTTATAATTTATAAATTCAAAAATTAGAATTTAATGCAAGCATTAGTCCTTAATGGAGTTGACCAACCTTTTCAATTAAAAGAAGTTCCAAAACCTGTCCTTAAAATTGGAGAGGTATTGGTAAAAATTAAAGCAGCTGCTTTTAATCGAAGAGATTATTGGATTACAAAAGGACAGTATGCAGGTTTAAAATTTCCCATTATTTTAGGTTCTGATGGTAGTGGAATTGTTGCTGAAGTTTTTGATAAAACAGAGGAGCATTGGATAAATCAGGAAGTGGTCATCCATCCCGGAAATAATTGGGGGGATAATCCAAATTTTCAAGGTGCTGAATTTAAGATCTTAGGCTTGCCAGATAATGGCACCTTTGCGGAGTTTGTTAAAGTGAATGTTAAAAATGTTCACCCTAAGCCAGCTCATTTAAACTTTGAACAAGCCGCTGCTTTTCCCCTAGCTGGTTTAACGGCATACCGGGCATTATTTACCAAAGCAGCTCTACAAAAATCAGATAAAGTTTTAATTGTTGGTGTGGGTGGCGGTGCTGCTACTTTTGCGCTACAGTGGGCATTAGCTTTTGGAGCTGATGTTTATGTTACCTCTAGTTCTGAAGAAAAAATTAAAAAAGCAGTTGAGCTTGGCGCAAAAGGAGGGGTAAAGTATACCACTGAAAATTGGGACCAACAACTTAAAGAATTATCCAATGGCATTGATGTAATTATTGATAGTGCCGTAGGAGAAGGATTTGCAAAACACCTCACCTATATTAATGCCGGTGGAAGAATTGTTTTCTTTGGCGCAACAGCCGGAAACATACCAGAATTAAACTCAAGAATTATATTTTGGAAACAGCTTCAGATTTTAGGAACCACCATGGGGACAGATGCTGAGTTTAAAGCAATGCTTCATTTCATTTCACAACACCAGATTATGCCGTTGATTGATCAGGTTTTTTCTTTTGAAGAAGCAAATGAAGCAATTTCGCTAATGAAAAATTCAAGTCAATTTGGTAAAATTGTATTAACAAGATAGTTTGTACTTTAAAAAAATATAGGCTTTAAAAATGTAATCCTATTTTTTTATAGCAGCAACCCGCCACACAATTCCTGCACCATCATCAGCAACTAATAAAGAGCCATCTTTGGCAACGGTAACACCTACTGGCCTACCATGCACATCACCTTTATCTTTATCTGCTAAAAATCCGGTTAAAAAATCTTGTGATTTACCATTAGGCTTTCCATCCTTGAAAGGGACAAAAATCACTTTATAACCTGTAAATATAGATCTATTCCAAGAACCATGTTGTCCTACAAAAGCTCCATTTTTATATTTTTGAGGAAAAGTATTTCCATCATAAAAAGTTAACCCTAAAGAAGCACTGTGAGGGTCTACAGCATAATCTGGAACCAACGCTTTCTTCACCATTTCGGGGCTTTCGCCTTTTCTTCTAGGATCCTCATGCTGCCCAAAATAGCTGTAAGGCCAACCGTAAAATGCGCCTTGTTTTACAGAAGTAATATAATCTGGCACTAAATCGTCCCCCAATTTATCCCGCTCATTTACCGCAGTCCAAAGGTCTCCAGTAACTGGATTCCAGTCCATTCCTACCGGATTTCTTAAACCAGATGCATATATTTTTTCTCCACTTCCATCAGGATTAATTTCTAATATATTAGCCCTGCGGACTTCATTTTCCATTCCGTTTTCTCCAACATTACTTCCTGAACCCACAGAAACATAAATTTTTGATTGGTCGGCATTCGTAACCATGTTTCTTGTCCAGTGGTTATTATATCCACCTGCAGGTAGATTAAGAATTTTTTTTCCGTCCCCTTCAATCCTTGTCAACCCGGTTTTATACGGATACATCATTACTCCATCTGTGTTACTTACATAAAAATGATCTCCAATAATCAACATCCCAAAAGGTTGATTTAAGCCATTTAGAAAAACACTTTTGGTTTCCGCAACTCCGTCACCATCTGCATCTCTATAAAGCATAATGGTATTGGCACTTTTACCACCAACTTCCGCATCATCATTACCTATTATTTTGTTAATAATTTTTTCCTTAACTGTTCTTTCTGAATTTGAAAGCACCACCAAAACGTCTCCATTTGGGGCGATATAGGTATATCTTGGGCTTTTGATCCCCTCAGCAAAACGGGTCACCACAAAACCTTCGGATGCTGTAGGTTTCTGGTCCTTTTCCCAACCAATAATATTACTGAATTTAGTCTTTGAATCTGAAATTGAAGCTATAGTGTCTTTATGTGTACTGTCGCCCCCTTGTGATAAAGCTTTATTATTACTGCAGGAAAATAAAGATAATAAAGCAACAGATACAAGTAATGAATTGAATAGGTTTTTCATGATGATAATTTTATATGTTTACTCATTACAATTATATTGCCAGTTAGCTAACCCTGTTTTTTAGACCTAAATTTATCCTCATAGGTTTCAATCCATTTCTCAGCGGTCATTTTGCTGGCCAATTCACCAATTAAATCAAAAGGAATCAGTTCTAGTTTTTTAAAACGCATACAACTTTTGCCCATGTCTAATTTTGCTGTGGTATGTTTAGGATATTCCTCTAAAAACCAGTTTAATAAAGAATCGTCAGCAT
The DNA here is from genome assembly GCA_039918235.1 of Pelobium sp. Taxonomy (GTDB): domain Bacteria; phylum Bacteroidota; class Bacteroidia; order Sphingobacteriales; family Sphingobacteriaceae; genus Pseudopedobacter. The sequence goes on from JBDSHZ010000062.1 coordinate 21,301, forward strand.
ATACACCCATGTGATAAACAGCGATAAAGTTTTTTTGGGAAGCAATATTCATAAAAGGCAAAGGCAATCTTGGGTCGCAATGGTAGCCCCCAGGATAAATGCTGTGAGGTATTACATAGCCAATCATGCCATAGCTGATGGTTTCTATAAAATCTCCAGGCAGATTTTGCATAATTACATTTCTCAAGTGGTTAATAGGCTCCTGCCGCTCTTGCGGAAGTTGCTCCACATATTGATCTGGAGTTAAATCCTGAATCTGCATCTTTTCAAATTTTAAATTTTATAAGCCTGTCGGGCCAACAGTTTCCATTCTCCTTTTTGGTTAACGAAAACAAGCATAATTCCCAGTTTCACTTCTCCACTTACTCCACTATCATTTGTTTTTGCAAATAAATTATGCCTTACTATGGCAGTTTTTCCCACCACTTTAATGGTTTGCTGTGTAGTGTTAATGGATACAAAATCAGACTGATTGCTGACTAAACTATTTACAAATTCCTGTTTATTCTGCAACTTTCCACTTGAATGACCATAACTTAAAGAGTCTGCAGTAATGTATTCTAAATTAGATTGTACCCCAGTAATTAAAGCTTGTCTGAGGTACTCGGCGGCGGCTTCAACTTTTTTCTCGGCACTTTGTGCAAAAGAATGTGTACCAATGGCTAAAACGGTAAAGGCTAATACAATTAATTTCTTCATAATAATTTAATTTAGGATGCTCTAATTTATTGAATTTAGGTTAAAAAAAGCTGTTTTCGTTTTAAATTTAATTCAACACTATATATACTGAACGTATATTTCAATTTAATTATCTTTGCGCCATCAAATAAATATGAACATGAAAGTATCTGTATTAGCACAATCTTTAGAAGGGTCTGAAATAATTAAAATTGCCGGAGAGGTAAATGAGATGAAAGCCAAAGGTATTAATGTAGCCAATTTAACAATCGGTGATTTTGATCCTCAGATTTTTCCCATCCCTCAAAAGCTACAGGATAATATAGTGGATGCTTATGCTGCTAAACAAACCAATTACCCTCCTGCTGATGGCGTTTTGGCTTTAAGAGAAAGTGTTTCCGGATTTTTAAAAGACCGCTTAAACTTAAATTATAGTACCTCAGAAATATTAATTTCTGGCGGTTCACGTCCATTGATTTATGCAACTTACTTAACCTTCCTTGATAAAGGAGATAAAGTAATTTATCCTGCTCCATCTTGGAACAATAACCATTATGTACATTTATTAAGTGCCTATGGAATAGCTGTGCCTACTTTGCCAGAGAATAATTTTATGCCTTCTGGTGCTGATTTAAAACCTTTTTTAAAGGGAGCAACACTTTTAGCACTATGTTCTCCCTTAAACCCAACTGGCACCATGTTCTCTGCCGAGGGATTAAAAGAAATCTGCGAATTGGTATTGGCAGAAAACAAAACTAGAGGAGCGGATGAAAAACCACTATACATTTTATACGATCAGATTTATTCGCAATTAACTTTTGGTAACCATCAGCATGTAGATCCAGTAACATTGGTTCCAGCAATGCGAGATTATACCATTTTTATTGACGGTGGATCTAAATGTTTTGCTGCAACAGGCGTAAGAGTAGGTTGGGGTTTTGGGCCTGCAGCAATTATCAGTAGAATGACAGCTGTAGTGGGCCACATGGGCGCTTGGTCTCCAAAAGCAGAACAGGTTGCGACTGCCAAATTTTTAAAAGACACCAATGCTGTAAATAGCTTTTTAGAAGGTTTTAAAGCAAAAGTAAAAACAAGTTTAGATGCGCTTTATCAAGGATTAATAGGATTAAAAAATGAAGGTTTTGCTATTGAAGCAATCCCGCCAATGGGAGCCATTTATTTAACCATCAAGATTGATTATGTTGGCAAAACTACTCCTGAAGGAGAATTGTTGGATTCACCTGCTAAATTGAATTTCTATTTGATCAAAAATGCAAATCTAGCATTGGTACCATTCTCTGCTTTTGGAACAGAAGATATGTGCTGGTACAGGGCTTCTGTTGGCGCCTGCACTACTGAAGATATTTTAGATAAAATTCCTCAGCTTAAAAAAGCATTGCAACAATTGAAATAAGCTTTTAAAAAACTTACAAAACCTGGTTATTCGTTGAGGATAGCTGGGTTTTTTATTTAATATCAAACTGAGCTTTAACTTTCTTCGTGTTCAAGAGCTTTTTCAATTCTATAATCCGACACCAACCATATTAAAACAAAAAAAGCCCTAACCATAAGGATAAGGCAAGAATCTCGATTATTTTTAAGTCTAAAGATCAGTGATTGGGTAAAGTAGCTAAAACGGTTACGCCACCTTTTACAGTATCGCCAAGAGTAACATTTACAATTGAGGTTACTGGTAAAAAAACATCTACTCTAGAACCAAATTTAATAAAGCCAAACTCTTCACTTTGCTCTACTTTATCGCCTTCTTTTAAATACCAAACAATTCTACGGGCTAAAGCTCCAGCTATTTGTCGGTAAAGCACTAGCATCCCACTTTTATGCTCCACAACGGTTGTAGTTCTTTCATTTTCTGTAGAAGATTTGGGATCCCAAGCCACTAAATATTTACCAGGATGGTACTTAAAGTATTTCACTATACCGCTGATTGGGTTGCGGTTAACGTGTACATTTACCGGCGACATAAAAACAGAAATCTGTAATCTCTTATCCTTTAAAAATTCTCCTTCTTCTGTCTCTTCAATCACCACCACTTTTCCATCAGCAGGGCAAATGACCTGTCTATCGTGAAAACTTAACTTCCTTGATGGGCTTCTAAAAAACTGAAGGATCGTGATGAATAAAAAGAAGGAAACTACATACCATAACCATACAAACCAAGTTACATCTGGGATATAGTAATGAACAATTGCATTGGTGACAAAAACAAATAATATGCACAATGCAATGGAGGTATAGCCTTCTTTATGAATAGTCATGATAAATATATTTTTTGCGAAACTACTAATAAGTAATCAAATAGAGGTAAACGAAAACAACAGGAGCAGAAAGGAGCAAACCATCAAAACGATCAAGCAATCCTCCATGACCGGGTAATATTTTTCCTGAATCTTTAATTTCTATGCTCCTTTTAAACATAGATTCTACTAAATCGCCCATGGTGCCAAAGCAGGATATAATTAATGCCATTGCCATCCAATGATAGTAAGGATAATCGATAAAATAAATGGAGATGATATAGCCAACCACCATGCTAGTGAAAATCCCTCCAATAAATCCTTCCCACGATTTTTTTGGCGAATGACGCTCAAATAATCTCCTTTTGCCAAACTTTACGCCAAATAAATAAGCACCGGTATCATTTGCCCAAAGCATCAGAAAAAAGCCAAGCGCAAGATGAAAATTATATTCTCCAGAAATAAACGCCAAGCTGTGGTAAAATACAAAAGGAACCACAGCATATATCAATCCTAAAAAAGTATAGGCAATATTGCTAAATGGCAAAGCTGATTTTTTATACAGCTCCCTAATAAAAATACCAAAAAACAGCGGAATATTAATCAAGAGCCATTTGGGTTCAAAAGAAATAAAATACCTGCCTGCTACAGAAGCAAAAATAATAAGGGCTGCAACGTAAGCTATCAGTCGGTGTGGTCTTAAGCCAGTGGTTTTTACCAGTGTAAAAAACTCAATTAAACAAACCAAACTTAGGAAAATATAAAATCCGGTAAAAACAAAAGGTCCGGTAAGCAGGGATGCCAGCATCACCAATACAAACACAAAACCGGTAATTGCCCTTGTTTTCATTACAAATCGTTTTGTAAAATAATCTCCAATGCTTTCTGAAAATCTTTTTGTTGGATATGGACTTCTACCTCTCCAAATTTATACGAAGAATCCTGTTTGTTCATAATTACCGCCTCTATTTCATGGTCTATTAAAACCTGTTTTACGATTTCTGATTTAAAGAATTGGTTGGAGGTATAAATTTTAACCCAGCTATCATTCATAAATATTCTGTAATTGTTTTTCTTTTGCCTTTTTAAAAAATAAGATCAGTAAAGCTACAGTAAATATTGTACTGATGGTATAACCCATCCATTCAAAAGTGGTGCCTTGGTCTAATTCATCTAAACTTTTACCTTGCTTCTGCATAATGTAAGCCATTACTACAGCCGTACCATTATTTAAAAAATGCCCTAAAATAGCCAGCCAGATGTTTTTTCCATACACTAAAAGATATCCGAAAAGGGCCCCTAAAAACATCCTTGGGAAAAACCCATAAAACTGCATGTGAATAGAACTGAAAATAATTGCGGTTACCCAAATGGCTGCGTGATGGTTTTTAAACCATTGCCCTAAAATATTCTGTATTCCTCCTCTAAAAAACAATTCTTCACCTATTGCAGGAATAATAGCAATCATGACTAAATTAATGGTTAAATCTCCCAAACCTTTCATGGCCAATAGTTTTTTGGTGAGTTCTGCAGCCTGTTTCTCACTATTTTTCATCCATATTTCCACACTTTTTAAAGCATCAGGCAAACTCATTTTTTGATTTAACACCGTAATGTATTCTAACAATGGATTAGAAAAAAACATTATTGCGACAACCAAAATCAGCAAATATATGTGTACTGGCTGATCAAAATAATAATAGGACTTAGGCTTTACTTCATTAAGATAAGCAAAGGCAATTGGCCCAGCGATAAACATCCCAATGGAACTGCTAATTTGAACATACCTCAAAAAATTAAGGCTCATCATGGCTGGATCACCTGCAGTCAAGGCAGTTAATGATGCGTTAGGATCTGTAAAAAACCAAAATAACCCACCTAAAATGGTAAAAACTATGGCTCCAATAAATGCCATGAGCACCAAAAATATCAATTGAACTGCCGGATGGTAAGCTGTTGACTTTTGCATGTCAATCATAATAAATACTATTTCGTAAATTTGCGGTTAAATTAAGGAATAGATTTTTGAATGTCGGTTAAAATCGGAAATATTGATCTGGGAGAATTCCCACTTTTGCTTGCTCCCATGGAGGATGTAAGTGATCCGCCTTTTCGTTTTGTTTGTAAGCAAAACGGGGTAGACATGATGTATACTGAATTCATCTCCTCAGAAGGATTGATTAGGGATGCCGCTAAAAGCCGTCAAAAGCTTGATATTTTCGAATATGAAAGACCAATAGGCATTCAGATTTTTGGTTCAGAGATTGACCACATGCGTCAGGCCTCTGAAATTTCATCATTGGCCAATCCAGATTTAATTGATATTAACTATGGTTGCCCTGTGAAAAATGTAGCCTGCAAAGGTGCAGGTGCAAGTTTATTGCAGGATATTGATAAAATGGTGGAAATGACTGCCGCAGTTGTGAAAGCAACGCATCTCCCGGTAACGGTAAAAACCCGATTAGGTTGGGATGATCACACCAAAAATGTTTACGAAGTGGCCGAGCGTCTTCAGGATGTAGGGATTAAAGCTTTAACCATACACGGAAGAACGCGTTCCCAAATGTATAAAGGTGTAGCAGATTGGTCGTTGATAAAAGAAATTAAGAGAAATCCCAGGATAAAAATCCCGATTTTTGGAAATGGAGATATAGATTCTCCAGAAAAAGCGGCCAATTGGCGGTTGGAGTATGAAGTTGATGGGATCATGATTGGAAGGGCCTCCATTGGTTATCCTTGGATATTTAGAGAAATCAAACACTTTTTTGAAACCGGAACACATTTAGCCGGACCAACTCTGCAGGAAAGAATAGATACCTGTAGTATCCATCTGAAAAAATCAATAGAGTGGAAAGGTCCTAAAACTGGGATTTTTGAAATGAGGAGGCATTATGCTAACTATTTTAAAGGAATCCCAAATTTTAAAGAATACCGCATGAAACTGGTTTCCTTAAATTATGTAGAAGAAATTGAAGATGTTTTAAATGACATTGGAAATAAATTTGAGATAGAAATGGCTTAATTTTTGGGATTTTAAAAATAATCTGATAAATTATAGCAAAATTGAAAAACTATGGTTGCAAAAATAACTGAAGGGGTTAAAGTTTCTGTAGAAACAACCTATCAGCCTGAGTATTCTAATCCGGCTAACGAACATTTTATGTTTGCCTATAAAATTCAAATAGAGAATTTAAGTGATTATAGTGTGCAATTAATGCGTCGCCATTGGAATATCTTTGATTCTAACGGTACCAAAAGAGAAGTAGAGGGCGAAGGCGTGGTTGGTTTGCAACCTGTTTTAGAACCAGGGCAACATCACGAGTATGTTTCTGGCTGTAACCTTAAAACAGATATGGGCAGTATGGAGGGTACTTATCAGATGAAACGTTTGGTAGATAACGAATGGTTTGATGTTAAAATCCCGAAATTTGCCTTAATTGCTCCATTTAAGCTGAATTAAAAATTATATAAATTAAGCCATAAAAAAGCCTCCAAATAAATTATTTGGAGGCTTTCTTTTTTAGTGAAAATAGAAATGAAGTTAATTCCTTCTACCACCAAATAACATAGAACCATAGTAAAGCAATAAAGCCAATGATGATAAAGCTGCAACTACATATGTCATGGCTGCCCACCAAAGTGCATCTTTTGCCTGATCATTTTCTGCACTGGTTTGCATAATGCCTCTATTGGTTTGTAACCAAGCTAAAGCTCTTCTGCTGGCATCAAACTCTACAGGTAAAGTAATAAAACTGAACAGTGTCACCAGAGCTAAAGCACAAACTCCAACGGCTAGTACAATGTAGTTTCCTGAAAAAACCAACAACATTACGCCAATGAACAGCGCAAATTGAGTGATTTTTGAAGCCACATTTACTACAGGAACTACTGCTGATCTAAACTGCAACCAAGTATAAGCTTTGGCATGTTGTACGGCATGTCCGCACTCATGTGCCGCTACTGCAGCAGCGGCAATGCTTCTCCCATGGTAAACATCCGGTGAAAGGTTAACGGTTTGGTTTGCCGGATTGTAATGATCTGTTAGCTGCCCTTGAACCGAAATAATCTCTACATCGTAAATCCCATTGTCATTTAACATCTTCTTCGCAATTTCAGCACCGCTTAAACCAGAACTGAGCGCAATCTCTGAGTATTTTTTAAACTTACTTTTAAAACGCCATTGAACAATCATGCTCACAACTGTGATGGCTATCAATATGAATAATCCCATTTTCTTTTATTTTATAATTGAATATAATGATACTCAAAAAGTATTCCTTTAAAAAATAGGATTCAAAAATTTTACTTTTAAAAGATGTCAGCAATCTCTTTTTCTTATTTGGAACGAAAAACTTTTTTGAATAATTACGATGTCATCATCATAGGGAGTGGAATTGTAAGTTTAAATACTGCTTTAGGATATTGATGGAAGGGTACTTTTAGGCAGAGGTAGAAATTTAAATTTTAAAGGAGAAGAAATTTTTGAATTGTAAACAAGTGAGGAAATTCAAAACGCTTTAGAAAATTTGTTATCAGAAGTAATATTACCTCAACAAAAAGTAAAAATAGCCTACCGCTGAAGCGGAATTATAAAAAAAATCTGCTGACCCAAAAATACGATCAGCAGATTCACTCGTATTTAGGTTTAGTTAAATTTTACACCTCCGTAATTAGATCTGATTACAATATTGCCAGATGGAGATTTCCCATAATAACCTTTATAGTTTTTGGTTGAGTTCAAACCTTTTGCATCATCAGCAGGTGATTTGCTGGTTATTGTTACCTGATTATCATCATATTTAAATCCTGCATATGTAGTAGTGACATCAAAATTAAAGGCTTGTGTTGGGTTAAAATCCAAATTAACACTAGAATAGTTTGAATTGATATTCAACGAAGTAAAGTCCTTATCAAAAGAAGCTATTTTAAATCCTCCGGAATAATTCATTCTTATGGTAGCGCTACCGCTCAGTTTACCTAAATCTGTTCCGCAGTAATTTAAATTGGCATTTATATTTTTTGAATTGGCAACTTTAATACCTCCGTAATTTGCATTAAATGTTGCATCCTCTACACCCTCAAATTTTAGCTGACCGTAGTTAGATTTCACATTGGTTTTTCCACTTAATTTCCCTGCGCTAAAGTCTCCATAGTTCATATTGATGGTTACATCACCACTCATATCTGGAATAATGGTATTGGTATAATTGGTTTTAAGATTTATGGCATTTTTAGCCGGCATATATACGGTATAATAAATTTCTACTTTCTTCTTATCATTGTTTCCTCCTCCCCAGAAACTCACAGTTAACCAATTGCTGCTTTTACTACGCGGTTCTATATTGGTTTTAAAAGAGATTTGATTTCCAATTTTAGAATTACTAATGGTAACCCCCTCTAATAATTCTTGCGCATCTTGCTCATCGTTAGCATAAGCTCTCACTTCTACATCAACTTTAATTTCGCTTTTGTTCCAGGTGTTTACCTCTATTTTTCCGTAATTGTTAGTGATAGATAAAATATCATCCGCATTAACGGAATAGGATTTAGATAGTTTTTTTATTTTCTCTATTGCATTTTCTGAAGTTGATCCTAATTCCCAACCGTTACTAAGATTAACATCAATAAGAGGCCCAATTTCAGGCATTGCCGGAAAAGCTGGAATGGAAGGAAATTCAGGGATTTCGGGGATTTTAAAATCTTTTAACTTCACCGTAATTACCTTTATCTTTTTATCGAATTCAACCGAGGCTAAATCCAAGTTTTTCATTTTTTCATCAAAACCTTCAAAAGATTTCTCTAATTTTTTACCCCACTCCTGCCATTTCTTGTCATCAAAGTTCTTCTTGAAGTTCTCTCCCCATTCCTGCCATTTTCCTTCGTCAAATTTTGGAGGCATTGGCGGTTCTGGCAAAGCTTGTGGTTCTGTTGATGGCAATGGCACTTCCTGTGCGTTAGCCAACATTGAACTTTCTAATACAGCAGTAATAAGTAATGTGTAAACGGTTTTATATAAGTGTTTCATTCTGATCTGATTTAATTTGTTTAACCTCGTTGGTGATATTAATTTGCTGATTCAGTAAAGAAATCTGTGATTGCAAGTTCCGGATCATTGCTTTCACGATCTTATCCTGATTTGGTGTAGTTGATAATTCTTTTTTTAGGGATGTGTATTCTTTTTCCAATTTGTCCTGCTCCTTTATAAAAGTTTTATATAAAGCAGGATCTACGTTTTTAAGGTCTTTCAGCTCTGTTCTTTTATCTTCTATCAAAGAAGAAAACCTCACTTCTTTGGCCGCATATTCAGGGTTGATGTAGCTTAAATTATTGGCCTTTTCATTTTTGTAATAACCCCAGATAAAACCAAAGCTCAGTACCAAAAGAAAAACAGCAGCAATTTTAGTTGCCATAAAAACGATACTCATCTTAGATCGTTTTTTTTCTTTCTGGCAATGTTCATCTAATTTTTGATCCAGTTTCAACCAAATATCTGTAGCTGGCTCATGAACATCAAATTCGTTTTTATGCTTTCTGATGAAATTATCTATTTGCTCACTCATCTTTCTATTCCTTTAAATTTTAAAATCTCTATTAACTTTCTTTTGGCCCTTAAAAACTGTGTTCTTGATGTGCCGTCGGTAATCTTTAAAATCTGCCCTATCTCCTCATGATCATAACCCTCCAACAAATAAAGGCTTAAAACCACTCGGTAACCTTCTGGCAAAAGCTTTATGGCATTCCTTACCTCCTCTACTTTTAAGCTCATCTCCTCTTCATCCTCCCTGTTGTAATCAACCACACTTTCCACGTCCACGTCTTCAATTTCTTCAAAGATCATTTTGCGCTTTCTCAACATATTGATGGAGCGGTGAATCACAATCTGTTTTAGCCATAAACCAAAAGTAGTTTCCTGCCTAAAATCTTTGATGCGTGTAAAAGCATCCAAAAAAGCTTCCTGCAATGCATCTTCAGCTTCATCACTATGGTTAAGAATACGCATAGCCACGTTGTACATTGCTTTTGAATAAAGCTTGTATAATTCGTAATGTGCGCTTCTCGCTCCTTTTTTACACTCAACAACTAAGTCGTAGTGCTTATCAATGTAAATAGCCTCCAAATTTTTTAAGCTTCTGTTTATATGACAACGGGTTTTTTAAAACGTTGCATGTGCCGTGTAATTTTCTAATAAATTTTATACTGTGTTGCTAATTATTTGGTTATGTGCTAAAATTCAGCAATAAAACTCGTTAAATAGCGAATAAATCGATTTAAAAGAATCACCTTTAAGTGTTCATTTAAAGAAATAATTATGTGGTGGATCTATGCTTTACTAGCGGCACTTTTTGCCTCGCTCACAGCTATTTTTGCAAAAATAGGTGTAACAAATGTGAACTCTGATCTGGCAACAGCCATTAGAACAGTGATTATACTTTTTTTGGCTTGGGCAATTGTCTTGGCCAAAGGAGAACTGAAAGGAATTGGTGTTTTATCAAAACATAACCTCATATTTTTGGTCTTATCTGGTTTAACCACTGGGCTTTCCTGGATATTTTATTTTAAAGCTTTACAAATGGGGAAGGTGTCTCAGGTTGCACCGGTAGATAAATTGAGCGTGGCACTTACCATTATTTTATCCATCCTATTTTTAAATGAAAGCCTCACCATTAAAACTGCTGTTGGCGCAGTTTTAATTATTGCCGGAACAATGGTGCTCGTTTTCTAAAAAAGAATTTTATCTTTGAAATAAGATTTACAGGGTGATGGTGTTCCACCCAATTGAACCGACCATTTTTTTGGTATGATGACGCCTAAGATAAAATAGGTAATTTTTATTTTTAGGCATGTTTAAAAACATTCAATCAGAACGTCTTTCCATCGGCAAACATTTATTAAAGTGGACCATCTTGAGCATTCCTGTAGGTTTGGCAGTTGGGAGTTTAGTCGCTTTATTTCTTTGGTTGCTCACCACTTCCATTTTCTTCCGCTTTTCACATCCCTATCTATTATATTTTTTGCCATTGGCAGGAGTAGCCATTCATTTCATGTACAAGCTGTGGGGTAAATCTTCGGAAAAAGGGAACAACCTCATTATGGATGAAATCCATCAGCCGGGCGGTGGTGTTCCTCCGCAAATGGGCCCTTTGGTATTAATTACCACGGTGATGACACACCTTTTCGGCGGTTCGGCAGGGCGAGAGGGAACAGCTGTACAAATTGGAGGAAGCATTGCGCAGCTATTTGCCAAGTGGTTTAAATTAAATGAAGCAGATGTAAAAACTTTATTAATGGCCGGTGTGGCTGCAGGCTTTGGTGCTGTTTTCGGGACACCTTTAACCGGTGCTATCTTTGCCATCGAGGTGATTGCATTAGGGCGATTACAGTACAATGCCATTATTCCTTGCTTGGTTGCCAGTATCATCGGAGATTTTTCGGTAAACGCTTGGGGCGTGAAACACACCTTGTATCATATTGATTTTATAGCAACCAAAGAATTTTTCCTTTCCGACTATTTGCATTGGGATATACTTTTGATCGGCAAAATTATCATTGCGGCAATTGCTTTCGGATTAGTGAGTTATCTTTTCGCCAGCATGGTTCATCATATCAAGCGCATCTTTCTAAAACTTTTTAAAATCACTTGGCTCATTCCTTTTACTGGAGGAATCATCATTATCCTATTGACTTTTTTAGTGGGTAAACCCGATTATTTGAGCTTAGGCGTAAATGCTGAATATCCCGGTGCCATCACTTTGGTTTCCGCATTTTCCCATGGCGGTGCCGATGCGCTCAGCTGGCTTTGGAAAACCATTTTTACCACCATTACTTTGGCATCTGGTTTTAAAGGAGGCGAAGTGACGCCATTATTTTATATCGGCGCTACGTTAGGAAATTCCTTGGCAGAGCTAATGAATGCACCAGTAAGTTTATTTGCCGCTCTAGGCTTCATTGCGGTTTTTGCCGGCGCTACCAATACTCCTCTCGCCTGTACTTTTATGGGTGTAGAATTATTTGGCGGAGAATATGTGTTGTTTTTTGCCATTGCCTGTTTTGTAGCCTATTTCTTTAGCGGACATTCCGGCATTTATTCCTCCCAACGCATTGGGGTTCCTAAGTTGGCAAACGATGATTTAACTGAGGAAACAACTTTGAAGGATGTTCAAGAAAAAGGTTCTTTTTTTGTGAGGAAATTGAGTAGGTACAGACCTTAAATTACTTTGGCAATAAAATTATTGTTAAAAATTTTGACAATGAAATTATTGCTAAGTATATTAGTAAATGAATTCTATAAAAAAAATTAATGCAAAGAATGTTGTCTTGCCTCATTCTCAAGCAAAGCTTGATTTATATGATAAATATTTAGAGCATTATTTAACAGTATTAAGTTTAGCCTCTTTTTGCAAGAAAATAAACTTATACGATATCTTTTGTGGAATTGGACTTTACGAAGATGGTAATGTAGGAAGTCCAATAATAGCTGCAAATAGAATAAAATCTAATAATAGTTTTTTAAATAGTTTATCAAGGCCGCTAAAACCCATTAGTCTTACTATTAACGATAATCAATTAGATAAAATTCAATCAGTTAAAAAATTACTAGAAGAAATAAAGGTTGATAATTGTGAATATAATTATCACAATGAAGATGATAATGATATGTTAGATATTGTAATAAAAACTGTTGATTCTACAATTTATTCAGATCGAAATCTAATTTTTATCGACCCTTATGGATATTCATTTGTTAATAAAGATAAATTAACAAAATTATTAAAGAATGATAATACTGAAATTGTATTATTTCTTCCTGTAATGCAAATGTATAGATTTACTAGCATTGCACTAAGTGACTATGAAAGAAGTTGTTATCAACATTTGAGAAATTTTATAGAGAGTTTTTTTCCTAAAGATCATTTAATTCATACAGATAAAATAACCTCCATCTTTGAGTATATAAATGAAATTAAAAAAGCACTTTCTTTTGGGAAATATTATACATGTTCCCACTACATTGAGAGAGAAACAGGTAATTATTACGCTCTTTTTTATGTATCTCCGCACATTTATGGTTTAGATAAAATGATTGAGGCAAAGTGGAGTGCTGACCCAATTAGTGGAAGAGGTTTTAAAAAAGAAAAAAGCACAATTCAAACATCAATGTTTGATACTCAATTTAAGGAATACGACAAAAGAAAAGAATTAGACTATTTAAAAAACAGGTTGTTGATTGAACTTCGAGAAAATAAGGAATTGAACAATAACGATATTTACGAAATAACTTTATTAAATGAATTTAAACCGTCACATGCTAATATTGTATTGAAAGAACTTCTAAAGAATAGAACAATCAAAGGATTTGACAAATTTAATCTTGATACACAAGGGGAAACAGGATTCGGAATAAGTTATAAAAATTATAAAGATAAAGCGGTAAAAGTAAAATTCTCAATTTAAAATTTATGGCACAATCAAATATAGAATGGACCGAATTAACTTGGAATCCTGTTACAGGTTGTAACAAAATAAGTCCAGGTTGCAAATTTTGTTATGCTGAAACGATGACAAAAAGATTAACTGCAATGGGTGTGGAGAAATATAAAGACGGATTTAACTTAAGAATTCATCCAGATACTTTAAACATTCCTTTTACTTGGAAAAAATCAAAAGTTGTCTTTGTAAATTCAATGAGTGATTTATTTCATCCTGAAGTTCCACTAGAATTCATTAAGGCAGTATTCTCTGTAATGAATAAAACACCGCAACATATTTACCAAGTTCTAACAAAACGTTCTGATCGACTTTTAGAATTATCATCAGAATTAAATTGGACATCCAATATCTGGATGGGGGTTTCTGTGGAAAATGAAGAATATACTTTTCGAATCGATGACTTATCAAAAAGCGGAGCAAAAACTAAATTTCTTTCTATTGAGCCTTTAATTGGAGAAGTCAGAACACTTAATCTGGAAAAAATAAATTGGGTTATTGTAGGTGGTGAATCCGGCCATAAAGCTCGTCCTGTTTATAAAGAATGGATAGATTATGTTCGTATAAAATGTAAAGAGCAAAAAATTGCTTTCTTTTTTAAACAATGGGGAAAGCCTAAGTTCAATGAAAATCCAAATGATCCTACTATCAATGCTGAACATCCTAAACATGCAAAAGGTGGCTGCCAATTAGACGGAAAGATCTACAGAGAACTTCCAAAGAAGAAAGCTGCTTAACACAATCTGGTTTACTTCCAAACAATCCCCCATCTTAAAAGTTAATTCTAATACATTCAAAAAGAAACCATCATGCAAAATTTAAAAGATAAAGTCGCTTTAATTACGGGCGCAAGTAAAGGAATAGGTTATGGCATTGCCAAGGCATTGTTGAAGTTGGGCGTAAAAGTAGTCATTACCAGTCGTTCACAGGAAAGTGCAGATGAAGCTGCCAAAAAATTAGGTGGTGGTGTTTTAGCCATTGCTGCAGACGTAAAAGATTGGGAATCTCAGCAAAAAGCAGTGGAGCAAACTATTTCAAAATTTGGTCAATTAGATTTTTTAATTGCCAATGCCGGAGTTGGTCATTTTGCTCCAATAGATGAAATGGATCCAGGATTATGGCATGATACCATTGACACCAATTTAACAGGTGTGTTTTACAGCGTAAAAGCAGCTATTCCCTCTTTAAAAGAATCAAAAGGATATATCATTACTATTTCCAGCTTGGCAGGAACTAATTTCTTCCCAGAAGCTTCGGCTTATAATGCGAGTAAATTTGGCTTAACAGGTTTTTCCCAAGCCATTATGTTAGATTTAAGAAAATACGGAATAAAGGTGAGCACTATTATGCCTGGCTCTGTAGCCACAAATTTTAATGATCATGAACCGGATGCACAAAAAGATGCTTGGAAAATACAACCGGAAGATATTGGGCAAATGGTTGCAGATTTACTAAACATGAATCCGCGGACTTTGCCAAGTAAGATTGAGGTAAGGCCTACAAAGACTTCTAATTAATTATTAGAATCCTTCTCCGAATTGGAGAAGGAATTTTTTAAGCTTTTAATTGGTATTCTTTCAAAAGATTGCCAGCTGGGATTTTCAACAATTCGCTAAACTTCCTAATCATATTTAATGAAAGAGATTGTTTATAATTCAAAACCTTACTGATTGTTCCTTTATCTCCGTAAACAGTAGCCAAATCAGCAGATCTATAACCAAAATCCTCCATTCTGATTTTGATCATTTCAACAGGGTCAACTTCTGGTAAAGTAGAAGTTTGATTTTCATAAGTAGCAATAAGGTGCACCAATAGCAATTTCTCTTTATGTCGCTCAGTTCCTTTAGAAGCAAACTTTACTTCCTCATATTTTTGAGTAGCCTTATTATATTCTAATTTCATAAATACTTTTTTGATAGGACACAAAATTGAAAAGGTCATAAAATAAAAGACACGCCCTGGGACGCTGTTCTTATGGGTAGCGTGGCGTGTACTGTTAATACAAATATCTTATTTATTTTCTAACTACAGAAAAAATCAATATAAAACCCTAAACTTCAACGTATTTTCAATCTTTCTCAGCTCTTTCAAAAGAGATTTATCATACTTGGTATCAATATCAGTAATCACATAGCCAATTTTTGGGTTGGTCATTAAAAACTGACCCACAATATTGATCTGGTGCTTTGCCAATACCTTAGTGATTTTTGACATGATGCCGGGCACATTTTGATGAATATGCACTAATCGGTGTGATTCTGCGATTTTTGGCAATTGTAAATTCGGGAAATTGGCACTGCGGTAAGTGGTTCCTGTATTGATAAAATCTGCCATTCTTTTGGCTATTAACGTTTTATTGGACGGACTGCTTTTCACACTATCAAAAACTACCATTCCCATTTCGGTGCAAATTTCTAAATTGATTTTATCTTTAGCATGGCCTATGTAACCCAAAGTCTTTAATTTCACGGCTTTTTTAAGTTGCTCGTCGCTGATGCTTTCGCCTTCACCTAATAAAAGCATTCCAACATCTTTCACATATTTTTCTTCAAAAGAAGTTTTATGACGGATTGAAAAACCATCCTTTTTGAGCAAATCCATTGCTTCTTCAGGCACATCGCCCACTAATAAACAAAGGATTCTGTTTTTAGGATAGGAAATGGCTTGAGGTAAATTGCTCACATATAGGAATTCATCAAAACTTGGGGCTACGTGATCTGCTTTTTCGGCGACGGTTTTTCTTTCAATATTCTCTGTAAAAGCAAAGAATTTTTTAATCATTCCCGATTCTTTCAGTTGAAAATCTGAATGACCGTCTCCAATACCGTAAATATCGCCTGATAAAGGCATTTGCTTCAATAATTTTACTTTACCGTTTTCCTGAGAAAGTGGGTTTTCAGCATCATAACCAACAATATTATCCTCTTCATCAAACACAAAAGTATTGGCGTAAATATTTTTTTTCTTGATATGGTAAGGAGAAACTACAGGCGTAATAAATTCTTTAAATCCGCCTGAAACAATTAATACTTCATCAGCATGTTTTTTGAAAAAAGCTTTATTTCGATGGAAAGAAGCCGAAACTTTCTTTTTTAAATGCTTAATCAATAACTCCAAATGCTTCTTATTGGCACTTAAAAGTTTTACCCTTCCTTCCAAGCTTTCAGAAAAGGAAAGCTTTCCTTCCATTGCTAAATTGGTAAGGTCTTCTATTTTCTGATAAATAATTTCCCGGTCGGGATGATTTTTAAGAGAAATTCGGGCCAATTCGTCCAGCGCTTCTACCTGCGTAAAGGTACTGTCGAAATCTATGATAAAGTACGGTTTCAAAGCATTCATAATTATGCCCTAAAATTGCAGAAATCATTTATAAAAAACTAAGAAATTTTGATTTTTAAGCAGATTTTAGACTATTTGCGATTTTGGTAATGCTTTCTGCTACTGGAATAAACTCCATGTTCAAATGCTTTTTAATTTTCTCATTGCTAAACTTGGTCATGCTGGAGGCACTCTTTGCAGTGGCCTTTGTTAATCCTCCTTTTGAGCCAGTAAAAAGATTTTTAATCGCAGTTAAACGCCAAACTAAAGACAACATCCATAGTTTAGCTTCTTTATTCGGCTCGGCAATTTGGAAAGCTTTAGCTGTAGTTTTGAATAAATCCTGATAGCTATAATTTTCGGAATTGATGATAAAGCGCTCATTATTGCTATCGCTTTGCATCAATAAAATCATGCATTTGGCTACATCTTTAACATCAACAAAGCCAGTTCCTCCTTGTGTATAATATTTAAATCCTGTTCTAATCTTTTCAAAGATAGCTCCACTTCCTTCCTTTCCTGCATCTTCTCCAATAATAACTGATGGATTAATAATCACTGCGTTTAATCCCTCGTTCATCCCACGCCACACTTCCATTTCTGCCCTGTATTTAGAAACCGAGTAGCCTTCATGCGTTTCAAAACCTTCCCAAAACATTTTTTCATCTACCAGTTCATCATCTTTGGCATTTCCTAAAGTGGCTATTGAACTTACGTGGATTAACTTTTTCACCTCATTCTGAATGCAAAGATTCACCACATTGGCCGTTCCATTTGCATTCACCTCTATCATTTTTTTCTTTAAAGATGGCTCGAAAGAAATTAAAGCGGCACAATGATAAACTGCAGTAATCCCTTCAAATGCATCACTCAAATCAGAAAGGTCTAATACATCAGCATCAAACCAATCGATTTGCTGACGATAAGAAATTAATTTCTCGGGGATTTTAGAAGATGCTCTTTTAACGCACCTGATTTTAGCCTCCTGCTGTAAAAGCTGGGTCACCAATTCTGCTCCTAAAAAGCCTGTTGCTCCTGTAACTAAAATCATGATTTTTGTTTACTTTCAAAACTATAGATTATATCTTCAAAATTTTAGCTCCTCATCAATTTTAGTTTCCCCAATTTTATTGTTCTTAATTAATTTAAAAAATAGATATTTGGTAGAATTGTTTTAAATATGTCTTTAGCTGATTTCTTTTCACCTGTTCAGGTTTCTAAAATTGCTCCAAAAGAAGGGTATTATACCAGTCATTTAGGAGTGAAAATTGATATTTTTGAAGATCATTTTCCTGATTTAGAGGAAGGTAAATATGATGTGGCCATTATTGGTGTAATGGAAGATAGAGGTGCAGTAAATAACCAAGGCTGTGCTTTAGCACCAGATTACATCCGTGAAAAACTGTTTGGTTTAAATGAAGGTTCGTTCAATTCTAAGATTGTAGATCTCGGAAATATCAAAGCTGGAGAAAAAGCTTCTGATACCTACATCGCCTTAAAAATGGTGGTTGCCGAACTGATTAAGATGGATATTTTCCCTTTGATTTTAGGCGGTGGCCAGGATTTAACTTATGCCCAATACATGGCTTATGAAGCGCTGGAGCAAAAAGTTGACTTGGTGATTATAGATTCTCATTTTGATTTGGATGAATCTGCAGATGACACCATTGTCACCAATTCTATCTCCTACCTCAATAAAATTTTCCTTCATCAGCCAAATTATTTGTTCAATTTCAGCAATTTAGGTTACCAAACCTATTTTGTAAATCAGGATAGTTTAAGGGTAATGGACAAGCTGTTTTTTGATGCGCAAAGATTAGGCGAGATCAGTGGTTCGGTACACATTGCCGAGCCGGTCATTAGAAATGCAGACATGGTAAGTTTTGACATTTCCAGTATTAGAGCTTCTGATGCAATGGCAAATGGCAATGCAGCACCAAATGGTTTTTATGGAGAAGAAGCCTGTCAGCTGGCTAGATATGCAGGTTATAGCGATAAGCTGACTTCCATTGGGTTTTATGAATTTAATCCGGCTTATGACCAAAATGGACAAACAGCAATGCTAACTGCACAAATTATTTGGTGCTTTTTAGATGGATTTTATAATCGTAAGAAAGATATTCCGCTAAATCCAAAAGCTGATTATGTGATTTACAGAACCAGTTTAAAAGAAGATGCGCATGAACTCATCTTTATAAAAAGTAAAAAAACAGATAGATGGTGGATGCAAGTTCCTTACCCTACAATGGGATCCAAAAACGAACGTTTTCATTTTGTACCTTGCCTTTACGATGATTATCAATTGGCAATATCTGGTGAAATGCCCGATTTATGGTGGCGTACCTATCAAAAATTAAATTAAATGAGAAGAATAATCTTAGCTTTTGTACTGCAAATCCCCATTCTGGTTTTTGCTCAAAATAACTTTAGCCTTAACGGCGAGTTGAAGAACTCAGACGGACCAAAAAATATTTACCTCATTCATGTAGAAGACCAACGTGAAAAATTGGATTCTGCTAAGGTGATTAATGGTAAATTTGATTTTAACATCAAATTAGAAAAACCATCTATCGCCATATTATTATTAGATCATACCGGAAATGATTTAACAGATAAACAGGGTAAAAAAGATGTTTACCGTTTTTTTATTGAGCCTGGAAAAGCCAGCTTAAATAGTTCAGATTCTGTTTCAAAATCAAAAGTGGAGGGCTTGCCCATTTTTAAAGTTCACGAAACCTTGATTAAAACTACCCTGCCTGCAGAAGAACAGCTTTTAGCATTAAATAAGGAATTCATGACTTATTCAGAAAGTAAGAGGCGTAATCCGGACTTTTCACAGGGTTTTCAGGATAAATATGAACAACTTTTGGATCAGCGACAAAGTTCAATTGCCAGTTTTATCCAAAAAAACCCTGACTCATATGTAAGCCTTTATGCTTTAAATGGTGATTTGGCCATTGATAACATGAATGTGGAATTGGTAGAAAACACCTATAAAGTTATTTCAGACAGGTTAAAACAAGACCCGATAGCTATAGCTGTTAAAGCTAAACTAGATTTAGAAAAGAAATTTGGGATAGGTGCCGTAGCTCCTGATTTTGAGGAAAAAACAGCTGAACAGATTTCGATAAAACTTTCCAGCTTTAAAGGTCAATATGTATTGGTTGATTTCTGGGCTTCCTGGTGTGCCCCCTGTAGACAAGAAAACCCAAATGTTTTAAGAGCTTATGAAACGTTTAAGGATAAAAATTTTACCGTTTTAGGGGTTTCTATTGATGAGCGTGAAGACCTTTGGATCAAAGCAGTAAAGGCAGATGGATTAGTTTGGACTCAAATCCTAGACAGGTCACAGGCCATAGCTATTGATTATGGTATCAGCTCTATTCCGAGAAATTTTTTATTAGACCCAGAAGGTAAAATTATTGCAAAAAACTTAAGAGGACCAGAATTATTGGACAAATTAAAAGAGGTGTTGAAAGGAAAGTAAATGATCAACTATTTCTTAATATGATCTTTTAATCTTTTATCTAAAGCTTCAATTTTATCCATTTGTTGCTGTTGAATTTCAAATAAGTTTTTCATCTGCTCTGTAATTAAAAGATCCATCTTCTCATGCAGGTTTCTTAACTCCAATTCTGATTTTAAGTTCACCATATAATCATCTTCAGCTCTTTTTCTGTCGCGATTTTCTTTCCGGTTTTGGCTCATCATAATCACTGGTGCCTGCACCGCTGCAATTGTTGATAAAATTAGATTCAGTAAAATAAAGGGGTAAGGATCATAACCTTTATCATGCAAAATATATACATTTAACAGCATCCAAAGCGCTAAGAATGCAGAAAATATGATAATGAAACGCCAACTACCACCAAATACAGCTACTTTGTCTGATAGTTTTTCCCCAAAACTAACTGGACGCTCCATATTCTGATTCTCTAATTTCTTAGAGATCAATTGTTCCTCATCAATCGCTTTTAATACAATGCTATGAAGTTTATTTAAATTTTCATTATTTGTTTGTAGTAATGAGTGATAATCCGCTGGTTTTCTTGACATTTTAATTCTCTGAATTTTAACTGAATTTAGAAAATTAAAAGATAATTAGCGGAGAATATTCTTATATGTTATTGATAAGTTGAATTTTCATGAGTAATTGTTTCCGGACTGTTATAAATTTCCTTCACTCTTTCTGCGATATTATTTGTCCAAAGCCAACTGGTCCAAACCAGAAACCAGGCCCATTTAGGCTGTGCTTCGAGAACATCCTTATTAGGTAAGGTGCCTACTTCTGTTAGCGCAATAGGTCTTCCTTCCGCCAGATCTAACAATTCCTGATAATCTTTTTGTTCGTAATCAGAATGGTAAACATCGGTTCCTAAAATATCCACATATTGGTGTCCCGGATAATAATATTTATAGCTATAAGCCTCATCCTTAGGTAAATCTCGTGGCCCATTTCCTCCCCAAACCCAAATTAAATTGTCTAGATGATGATAATTCGTATACCTGTAATACATCATTTGCCAAAGCTTAGCAATCCCATCCTTCCCTCTTTTATCACCCCACCAAAACCATACCCCATTCATTTCGTGATAAGGGCGCCAAAGTATCGGAACATTCGCATCTCGCAATTCTTTTAGGTAAAATGCAATTTGATCAATCTGAGCAAGCCATTTTTTATTCAAACTGGTGCCGTCAGTAATGAGTTCTTTCCATTGTGCATCTGTTAAGTCCCCCTGAATGCTTTCCTTCCAGCGAAATGGAGGGTTGTCGGCCGGATTTCCTTGATGCCACATTAAGGTTACCAGGTAACCATCCTTGTTTTTTTTGATGGATTCTTTGACAATTGCTTCTCCGTTATCCTGCATTCCGTTCCAGATAAAATCTGTTCCCCAAAGTTCAGGGCTTTTACCGCTGATAGCTTTGGCACTATCTGAAAAAAAATTCATTTGTTCATTATAATTATGCTGGCCTGCAATCATTTTCTTTCCGTAAATGGAATAGATATAAGCCAATAATTTTTTGGCTTCCGGGCTTGCATTTTTATTTACCGGTGGAAGTGACTGCGCAAAAGACTGGCTCACAAAAAAAGCAAAGAACAGGAAAATCAGTTTTCTCATTTTAAAGGTCTGTTTAGAATCATCAAGGTACCAATTCTAATGATTTAAGGTTGATTTATTTTTTAGCTAATTCTAGTTAAAAAAGAAGCTACTGTCCAACTGAACAAGAGCTTCCTGTTAAAACTTTTATACGATTAATTTTTACATCTCTTTTACTTCTGGTAATCAAGTCCCATATTCTGGAACATAAAAGCCCATTTATCCGCTTGCTCTTCAATTATTTTAGACGTAGGTTTTCCAGCTCCATGGCCGGCATTGCTCTCAATTCTGATGAGAACCGGAGCATTGCCTTTATGGTATTCCTGCAATCGGGCTGCAAACTTAAAGGAGTGTGCCGGGACTACCCTATCATCATGATCTGCAGTGGTGACCATGGTTGCAGGATAAGCAGTGCCAGCTTTTAATGCGCTGTAAGGTGAATATTTATATAGGTAATCAAACATCTCTTTTGAATCTTCGGCTGTGCCGTAATCATAAGCCCAACCTGCCCCAGCGGTAAATTTATTGTAACGAAGCATATCCATTACACCCACAGCTGGAAAAGCTACTTTAAATAAATCTGGACGTTGTGTCATTACCGCACCTACTAATAAGCCACCGTTTGAACCGCCTGAAATTGCCAAATAAGGTGTAGAAGTATATTTTTCATTAATTAGGTATTGAGCTGCCGCAATAAAATCATCAAAAACATTTTGCTTTTGCATTTTAGTACCGGCAATATGCCATTTCTCGCCATATTCGCCACCACCACGCAGATTAGGAACAGCATACACACCGCCCTGCTCTAACAAAACAATATTTGAAGTACTAAATGCTGGCGTTAAACTGATGCTGAACCCGCCATAAGCATATAGCATTGTAGGGTTTTTACCGTTCAATTCAATCCCTTTTTTATAAGTGATGATCATCGGGATTTTAGTGCCGTCTTTTGAATTGTAAAAAACCTGCTTAGACTCATATTGTGAAGGATCAAACTGAACTCCTGATTTCTTGTAAATTTCTGATTGCCCACTTGCGATATTGTACTTGAAGATGGTAGATGGATAAACATAGGAAGTGAAATTAAAATACAGTTCGTCCTCATTTTTCTTGGCTCCAAAACCAGATGCAGTGCCGATTCCAGGCAAAGCAATCTCACGTTCTTTGGTTCCTTTTAAATCATATTGCAACACCAAAGAAGTGGCATCTTTTAGGTAATTGGCAAATATTTTTCCACCGCCTGTACTGGCACTCATTACATTCTCCGTTTCAGGAATCAAGTCTTTCCAGTTTGCCGGAGATGGACTAGCCACATCAACAGTTACCAAACGGTAATTGGGCGCTTTGTAGTTGGTATAAATGTAAAGGATGCTCCCTGCATCCGTCAGAATGCTTTGCTCCCTATCAAAACCACCAACAACCTTAATAATTCCACTATTTGGTTTACTTAGGTCTTTAAAATAGAGTTCATTGCCTGTGGTAGAATTTGCAGCCGTGATCACTAAAAATCTTTCGTCTTCGGTTAAATAAGCACCAATATATCTACGTTTGGTCTGGTCGCCACCAAATATCAATTTATCTGTACTTTGGGGTGTTCCCAATGTATGAAAATACAGTTTATGGTATTGGGTTAAACCCGATAAAGTTGAACCTTCTGAAGGTTTATCATAACTGCTGTAATAGAAACCTTCTGTTCCTCTCCAAGCCAAGCCAGAAAACTTTACATCAACCAAAGTATCGCCAACAGTTGTTTTATCTGCTGTTTTAATCACAATCACTTTTCGCCAATCTGATCCTCCTTCTGATATTTGATAAGCGGCCAAACTTCCATTCTTAGAAAAATCTATTCCTGCCAATGAAGTTGTTCCATCTCCAGAAAATTCATTCGGATTTAGGAAAACCTCTGGCTCACCTTCTCCAATTTGGCGGTATAAAACCGATTGATTCTGCAAGCCATCATTTTTATAAAAATACGTGTATTTGCCTTCCTTAAAAGGAGCAGAATACTTTTCATAATTCCAAAGCACTCCCAATCGTTTCTTTATTTCGTCTCTGTAAGGAATTTGAGCAAGGTAATTTTGGGTGACCTTGTTTTCAGCAATAACCCATGCTTTGGTCTCATTTGAGGTGTCGTTTTCTAACCATCGGTAAGGATCAGGAACAACTGTTCCAAAATAATCATCGCTTACGGTTCCTTTTGCGGTTTGGGGATAAGGCGAATTTTTAATGCTATCAGCAGGGGCTATCATATCTTCTGAAATGGGATTTTTGTTATTGGAACAGCTTGAAAAAATAATTGCTGCAGAAATGAATAGAAATATTTTTTTCATGCTCAGGAATATATTTAAGGTAAATCTAAAGCTAGCAAAACCAGTTTAAAATACCTTAAATTGGTGTAATATTTAATGTGTTATTGAATAGTAAACCTCAGGTTAACCCCAAAATTACTAAATGCCGTAACAAAAGTTTGTGAGGTATAAGGTTTAGTGACATTAGAATCATAAAATAACCTCAGGTTAAATTTTTGATTGATCACATAATCAATACTTGGTCTAAAAGTAATGTTTTTAGAACCTGCGGATATTTCCGGATCATTCACATCAGCTCTATAAATTACTGTTTTGTTATCTCTGATGGCTACATCCAACTTAAAGTTGAGGTCATTCTTTAGGTTCACACTTTTAAATAAGCCGAAAGGAAATCTGAAATCTGCCGTACGATAACCAAAACCTAGTACAATAGCCTGATCTTTTTGCGAAGCCAACTGACTATTGGAAAGGCCCAAGCTGAGTGATCTGGATTTACGGTATTCAATATTTCCTGTCATATTATTTTTAAAGCGCATATCAACACCTAAAAGAGGTACAAATTGTTCAAATAAAGTAACCTGAGAGAATTGATAGAATGGAAGGAAATTATTTTCGGCATCTCTCACATTTACCCCTCCATTACTTTCTGAGTACCTGATCAAAGAGTTAAAACCGTTTACATTGTAAGTTGAATTATAGCTATGAGAAAGATCAAATGAAGAGAAAATATCGCTTAATGCGGCAAGTTTTGCTAAACCGTTATAGGTAATTCTCCAGTTTGGAACTGGTATTCTTGGGAATTTATCCAAATCCGCATCGGAAGCACTTTTATTTTTATAGGCCGCAAGAAAAGCTGGAATTACCACATCCTGAGAGGTTTTCCCGTAGCCATCAGCAAATTCTGAAATTACCCCACTACTATTTGGATTTTCTCTACCCAAACGTTGAGAAATCTGTGTTCTGTTTGTCAAAAACTGCTGGAAAACATTGGATGTCTTATCAGCGTTTTTATCCTTGAAAGCGCTTCCTAAAGAAATAATGGAAATACTATAATCTCCGGTAGTGATAGGGCTTAAACTGTTAAAACCACCCACTGTATTGTTATATCTGAAATTGGTGGAGAAATTTTTACTGCTGTTTTTAAATGCGGTAAGCTCTATCCTGAAATCTTTAAAAGGTTCAATGGATCCTCTTAAATTTAGCTTCTCGTTTAAAGTGGTCACATAAAGCTGGTTCTGCAAGGTATCCTGAGTGAGCCAACCATTGTTTAAAGCTTTAAATCTGATGTCTTGTTGAGAACCCAAAATGAAACCAACTCCTGGAGCGTTTGCGCTAAAATCGTATCCAAAGACATTGGTAGTTGGCAAATAGCCGGGTAAAAATGTTCCATCGTTTCTAATATAAGAACCGCTTAAACTTTTAACGCTGGTAATCATATTAATGAAAAAATTACCAATTCCACCCTGACTATTTGGGTCTTTCAACTGACGGTAAAAACCGAATTTGTTGTACAGCAAATTCATGTTTAATGTTGGATTAAGCTGAACCGTTCTGGAATTCTGAATGGTATTACCAAAGTTTATTCCTGGATCGTTCAAGCTGATTAAAGGCTCTGTCATCCAGTTGAACTGAGTTTGATACCTAGTTAGGATATTGATAAAATCTAATCCGGGGATTTTATTTATAGGAACAGTGTAAGACAAACTTACTGTATGGTTATAATTGGTAGTTCTGCCTAATTTTAACAGGTTTTGCCAAACGGTATCTCTTTTTAAGCCGGTAATTCTTCCTTCAGGTTCATCAACTACGGATAAATTGGTAGCGTTAAAATCAAGCTTTAGTGATTTTGTTAAATCCCAACTTACCCCATAAAGACGATTGATCTGGAAGTTTTTATTAAAGGAAGTCCTAATCGGAATAAAATTATTAGGATCATTATCTCTTAAAGTATTTTCAGAATATAATCTGTTCAACTCTACTCTAAAGTTTAAAACTGATGGTAGCAAACTAAAATTAAAATCTTTCAGCAAAGAAAAAGCTTTGGATTTAATGGCTTTATCAAAAGGAGTGATAAACTTTGCTGGATTGCTATAATTGTAACCTAACGATCCTCGATAATTTTTTTGAAGGCTGTTTTGATTGATAAAATCATGATGGTCATATTCAGTATAGGCGTAAGATAAATTCCAGTTTTCTAAATCCCAAAGATGGTTTTTTGAATTTGGATCAGTTTTTATTTTACGCACATTGGTAAAATTGATCCCTCGTCTTAACGTATAATCTTGAGCATAATCTTTAATAGAATCTGCCACACTCTTAGAAACCTGACTTAAGATATTCTTCAATTCAATATCAGGGTTTTTAGGATCGTACTGAGGCATGCTTACCTGATTGGAATAATTGACAAACATTGGAATCTTTAAACCTGATTTCATAGGGAAAAATTTCCCCAGTTCAAAGCTGGAGGAAACATCAAAAAAGCGGTCGTCAGATCTGTTGAGCTCACTAATCCGCTGATCTAAGGACCCAAAACCAATAGACCTTTTATTTGCAGAAACGGTGACATCTCCAAAATCTGCAAGTTTTGCATTTACTCTTGCGGTTGCCGCCCAACCTCCTCTTTCATCAAAATCTGTTAAGCGCAATTCGTTAAACCAAAGTTCAACCGTTTTATCCAAACCATCATCTCCGACAGAAACATTAGTTTTTAAAGGATTTCTTGCACCCAACATCAAAACCCTTATTTTGCTTAAATCTGGTTGCCCTTTAATAGTGACGCTGTTAATGCCATCAGTAAATGTATAAGGCACATTGATTGGCCAAGGCTGCCCAGGTGCAATAAAAGCGTTATTTCTATTGGTTTTTGCCAATTGGAACAACCTGAATGCTATGTCTATCCTATTTTCAACAGGCCATATCAATTCAGGATCTGTAGCTCCTGGATTAGTTATTTTTGCAGGGATCTCGTATTCGTAATAGTTATCCTGATTATCAGTTCCCAATCTTATAAAAGCATTCACATCGCCGTCTCTCAACTGCTCTCCTTCTGCATGAATATACAGCTGCAAACGCTTATAAGAACGTACATCATTCACAGTCGTTTTATAGGCTGCTCTGGCATAACCATCTCTTAAATTCTTGACCACTATTGCTAAAGACTGTTCATTTTGTTTGGTGTCTCCTCTAAAATTAGAGAAGTCTTTTTCTCTTTGGATACCCGGAGGTACGACATAAGGAATAGGTGTTCTGGTTCCGTTTTCCTCAATATTTACAGTAGTGACGTCTAAAGTAGAATTATCTAAACCAAGGTTATTAAGGCTTGGATCTGTCAATGCCTTTGCAGGATTATTTTCCGCATTAAATCTTCTCCATTCTCCTCTTACCAATTGCAAGCGGGCAAATCTTATCACGGAAGTATCTGCAAAATTGGTCATGAACATCCGCATGAAGCGGATGGATTTAAAATCCTGAATATTGCCCACTTTACTTTCATATTGGGAAATTGGAATTTTTATCTGATACCAGTTTACACTTTGCTTTGTTCCATTAGCTAAATCTACCGAAGAGGTCACCATATCGGTAACGAAATTTTTTCCAACTACTAAATCTCCAGGGCGGATACTGATTTTATATTGATAATATTCATCAGCCTTGGTTTCATTATTATCCCGATTGATATCTTCTCCATCAGGCAAAGACGTAGAAGCAGAGTTTTCAATTCCAATGGCATCAACCGATTGTTGAGAAGTTTTTGAGTTTCCCTCTGTTCCGTTATAGTTTTCATAACGTTTTAAAATTCCTGCATTTTGCTGATCTAATGTTGGACCTCTGTAATATAAAAAATCATCTGAAGAGGGGTCATTCTTAAACTGATTGGCGGCCTGCGTATTCAGCTGGCTGGTCACCTGATTAACTATTCCTTGATATTTTTGCTGTTCAGTAATATCATCTAAACCGTCTAAACCCACATCCTGTATTTTACGGGCGTTTGGATCATTATCAAAAGCTTGTATGACTGGTTGCAGTTTCGGGATTCTTCCCCAAACAGTTTCATCCGTTGAAGTAGCGTTATTATCTACCGGCAAACCGTTTTCTAAACTTTTTCTACCATCTTTTAAAATATCTTCAGAGATGTTACCAATGTTAAAATACAAATCTCCGCCAGAAGAATTTTGCTTGTAAATAAAAGGATCTAAAACCCAGAGTTCAATAAACTCAATATTTAAAGCCTCAAAATCATTGGTTTCCACTCTTCTGAAAATTCCGCCCCAGCGGTTTCTTGGATTGCTTAATGTGCCATCATTATTGAGACCTGTTGCCGTAAAGTTATAAGGACCTCTTAAAGAAGGATAATAAGCCAAATTGAAGGTTGGCAAACTCAATAATGTACCTGTTGCTACTTGTTTAAATGGAAAAACTTCTGTTTCTAAAACCTGCCTTACATAATGATTTGAAAGTTCCGTTTTGTTATTCTGGATATTAGCCGGTGTGAAATTGCTATTTCTATCATAAAATATAGGATCTATATTAAAGAAGGCTAGTTTGGCCCTATTAAATCCATAGGAAAGGTCATTACTCAATTGCGATTCAGAGAAAAGTTGTGGCGTTCCTGAAATCTGCCAAGTATTTGCTCCTTTTAAATCAATGGTTGACCTGCTACCTTCAAAATCATCAATATAACTGGTCCCACCAGAACTGCCTGCAAAATTCAACGCTTTTGCATGTCCGGGATTAAATTTGGCAAATTCTCCATTAAAAGTAACTGATGATGTTTCCTTAGTAGAAATAAAAGGTATTTTATCTACTAATCTGGTAAGGAGACGGCTATTGGCACTATAGTTCACATCAAAACCATAAATGGTATTGGAGATGGATTCTTCTCCGAAATTCACTTTTTGAGTAATTGGCGCTTCCTTCAAATTCATCAGCGTAGCGCCAATATTGAAATCCTCATTTATCCTATAATCCAGTCTTGTACCAAATAATGATTTCTGTTGGATGCCAAAAAGCTCATTACTTTCCAATTTTATTTTAATGGGCTGGCCTGAGTTTAGCAATGCCTCGTTCAGGATTTTAACCCTTCCAATATTATAATCAACGGTATAATCTGCTCCTTCGGTTAACTTTAAAGTTCCTGCCGTTACCACCACAGAACCTTCCGGAACATTAATGGCATTTAACTGAAATTCTGAACTTACCTGAGACTGATAAGTCCCTTTGATGATATACCTGTTTAAATTAGGGAAAAATTGTTGCGCAATGGTTTTGGTTGAATCGTATAAAGGTTGGTAAACATATTTATTGATTAAGGCTTGCTCCGTTACCGGGATAAACTGTGAGGCTAAATCCTGACCAAAAGGTTCAATGGTTGGGAAAATAATCCTTCCGTTTTGTGGGTCAATGGTCAATCCCTGCAAAAAATCAAAAAACCCATCTGGCTCTTTCGCATTCTGTTGGTTTAAACGGTCCAGATTAGTGACCTGAATCCATTGTTTTCCTGTGGTATTCTGTCCTTCGGTTATTAAAGGTTTCTCCACTCCTGATTGATCATCTAACCTAAAAATGTTCAATCTAAAATCATTTGGACTTACTTGGTAAGCTCCTAATGAATAAATGTTTTTCATCATCAGATCCCAAAGCGGTAAATTGGTTTTGATGGTTTCATTCTTTAGTAATTTGGTATATAAAACCTGCGGATTATCTGGAGCAACCTGCACATCAGTAGAAAATTCCCCCACTTGATATTCAACTCCGTTTACAGTGTAACGATAAGCAACCGCTAATACTTCATCTGCATTTAATGCATTATTTAAGGAGATATAGCCTAGTTGAGGGTTAAGGTTAAACTCTCTATCTGTAAGTTTTCTGGCGTAAGTGAGTTTATTGTAATTATCTGTTTTACCGTTAGCCTGAAAATAGGTGTCAATATCGTTAGAATTTGTCCTCCTAGCATTAGGCGGTATATTTTGCAATAAACTATTGGACTGATTGGGAAACCCAGGCCCACTAAAACCTGCCGGAAGAGCTGAAAAACCTGCACCGCCTTGAAAAAGAGCCGTGTTATAAGGATTGTTTTCTCCCAAATCCATAAAAGCCAAAACATCTCTGGAATCAGTAGTACTATTGGTCTTATTGGTTAACCAAACCTCAATTTTTGTAATATTGACATTTGAAGTGATGATGGGCAAGTTTGCCAATGCCCGGTTATAATTATTTCTGAAATACTGTGCTAAAAAGTAGTGTTTATTGGCTTCGTAATTATCTGTAGTTAACCTAAACTCATTTTGCTGAGCACCATTGGTAATGTTAATTTCCTTAGACTGCGATTTCTGTTGTGAATACAAGGTGGTGACTCCCAATCTTCCAAATTGTAATTGGGTTTTTAATCCAAACAATGCTTGGCTCCCGCTGATTAAAGTGGTGTTCAAGGGAAAACTGACCATACCCGCTTCAATCTTTTTAATGATTTCATCTTTATAACCTGTGTATTCCAACTTCACTTGGTTCTCGAAATCAAATTGCGCTTCGGTATTGTAATTGGTGGTGATTTTTAGCTTATCACCAATGTTTCCAATCAGGTTCATCTGTATCCGCTGGTTGAAATCAAAGTTCCCTGATTTTCTTTGTCTTTCATTCAACAGGGGATTCTCATTTCTATTGAGCCTACCAGAAAAAGTAAGATCTGCTGTGCCACGGGGCTGAATATTTATAGTGTTTCCTCCAAAAATCTTTTCGAACGATTTGCTGTTGATCTTTACTTCGGGAATAAATCCTTCTTTTTCTTCAGGCTGGGTAGTTGCGACAACTGTTTTCCAATAAGAATTGATGATATTTTTTTCTTCTAAAGCTTGGTACTCTTTAAAAGTAAGGTATTGCGGAATTTTAATCAGTTTCCCATTAATGGTTTCTTTTACGATATACTTTTTGGTTGCAGGGTCATAAGTCACTGTTTTTTTAACCGCTTGCGGGTTATCTAAAAAAAGACTAGAACCTCCAAAAACAGGCGTAGTATAGGTGTCTTTTGTAGGATATTTTATTTTTAAGGAATCGGTAGCATTTTTTTGAGCAAACGCAAGATTGCCTAAGAGAAGCAAATGAAAAATAATACATAGTCTAAAATGAAGACGGGTAGAATTTATTCTCAAGCGTTTTAGTTTAAGGTTTTAATTATAAGCTTTTCAGCGCAATCTTAATGATGTTTTCTACAGTTAGGAGTTCGGTGGATGTTTTAACAGCTGCGTCAACTGCCCGCTCTGCAACGTTCTTTACAAAGCCCAACATCACCAAAGCACTTAACGCTTCATCCCTAGAAGTATTATTTTTTGGAGCTGAAATTAATGTGCCAGCACCATCTTTGCTCAGCTTGTCCTGAAGTTCAATAATCAGCCTTTGTGCAGATTTTGGACCTATCCCTTTAATTCTCTTGATCTGATTTACATCTCCTTTTACAATTGCTTCCTGAATTTCCTCAGGTGTAATGGATGAAAGCATCATTCTGCCAGTATTGGGGCCAATTCCGTTTACAGAAATTAAATGAAGGAACAAACGTCTTTCCCCTTCATCAGCAAAGCCATACAAAGTATGCGAATCTTCTTTAACAGAAAGCCAGGTAAACAATTTACAGCGCTCTTGATCTTTAAGAGCGCTGTAAGTATTTAATGAGATGTGAATATGGTAGCCAATTCCACCTGCTTCAATAATTACATAAGCAGGGCATTTGAAAGTTAGTTTTCCATCAATATATGCGTACATATTAATCGGTTGTGGTTTTAGTTTTTCTTACCCTAGAAAGGATGGATGCTTTTTTCTCTTTAGAATTGTTTTCTTTGGTCTGCACATCAACTACTGCAATGGTCACCATATTTACAATTTCCCTTACTGATGAGCCTAATTGCAAAACATGAACCGGCTTGTTCATTCCCAATAAAATTGGTCCAACTGCTTCGGCATCACCTAATTCCTGTAAAAGTTTGTAAGCGATATTTCCAGAATCTAAATTAGGAAACACCAAAGTATTGGCAGGCCCATCTTTTAATTTTGAAAAAGGGAAATTATCCATCAATAAAGATTGATTCAACGCAAAATTTGCCTGCATCTCTCCGTCTACCATAATATCAGGATGATTCTGATGGAGTATTTTAACAGCCTCACGGGTCTTCTGTGGAATTTCTCCCTCATTTGATCCATAATTAGAATAAGAAAGGATGGCGATTCTTGGTTTGATATTGAACTGTTTTACAGATTTATTCACCAATAAAGTAATATCTACCAGTTCTTCCACATTTGGATCAACATTTATCGTGGTATCAGCAAAGAAAACAGGACCTTTTTTTGTGAGCATCATATACATACCTGCAACACGGTTTACACCCGGCTCTGTACCTATAATCTGTAGAGCAGGCTTTACAGTAGAAGCATAATTTTTAGTCAGTCCCGAAATCAGTGCATCGGCATCTCCAAACTCCACCATTGATGCCCCAAAATAATTACGGTCTCTCATCAATTTACGAGATTCAAACAGTGTAAATCCTCTACGCTGGCGTTTCTCATAAAGATTTAGAGAAAACTTCTCACTCATTTCCTTTTCTTCAGCAGGATCAATGATCATTACACCATCCAATTCCAGCTCATGATCTTTAATAATATGATTAATGATTTTTTTGTTACCCAACAAAATAGGAATAGCAATGCCTTCATCTCGCACAATCTGTGCAGCCTTTAAAATCTTGTAATTATCTGCTTCAGCAAAAACAACTCTCTTAGGTGCTGCTTTTGCTTTATTGGTGATGGTGCGCAAAATTGCATCATCCATTCCCAGTCTTTTCTTCAGCTCTTCGTTATATTTTTCCCAATCGGTAATTGGAAATCTGGCTACACCGCTATCCATTGCTGCTTTTGCCACAGCAGGAGAAACAGTGGTAATCAATCTGAAATCTATAGGTTTAGGGATAATATAATCTTTGCCGTATTTCAGGTTTTTAGCATTATAAGCCAAGTTTACCGCTTCCGGAACAGGTTCTTTTGCCAAAGCTGCAATTGCCCTAACTGCGGCCACTTTCATTTCTTCGTTTATGGCTGTAGAACGTACATCTAAAGCTCCCCTAAAAATATACGGAAAGCCTAAAACATTGTTCACCTGATTAGGGTAATCAGACCGGCCCGTAGCCATAATGATATCTTTACGCGTTTTAACCGCCAACTCGTAAGCAATCTCTGGGTTTGGATTTGCCATTGCAAAAACAATAGGGTTTTTAGCCATTGTTTTAAGCATTTCAGCACTCATTACATCTGCAGAAGATAATCCTATAAAAACGTCGGCATCTTTCAATGCATCTTGCAGCGTATGTATATTTCTTTGCGTAGCAAATTCTAGTTTAGTGCCATCTAAGTTAGCCCGGTCGGCTCTAATAATGCCACTACGGTCAAGCATTACAATGTTTTCTTTAACTGCTCCTAAAGAAACATATAAACGTGTGCATGAAATAGCGGCAGCTCCAGCTCCGTTTACCACAATTTTCACCTTGTCAATTTTCTTTTTTTGCAGTTCACAGGCATTGATTAAAGCCGCTGCAGAAATGATGGCCGTTCCATGCTGATCATCATGCATCACCGGAATTTTCATCTCCTCTTTTAATCTCCGCTCAATCTCAAAACACTCCGGAGCTTTAATATCTTCCAAGTTAATCCCGCCAAAAGTAGGCTCCAAAGATTTTACAATCTTTACAAAGTCATCAACATTTTTAACATCCAGTTCAAGGTCAAAAACATCAATATCTGCAAAAATCTTAAACAGTAAACCCTTCCCTTCCATCACCGGCTTTCCAGCTTCAGGTCCAATATCTCCTAAACCTAAAACAGCGGTTCCATTACTAATTACTGCAACCAAATTACCTTTAGCAGTATATTTATATACATCATCAACATTTTCTGCAATTCTTAAACAAGGTTCTGCAACGCCTGGCGAATAAGCTAAAGCGAGGTCTCTTTGTGAGTTGGTAGGTTTAGTAGGAATTACTTCGATTTTGCCGGGACGTCCTTGTGAGTGATAGTCTAATGCATCTTGCTTTCTATTCGTTTTACTCATTTTTGTTTAATCAAGTCACCCCAAAAATACAATTCTTTAATGGAGCAGAAAAAAATACCTGCTTTATAATTTCAATTATAAAAGCAAAGCTTGTGCTCCTCTTTAAAAACAGCCCCGCCATACGCTCCTACTAAACCTGCAAAACACTTCCCGAAATGCTTGAATTAGCCAACAGACTGATATAAATTGCTGTCGGGTTTAAAAAGTCAATGCATTGCAATCAAATTAAAGCAACGTAACATCATTTCAAAATCATCATCTAAAATTAAAGGCTGACAAACTGTCATTTTTTGCTTTATCTTTTATAATTTTGCAGTCCAAATAAAATTTAATGTTAGAATTAAACTTAGCAGCTAAAGAACATGACGAGTCCAGACAGGGCGAAGCATTGGTTTTAGATCAACCCAAACTAAAAAATAACGAGCGAAAGCTTTATATAGAAAGTTATGGTTGTGCCATGAATTTTTCCGACAGTGAAATTGTTGCTTCCATTTTAAGTGAAGATGGTTTCACTACTACGCCAGATTATAATGAGGCTGATGTGATTTTCATCAATACCTGCTCTATTAGAGAAAATGCCGAAACCCGTGTAAGAAACAGGTTAAAGCAGTTTAAAGCCATCAAAAGAACCAACAAAGGTTTGGTAATTGGTGTTTTGGGTTGCATGGCCGAACGTTTGAAAGCTAAGTTTTTAGAAGAAGAGAAATTAGTAGATGTTGTAGTAGGCCCAGATGCCTACCGCGATTTGCCGAATTTGATCAGTCAGGTAAACGATGGTCATAAAGCCATCAATGTTTTGCTCTCTAGGGAAGAAACCTATGCAGATGTAAGTCCGGTACGGTTAAATTCAAACGGCATCAGTGCGTACATCTCTATTATGAGAGGTTGCGATAATATGTGTTCTTTCTGCGTTGTTCCTTTTACAAGAGGGCGAGAGCGAAGTCGTGATGCTTTTTCAGTAGTGCAGGAAGCACAGGATTTAAGTGACGAGGGTTATAAAGAGATTACTTTGTTGGGTCAGAATGTAGATTCATACAAATGGGCTTCTTCAAATGGAGAAACCAATGTAAACTTTGCAAAACTGATAGAAATGGTGGCATTGGTGAATCCCAATATTAGAGTTCGGTTTTCTACATCTCATCCAAAAGATATTACAGACGAAGTATTACATACCATTGCAAAATACGATAACATCTGTAATTATATTCATCTCCCAGTTCAATCAGGAAATTCGAGGGTACTGGATTTGATGAACCGTACCTATACTAGAGAATGGTATTTAAACAGAATTGAAGCGATCAGAAATATTATTCCAACCTGCTCTATTTCTACAGATATCATTTCAGGTTTCTGCTCAGAAACAGTAGAAGAGCACCAGGAAACTTTAAGTTTAATGGAGTTGGTAAAGTTTGAGTTTGCCTACATGTATTCTTATTCTGAAAGACCTGGAACGCCGGCTGCCAAGAAATTTGCAGACGATATCCCTGAAGAAGAAAAGCAACGCCGTTTACGTGAAATTATAGATTTACAGCAGGTAGACAGTTTATACAGAGCACAAAAAAGGGTAGGAAAAGTAGAAAGAGTGCTCATTGAAGGCCTCTCTAAAAAATCAAAAGCTGATTACTGTGGCAGAAGTGACCATAACCATATGGTAATTTTTCCTGTAATTGAAAAGTACCAGCCAGGAGATTATGTAAATGTTTTGGTAGAAAGAACAACTACAGCAACTTTGATAGGCCGTATTATAGATTAAAAAAACTAAAGTAATAGAGCAAAGAATAAAGAACAAGGATTGAAGAGCAAAGATTGGGTACTTTATCCTTATTCTTTGCTCCTTAATCTTTCATCTAAACTCTTTCATCCAAATAAAAAAAATGGATTTACAAGATATAAAACAGCGTTTTGGAATTATAGGCAGTTCACCATTGCTGAACAGGGCTATTGATATTGCCAGACAAGTTGCACCAACTGATATTACGGTGATGATTACCGGAGAGAGTGGCTCTGGTAAAGAGGTGTTTTCTCATATTATTCACCAACTAAGTGCCCGCAAACATGGTCCTTTCATTGCAGTTAACTGCGGTGCAATCCCTGAGGGAACCATAGATTCTGAATTATTTGGCCATGAAAAAGGATCTTTTACCGGTGCACATGAAGCTAGAAAAGGATACTTTGAGGTGGTAAATGGCGGAACCATATTTTTGGATGAAGTAGGGGAGTTGCCTTTAGGTACTCAAGCCAGATTATTAAGGGTTTTAGAAACTGGAGAATACATTAGGGTTGGATCATCTAAAGTGCAGAAAACCGATGCCCGTGTAGTTGCTGCCACCAATGTTGAAATGTTTGAAGCAGTGAAAGCTGGGAAATTTAGGGAAGATTTATACTATCGTTTAAATACTGTTCCTCTTAAAATACCCCCTTTAAGAGATAGAAAAGAAGATATCCATTTAATTTTTAGGAAATTTGTAGCCGATTTCTCAGATAAATATCGTTCTCCGAACATCACGTTAGATGATACTGCCATTCAGGTTTTGGTAAATTATAGCTGGCCAGGTAATGTTCGCCAGTTAAAAAATATTGCAGAGCAAATTGCTGTTTTAGAGCGTGACCGACATATTACTGGTCAAACATTGCTGTCCTATATTCCGAATGACCAATCCAGCACTTTACCTATGCGGTTAAACCAATCCGGACAAAAAGAAGATTTTTCTGAAAGAGATATCCTTTACAAGGTATTGTTTGATATGAAAAAGGATATGGTGGAATTAAAAAAACTGGTGGTTGATATCATTCAGAACGGTGATAACGTTTCTAACTATGCAGCGGATAATCCACAGGTGATCAATTCGTTATATAAAGACATTGAAATGCCTAATCACGAATCTACTTTAACCATTCAGCAACCAACCAATAATAGTAGACAAGATGATTACCACATTACCCATGATGCAGAAGAAGTGGAGGAATCCCTTTCTTTAATCGATAAGGAAGCTGATATGATTAAAAAAGCATTAAAAAAGCATAAAGGAAAAAGAAAGGCAGCTTCTGAAGAGTTGGGCATATCAGAACGTACGCTTTACAGAAAAATAAAAGAATTAAACTTGAATTAGAAAAATGAAGAGCAGAATTTTATTCATGTTGACCGTACCGTTTCTCTTTTTCATGAGCGGTTGTGGCGTATATTCTTTTACAGGAGGTTCTATTGGAGCTTTAAAAACAGTATCTGTTGTGATTTTTGAAAACACTGCTCCTTTGGTAAATCCTAATTTAAGTCAGGCTTTCACAGAAGCTTTAAAAGACAGGATTAGGTCACAAACCGGATTGAGTTTTGTAAGAACCGACGGCGAAGCAAATTTTGATGGTAGAATTACGGATTATAATTTACAACCTGTAGCTATTCAGGGGAATCAGCAAGTTACAGCGGGCTTAACCCGTTTAACCATTACCGTGAATGTGAAATATACCAACAGGTTAGAGGGAGAGCAAGATAAAAGCTTTGAACAGTCCTTTACAAGATTCAAGGATTTCAACCCAACCTCTGGACCATTTTCTAGTCAGGAGAATACTTTAGTTAAAGATATCAATCAGCAACTAACCGAGGATATTTACAATAGGGCTTTTGCCAATTGGTAGGCTTTTAGTACCTTCACCAAGTAAAAAACAAAAAACAATAGTGTCAAATATCAATC
The DNA here is from genome assembly GCA_039918235.1 of Pelobium sp. Lineage (GTDB taxonomy): Bacteria > Bacteroidota > Bacteroidia > Sphingobacteriales > Sphingobacteriaceae > Pseudopedobacter. The sequence continues at coordinate 59,218 of JBDSHZ010000062.1, forward strand.
AAGCAGAGACAGAAAAATTCTTGACCTATCATTCCAATCCAAAAGCTTTAGTAGCTAAGGATTTGGAACAGCTCAAAGAATGGATGGGGAAATATCCCTACTGCCAAAGTTTGATATACCTGGCCACTCATACTTCTCAAAACACTGCTGATTACCAAAATTATTTAGCAAAGGCGTCCACATTCAGCCCTGATCGTACCATTTTATTTGATTTTATTCATCAACCAGAGAATTTCGATAGCGAAATGGTGGCGCTTGATGCAATAAATCAAGAAATTGAAATAGAAGAATTAAAAAGTGATATTCCTTTCGGATTTGATCTAAACGAAATATATGGCTCTGAACCAAAGGATGCTAAAGCTAAAGAGGAATTAAAAGAAGAACCTGCTAACGAAGAGATAGAAGCTACTGAAAATCTACAAACAGAAAATATTGAAAATGAAACAGTTGAAGATCCTCATATCTTAAAAGGGGATAATGATATTTCTGAAGAGGTAAAAGAAAACGCCTCTGTAATTGAAGAAAATATTGTAGAGGATAAATCTGATTTTGCCGGAGATGATCATGAAAATATTGAGGCTACAGAAAATCAGTTAGCTGAAAATGAAGAAATTCAGCAACATGAAATTTCTGAAAATGAGATTGTTGAAGAAAAATCCGAGCCTATTGAACAACAAAATTCTAATTTTTTCGGATTAGACTTAAATGAAATTATAGGTTTTGAAAATCGTACAGAAGACCCTAAAGTTGAAAACCTATATGATGAATCATCTAAAGTAAATAGTAAAGAAGAAGAAATAAAACATGTTCCTTTTAATACTGAAGAAACTGATTCAATTAAAAATGAGAATATAGCAGAAGAATTTGATGATGCTGATGAAATTCAGGAATATGAAGCTCAAGAAATTGATGCTAAAGAAAAAAAGACCTTCAATGATGAGAATGAGGAATCTATAACTGAAAACATTGAAGTAGAAGAACATTCTGAAGAAATTGATGAGGAAAATAAATCATCAGCTGTAGCTAAAACTGAAGAAATTAAGGAAATAGAAATTGATGAGGAAACAAAACAACCTGAAGAAGAACAAACCGAATCAACTGTAGAAGAAATTGAAGAGCAAGAAGTAGCTACCGAACAAGAAACAACTGTAGAAAACGAAGAATCTGAAATTTCCGAAGAGCCAATTGAAGTAGAGCAAGCACAAGAAAAAGAGTTAGAATTAACAGATTTTGACGAGAAAAGTGAAGCAGAAATTCCAGCTGAGAAAATTACTAATGAAAATGACACGCCAGAAAAACAATTAGAAGAAGCGCAAGTAATTGAAAATATAGAGGAGATTCCTGAAGACGTTACTACTGAAGAAACTTCAGAAGAAGAAGAAGAACCAATCGTAGCTAAAGAAACTCCATCTGATCCTATAGCAGAAGTTCCGGAGACAATAACCAATCCACAGGTTAAAGAAGGATTTGCATTTGAGACTCCGGTGCAACCCAATTTCTTTTCTTTCCAAAAAAGAGAAGATAAAGATGCCATAGCTGAAGATGCGGTTGTCCAGAAAACAGATAGCGGTATTAGTCAATATAATGATGATTCTATGCCTTATACATTTCTTTGGTGGTTAAATAAAACCAGAAAGGAACATGCATCAACCCATCAGCCCTACGCTTCAATTAAATTAGACCCTTCTAAAAAGACTGATCAGCCACAGCTGAAAAAGGATAATCTAGATCAGCAGATTGCAGAAAATATCTTTCACCTTAGAGGAGTGGAAGGATTTTCAGGTTCATCAACACAGGGAAATCAGACGGTTCCTTTTGAGTTCTTAAAAAAAGAGCATCAGATTATTGAGAAGTTTATCACAGAGGAGCCACAGATTAGGCCACCGGCTCCTAATAAAATAGATACAGAAAACAAAGCAAAGAAAAGCTCTGAGGATAGCAATGAGGTGGTTTCTGAAACTTTAGCTAAAATTTATGTAGAACAGATGCTTTACCACAAAGCCTTAGATGTTTACAAAAAATTAAGTTTGAAATTTCCAGAAAAAAGCACTTACTTTGCCAGCCAAATAAAATATTTGGAATTAAAAGTTAATTAGAAAATAATATGGTTACGTTTTTAGTGATTTTGGGAATATTGATAAGTGTGATTTTGGTATTGGTAATTTTAATTCAAAATCCAAAAGGTGGAGGTTTATCTTCCGGTTTCTCTTCATCAAATAATATTATGGGCGTACAGCGTACCGGTGATATCCTTGAAAAAGGAACATGGGGATTAGCCATCGCAATTATGGTGATTGCCATTTTGGTAAACATATCAGGTGTAAAAACTGGTGGAGCTATAAAAACCGATTCTAAAATCCAGGAACAAATTGATAAAACTGCTGCTCCTTCTTCTATCCCAATGATGCCACAACCGGCAGCTGGAGATAGCACTCAGAAATAAATAATCAAAAAATATATTTAAGAAACCCGTAAGAAATTGCGGGTTTTTTTTGTGATTTTATATTTAAAAAAATGGAATTCCTAATATTTAGAGCTTGTAAATTAATTTCATTTTTTTAATTTAAAATCCACAGATAAAGGCTTTAAGCTTTCAGCATTTAGCTTTTAACATTTACACACCATACTGACAAGCTGACACCAAGACTTCTTATTGATTTAACATTACTGACTATCACGGTGAAAATTTGGCAATTTTTTCCTTTGGCATATTCTATGTGTGTTACACAGCAGAAAATAAACTCATAAAAATTAAAATAGAATTTATGGCATTGAACATTAAACCTATCGCTGATAGAGTAGTGGTAGAAGCTGCTCCAGCTGAAGAAAAAACTGCATCAGGTATCTATATTCCTGATACTGCAAAAGAAAAACCTCAGAATGGCACTGTTGTAGCTGTTGGAAACGGTAAAGTAGACGAGCCAATGACTGTGAAAGTTGGTGACCAAGTGATTTACGGTAAATATTCAGGAACAGAGATTACCTACGAAGGTAAAGAGTACTTGATTATGAAAGAAAGCGACATTTACGCCGTTCTTTAATAGAATCAAGATTTTAGTAGCAAGTATCATGACTTGCGAAATCAACAAGTTAATTTTTTTATGAGTTAAGAGTTTGCAATTCAATCTTGCTACTTGATACTCAAATCTCAATACTAAAACAAAAATGGCAAAACAAGTTAAATACAATGTAGAAGCCCGCGACGCACTGAAACGCGGCGTGGATATTTTAGCTAACGCAGTTAAAGTAACCTTAGGTCCAAAAGGAAGAAACGTAATTATTGATAAAAAATTCGGATCACCAATCATCACTAAAGATGGGGTAACTGTTGCTAAAGAAATTGAATTATCAGATTCTTTAGAAAACATGGGTGCACAAATGGTAAAAGAAGTGGCTTCAAAAACTGCTGATATTGCTGGTGACGGAACAACTACCGCAACTGTTTTAGCTCAGGCTATTGTAACTGCTGGTATTAAAAACGTAGCATCTGGTGCTAACCCAATGGATTTGAAAAGAGGAATCGACAAAGCTGTTGCAGCTGTTGTGGCGAATCTGAAATCTCAGTCTAAAACAGTAGGTGATGACAACAACATGATCAAACAAGTGGCGTCTATCTCTGCTAACAATGATGATGTAATTGGTTCTTTAATTGCTGAAGCAATGGCTAAAGTTGGTAAAGACGGTGTAATTACTGTTGAAGAAGCAAAAGGGACAGAAACTGAAGTAAAAACTGTAGAAGGTATGCAGTTTGACAGAGGTTACCTTTCTCCATACTTTGTTACCAATGCTGATAAAATGGAGGTTGAATTAGAAAGTCCTTACATTTTAATTTACGATAAGAAAATCAGCAACATGAAAGAATTGTTGCCAATTTTAGAAAAACAAGTTCAAACTGGGAAACCACTTTTAATCATTGCAGAAGATTTAGACGGAGAAGCTTTAGCTACTTTGGTAGTAAACAAAATCCGTGGATCATTGAAAGTTGCAGCTGTTAAAGCTCCAGGTTTTGGCGACAGAAGAAAAGCAATGTTAGAAGACCTTGCTATCTTAACTGGCGGTACTGTAATTTCTGAAGAAAGAGGTTATAAATTAGAAAATGCTGATTTAACTTACCTTGGTCAGTGTGAGAAAATCACTATTGATAAAGATAATACCACTATCATTAACGGAATTGGTAAATCAGAAGATATCAAAGCTAGGGTTAATCAAATCAAAGCTCAAATAGATACCACTACTTCAGATTACGATAAAGAAAAATTACAGGAACGTTTGGCCAAATTATCTGGTGGAGTTGCTGTTCTTTACGTAGGTGCGGCTACAGAAGTAGAGATGAAAGAGAAGAAAGATAGAGTGGACGATGCTTTACACGCAACCAGAGCAGCGGTTGAAGAAGGTATTGTTGCTGGTGGTGGTGTTGCTTTCATCAGAGCGGTAGAATCTTTAAAAGACCTAAAAGGTGCTAATGAAGATGAAAACACAGGTATCAAAATCATCACAAGAGCTATTGAAGAGCCATTACGTCAAATCTGTGCTAACGCCGGAATTGAAGGTTCTATTGTAGTGCATAACGTAAAACAAGGTAAAGCAGATTACGGATACAATGCCCGTACAGATGTTTACGAGAACTTAATTGGAGCAGGAGTAATTGACCCAACTAAAGTATCACGTGTAGCCTTAGAAAACGCGGCTTCAATTGCAGCCATGTTGTTAACCACAGAATGTGTGTTGGCAGATGAGCCTGAAGAAGCTGGTGCTGCAGGACATGGAATGCCACCAATGGGCGGTGGCGGCATGGGTGGCATGATGTAATTCTCGCCAAGCATAAAGCCGAAAGCTTACATAAAAAATCCCTGTTCATTAATTTGAGCAGGGATTTTTATTTGAAAAGCAATTTCATCATGCTTCGGTTCCGATAGCCGGGCTTTGCGCTTATACTTCACGAGGCATTAAGCTCAGGGCCGGTATTCAATTCAATCCCGTTTAATAAATTTTGTCATTGCTTTTATTTGAGTGAGAATTAATCTTAGAAATACATTCAACTTTTAAGATACTTAGTTATTTTAATTAAACCTTATATTATAAGAATTTAAGAAGAAAGTGTTTTAATAATGTTCTCAAATTAGAAAACATTTGTATATTTGTGGAACTTAATAATTAGTTTTTATTAAAAAATATCTTATGCAAATTGTAGGAACGCGTGAAGCATTTATTACACTAATCAATACTAGAGGTATTTATAAAATTTTAGGGGTTGAAAGATCTACTGTTGCTGGATGGAAGAATAGAACAGGAAATGGCGAAGGAATAACGTTGGACAAAATGAAAGAAATATTGTCTAGAGCTGGAATTACTTACCAAAATGAATTAGTTTGGCACTTCACATCAGGACTGATCAACGTAAAAATTTCAATGTTTGATATTCATCAACAAATAGCAAAAGCTGAAATAGGAACAGAAATTACAATTGACTACTCAGAAGGCGCTTCAGAAATTTTGATAAATAATGCATTAAATAGAACAGCAATTAGATTAGGATGTTTAGTTTACAGAGATGATGAAAAGCGACCTATAGTAAAATATGATTTTAGGGCTTAATCTGTTTTACATATAAAATTTTATTAACAAGATAGAATAACTTTACAGAAAATTTATAGCCTAAAATAAAGATTAGCCAGTAAAAAAGAGCATCAAAATTGGATTAAATTATTTTGCCTATATTTAATAAAGCTTAAACATATGACCACTATAATTAAATCAGGCACAAAACAAACTGAATTAGAGAAAATCTTAAAAAAAACGGATTCATTGAAAAAGTTTGATGCAAAAAAGTTTTCTGGAATCATTAATATAGCGGAGAAACCTCTTGATATTCAAACAAAACTAAGAAATGAATGGGAGTAATATTTTTGTAGATACAAATATCCTCCTCTACCTAATTTCAGGCGATGAAACTATTACAAATCTTTTAGATGGCAAATCAATATTCATCTCCTTTATTACCGAGTTAGAACTATTAAGTTTTAAAGAATTAAGCGAGGAGGAAGAAAATAAGATCATTGATTTATTATCCAATATCAGCATTATAGATATTAATCCGGAAATTAAAAGGATAGTCATAAAGCTTAAGAAAAATTACAAAATCAAACTTCCTGATCTGATCATTGCATCAACAGCTTATTTTTTGAATCAACCTTTTATTACCGCTGACAAACAATTAAACCAAATCTCTGAATTGAATATTTTAAATTATCAGAAATAGCCCTTAAATCCCAATTGATTTATATATTCTAATTGTGAATCAATTAAACTCCAAAGACTCTGTTCAGTTTAATTACTATCTAGCTAATGTATTTTTACATCTGCTTTTGCAAAATTTTCAAACAAACTCCCTTTTAAATTGTCAAATAATAGGTTTAGCTTAATCAAAGCATAAATCTCATTTAACATAAAAATAATCAATCATGAAATACAATATTTTAGGAAATACAGGCTTAAAAGTTTCTGAACTATGTTTAGGAACCATGACTTTTGGAGGAAAAGGAGTGTGGGTGCCTATTGGTACGCTTCCTCAAAATGAAGTAAACGACCTAATGAAGATTGCAGTAGATGGAGGCATCAACTTCATTGATACCGCTAACATTTACAGCGAAGGAATCAGTGAGGAAATGACAGGCAAAGCCATTAAAGATTTAGGTTTGAAACGTGATGATTTAATTATTGCTACCAAAGTACGTGGCAAAATGAGCGAAAATCCAAACGGTAGTGGCTTGACTAGAAAACATATTCTTCAGCAGGCAGAAGAAAGCTTAAAACGTTTGGGGATGGATTATATTGATCTCTATCAAATCCACGGTTTTGATCCGCTGACGCCTTTGGAAGAAACTTTATCCGCTTTGGATATTTTGGTGCAACATGGCAAAGTACGCTATATAGGTTGCAGTAATTTGGCCGCTTGGCAAATTATGAAAGCGCTGAGTATTTCTGAAAGAGAGCGTTATGCTAAATTTATTTCCTTACAGGCTTATTATACCATTGCAGGAAGAGATTTAGAAAGAGAAATAATTCCATTATTAAAAGATCAGAAACTGGGTTTAATGGTATGGAGTCCGTTAGCTGGTGGTTTATTGAGCGGTAAATTTGACCGCAATACCTCACCGGAAGAAAGCAGAAGAGCCAGTTTTGATTTCCCTCCAGTAAATAAAGAAAAAGCTTTTGACATTGTGGATGTCATGAGACCAATAGCAGAAAGTAAAGGCGTTTCTGTAGCTCAAATTGCATTAGCTTGGTTATTAAATCAGCAAGTAGTGAGCAGTGTAATTGTAGGTGCTAAAAAAGCAAGTCAATTAGAAGATAACTTGAAAGCTATCGACATTAGCTTTAGTTCCGAAGAATTAAACCAATTGGACGAAGCCAGTAAATTGCCGGCCGAATATCCGGGTTGGATGTTAGACAGACAAGGCGCTGATAGACAAGTCTAATCAATTACCAAATCCCGATAAAATTTATCGGGATTTGATTTTTTGTGATGAAATCAGAACCTTTTGAGATTTCCCACTGTATTTCAACATCACACATCAACTTTATTTAATGAAATCGTTTTGGCTTTACAATGAGATTAGTGCATCTTTTTAGAAACTACTGCTCCTCATAATGATAAGTTAAACCACCATCAACAAAATAAGTGCTTCCTGTAATATAACTTGCTTCATCACTCGCTAAAAATGCCACTAAAGAGGCTACTTCTTCTGTAGTTCCAAAACGTTTCATAGGAATGTTTTTACTCACCTTTTCAAACTGCTCTTTATTAGCAATCAGTTTTTGATTAATAGGCGTTGCAATGGCTCCTGGTGCAACATTGTTAATCCTGATGTTTAAGGGAGCTAGTTCAGTTGCTAAATTTCGCATCAACATTTTTAAACCGCCTTTGCTGGCGCAATAAGCTGCAAAATGCGGAAAAATGATCTCTTCATGAACAGAGCTCATATTGATTACCGCTCCTGCTCTGTTTTCCTTTTTACAATATTTTACAAAAGCTTGAGTACCAAAGAAAACGCCTTTTAAATTCGTGTCCATCACTAAGTCGTAATCTTCTTCGGTAACATCCCAAAAATCTGCATTGCGCTCCACACCTGCGTTGTTCACTAAAATATCTAAACTTCCAAAAGCTTTAATGGCTTCGTTTACCAAATCAATGGCGTTATGCGATTGGCTTACATCTTCTTTTACAAAAGCAACTTTGTTACCATAAACTTCAATTTCTTTAATGAGCGCTTTTTCGTCATCTTCAAAATGACGCCCGTTTAAAATAATGTTTGCGCCTTCTTGTGCGAAACGTTTGGCACAGGCTTCTCCAATTCCAGATGTACTTCCTGTAATCAGGATATTTTTATTTTTAAATCTTTCCATTTAATTTATTGATAATAGACTTATTTTTTCTTTTAAATTTTGAATTAAATTATATCAATAATGCAACCAAACCCGTCCAACCAGTTTGATGGCTTGCACCTAAACCTTTTCCGTTATCTCCGTTAAAATATTCGTGAAAAAGAATGTAATCTTTAAAATGTTCATCGGTTTGCAGTTTGTGGTTATTTCCAAAGACAGCCCGATTACCGTTTTCATCTTTTAAAAATATGGATTTTAATCGAGTAGATACTTGAGCGGCGGCTTTTTTAATGGTGGTATAATTGCCAGAATTAGAGGGCATCTCTATCTTAAAATCAGTGCCATAATAATCATGGAAACGATTCATCGCATCTATTAGAAGATAGTTTACGGGCATCCATATGGGACCACGCCAATTACTGTTCCCACCAAACATTCCAGTATCGCTTTCGGCAGGTGTATATTTAACAGTGAGCAGTTCTCCATCTAGCTCAAATTTGAATGGATTTTCTTCATAAACTTTAGAAATAGACCTTATCCCGTATGCAGATAGAAACTCTTTTTCGTCCAACATTCTTCTTAAAAGGCATTTCATTCGATGCCCTCTTAGCAGACTCAACAATTGGAAGTTTCCTTCTTCATTTGTGCCTTCCCAATTGCTGACTAATGACGCAAGATCAGGTCTTTTTTGGGTGAACCATTTGATGTGTGAAACCAGACGGGGCAATTTATCCCAATTGGTTTCTTCTATTACATCAACAGCTATTAAAGGAAGTAAGCCAACCAACGTTCTAAGCTTTAATCTTTTCCAACTTCCATCTTCAGACCGCAACATATCATAATAAAAACCATCCTCTTCATCCCATAAGCCAACACCTTCCGTGTTGTTCATGTTTGCCATTGCACCAGCGATATAGAAAAAATGTTCTGAAAATTTAATCGCCATATCTTCATAAACAGGATTGTCATAAGATAATTCCATGGCAATTCGCATCATATTTAACGCATACATGGCCATCCAGCTGGTGCCATCAGACTGTTCTAAAATGTTTCCGTATGGCAAAGGTTTACTGCGGTCAAATACACCTATATTATCCAAACCCAAAAAACCTCCTTCAAAAATATTGTTGCCTTCGGTATCTTTTCTGTTTACCCACCAAGTAAAATTTATCAATAGCTTATGAAATACCTTTTCCAGAAAAATTAGATCACCTTTTCCGGTCTGCTCCTTTCCAATTTTATACACCTTCCAAGTAGCCAAGGAATGTACCGGAGGATTTACGTCACTAAAATTCCACTCGTAAGCCGGTAACTGTCCGTTCGGGTGCATGTACCTTTCATTAATGAGCAATAAGATTTGGTCTTTTGCAAATTCAATATCAATACTAGCTATTGGGATGCAGTGAAAAGCCAGGTCCCAAGCAGCAAACCAAGGATATTCCCAATTATCGGGCATAGAAATAATATCAGCTGCCATCAAGTGTTTCCAATCTTCATTTCTCCCATCTTGATGGCTTTTTGGTGGCGGTATTTTACCGCTGTCTCCTTCCAGCCAATCTTTCACATAATAGTAATAAAACTGCTTGCTCCATAACATGCCGGCCCAAGCTTGCCTTTGCACTAATTTTTCATCCTCGTTTTTGTCCTTTTGTTTTTCGGCATAAAATTCATCGGCGGAAGCAACCTGTGTATTAAAAATTTTCTCAAAATCTTTAAAAGGTTGCTCTATTTTATTGACAGCTAAACGTAATTGAAGGGTTACAATTCCCTTAGCGGGGATTTGCTTTTGATAATGCAAAGCGACTTTTGTTCCACTTCGCTGCGGACTTACAGCTTCTTTTTTACCCTCAACTATAAACTCATGAATGCCGTCTTTAACATATGGAGCTTTGTTTTCTACACTGTAAAGTTTCTGGTCATTGCTAATGTTTTCTGTGAAAAGAAAGGGAGCTTCTTCGTCAATGTAGCAATAGTAGTTTCCAATTTTTTTGGTCTGCAACAAGAGCACATTTTTATCTGTTGGAGATATAATGGGCTTTTCCGACTCGTTCCAATCTAGCGTATTTCTAAACCAGATTGTTGGTAAAATATGTAATGGTGCGTCTTTATCTCCTCTATTAAAGATTGTGTATTTAATCAGGATATCTTCAGAATCGGCTTTTGAATATTCTATAAAAACATCAAAATATTCATCGTTATCAAAAATCCCTGTATCTATCAGTTCAAATTCTGGGTCGCTTTTTCCCCTCTTCCGGTTTTCTTCTACCAATTTTTGGTATGGGAATTCCTGATGAGGATACTTATATAAAAACTTCATATAACTGTGAGACGGCACATTATCCAAATAATAATAGAGCTCTTTCACATCCTCGCCATGGTTTCCTTCATTGTTAGTGAGACCAAAAAGTCGTTCTTTTAAGATAGCATCTTTTTCATTCCATAAAGCCAGAGATAAACATAAAAACTGTTGATCATCACTGATTCCGCCAATTCCATCTTCTCCCCAGCGATAAGCTTTACTTCTTGCCATATCGTGACTAATGAATTCCCAGGCACTTCCAGTTGAACTATAATCTTCCCTTACCGTTCCCCATTGCCTTTCCGAAAGGTAAGGTCCCCATTTTCGCCAAGGTTGCGGATTTTCAAGCTTTTTATGTTCTTTCATAAGCAATTTTGATTGATTAATTTTTGACTGAAAGAATATTCATTAATCCAATCATTCCTTCTTTCAACATTAATACACTTTTAACATCAAGATACAGTTACTGTTTTGATAAAAACCTCAATTGCAATTAAATAATTACCCATTATTTTTCATCTTCCTATTTATTCCCTTAAATTTGAGGCACACATTAAGAATGTTATGGAAGAAAGATTTGAATATCAAGATTATAACTGGTTGTATTACGTAATCGGATTAGTTTGTGGCGCATTAACTGGCTGGGCTGTGGAAGGTCATATCATTATTGGTGCAATTTTAGGCTTATTAACCGGTGGACTTTTTCAGTTCCTGATTAACAAAAGCCGTGGAGAGCAAGCCTAAACAGGAGCTACCACCGTTTATAAAAAGCTGGAACCAGTTTTACATTATTGTAATCTGTTGGCTGGTCCTGCTTATTTTCCTTTTTAACCTCGTCACCACCCATTTTTCATGAGTGCGATAGACTGGATTGTACTGGGCAGTACCATTTTGTTTATCGTGGCTTACGGCATTTACAAAAGCCGTGGGCAAAAAAATATTGACGGCTACCTTTTGGGCGACCGCTCTATGCCTTGGTACAGCGTTGGTCTTTCCGTAATGGCTACACAGGCAAGTGCCATTACTTTTCTTTCGGCTCCAGGTTTGGCCTATTCAGACGGAATGCGCTTTGTACAGTTCTATTTTGGATTGCCTGTAGCCATGATCATCCTCTGCATTACCTTTGTTCCCATTTATCATCAACTGAAAGTTTATACCGCTTATGAGTTTTTAGAGCAACGTTTTGATTTGAAAACCAGGGCTTTAACCGCGTTCTTGTTTCTGATTCAGCGAGGTTTATCAACCGGAATTACCATTTATGCACCTTCCATTATTCTATCCACCATTTTAAATATCGATACTACTTACACCACCTTATTTATAGGAACAGTTGTAGTTTTATACACCGTTTATGGCGGTACAAAAGCGGTTTCGTACACTCAAATGTTGCAAATGAGCATTATATTTTCCGGACTTTTTTTAGCCGGATTTGTAGTGGTTTCTTTGCTTCCTGATAGCGTGGGCTTTACCCGAGCTTTAGACATTGCCGGTAAAATGGATAAAATGAACGTGATTGACTGGACTTTTGACATGGACAATAAATACACCGTTTGGACGGGAATTATCGGCGGTTTATTTCTTCAATTATCTTATTTCGGTACCGATCAATCTCAGGTCGGGCGTTATTTAACCGGAAGTTCAGTTGGGCAAAGCCGGATGGGCTTGTTGATGAACGCCATGCTTAAAATCCCAATGCAGTTTATGATTTTACTGATCGGGATTCTGGTTTTTGCCTTTTACCAATACAAAAAGCCTCCCGTTTTCTTCAATACTTATGAGGTGAATAAAATTGAAAATTCTGCTTACAAAACTGAGTTTAAAGAAAGAGAAAAGGATTTTGATTTGGCTTTCGCCAATAAAAAAGAAAAGGTAATTGCTTTAGAAAGTGCGCTCAGCAACAAAAAAAATGTTGCCGAAGCGAGTGCTTCCGTTAAAGCTGCCAATGAAAAGCTGCAACAAAAAAGAGCCGATGCTTTAGCCGTCATGAAAAAGAATGATGCTAATGCTGATTTAGACGATACTAATTATGTTTTCTTGCGTTTTGTTACCCAATATTTACCCAAAGGGTTAATCGGTTTGCTGATTGCCATTGTATGTATGGCTTCCATGGGCTCTACAGCAAGTGCTTTAAATTCGCTGGCTTCTACCACATCTGTAGATATTTATAAAAGGCTCATTAATAAGAGTGGAACAGATTTACGTTACCTCAACATCAGCAAAATCACTACCTTATTTTGGGGAGTGGTGAGTATTGGAATGGCATTATTCGCCAGTAAATTGGGCAATTTATTAGAAGCTGTAAATATTTTGGGTTCATTATTTTATGGAACCATCTTAGGTGTTTTCTTAGTCGCTTTTTATGTAAAATCAATTGGTGGTAAAGCAGTTTTCTATGCTGCTTTATTAACCGAAGTCTTCGTATTCATCGCCTACAAATTTGACTGGATGGCTTATCTATGGCTCAACCTTTTTGGCTGTGTGCTGGTAATTGGGTTTGGGCTGGTGCTGGAGCGGGTGATTGGGAAATCTGTTTCTGGTAAAGTATCTTAAAAAAGCAGGGTCCTCTGCGAGAGACTCTGCTTGTACCTAAAAGAACCCAAAATAATTAATTAATTTAGTACCGAGCCTAACCATCAAAAATGTACCAACTACTAATTTTACTACTATTGGCAGATATCCAAACCTTTGCGCAAAGCGAATCGCCTTTTGCAGAAAAAGAAGCTACTAAAATCTCGTCTCAGTTCAGTTTTACTGAAGGTCCGGCGAGGGATAAAAAAGGAGATGTTTACTTCACCGATCAACCAAATAACACCATTTGGAAATATAATAAGAAAGGAGAATTGACTTTGTTTTTGAAAGATACAGGTCGTTCTAATGGTTTATATTTTGATAAAAAAGGGAATCTTTTATCCTGTGCCGATGAGAAATTTGAGCTTTGGTCTATTAAAAAAGACGGGAGTCATGAAGTTCTTTTGAGCGCCATTGACAACAAAGAAATGAACGGGCCAAATGATCTTTGGATTGCACCAAAATCAGGATTAATCTACTTTACTGATCCTTATTATCAACGTGATTATTGGACAAGGAAAAAACCTCAGTTAGCAGCTGAAAGATTATATTATTTCAATCAGAAAACCAAAGAACTTACTACAATAAGTGATGATTTTGTGAAACCAAACGGCATTGTGGGGACTAAAGATGGGAAAACATTATATGTTGCAGATATTGGTGCAAACAAAACCTATCGTTATGAAATTAAAGAAGACGGTTCTTTAGGGGAAAGAATTTTATTTTTGAACAAAGGCTCTGATGGGATGACCATTGATGAAGCTGGGAATGTTTATTTAACTGGTGATGGCGTTAGTGCTTATAATCCTTCAGGAGAGGAAATCGGTCACATTGCTATTGCTGAAAAATGGACTGCTAACGTATGTTTTAGTGGGAAGAAAAAAGATTTTCTTTTTATTACAGCAAGTAAAAGCATTTATAAAATTAAGATGAAAATTAAAGGGGTATAAATTATACCCCTTTAATTTTCATCCATTTATTGTTGCTGCTGTTGCATATCCATAAACTTTCGGTAAGAATTAATAGGAGCATCATGAATACTGACCAAAGCTTCTACTTCCTCTAATTGAGGGACAGGATCATTTTCATAAGCCACACTCACCTTCACTTCTAAAGTATGTCCAGAAGTTCCTTTATATGTTCCTTTTACAGGGCTACAATCAATAAAATTTCTTCCGACAGCTAACCTTACATGTGTGTCATCTACCACACAATTGTTGGTGGGATCAAATCCTAACCAACCATAATTAGGTAAGTAAGCCTCCACCCAAGCGTGGGTTGCGCCTTCACCTCTCATTCCATTTTTATTTGGGCAGATGTAGCCACTCACATAACAAGCTGGAATTTTCATGCTTCGTAGCATAAACAGCAAGATATGGGCAAAATCCTGACAAACACCAGATTTCAGTTTCCAAATTTCTTCCAGGGTGGTTTCAACAGTAGTGACTCCTTTAATGTATTTAAAGTTGTTATAAACGTAATCACAAAGGTATTTTGCTACTTCAAAAGGAGTCTGTTCTTTAATATTTAAAGAATTAATAATATTTTTTGTTTCTTCCTGAGATTTAAAATGCTCTTGTTTCAGGTAATTGATATAAGGAAGCTGGTGAGATAACCTAGTGAGTGTTGCCCATTGGTCTTCTAAAAATATATTGGTATCTGGTGCAGGTTTCTTCTTCACATTTACCACAATAATCGACTCAATTTTCAACATTTTATGAAACTCGGGATTGGTAAAAGTACCCACTTCGTTGCCGTAATAATCTGTAAAGATATCTACAGTTGGGTCTCCCGTTATTTTTAGTTGATGTTCAATCACATCTTGTTGACTATCCTTTATAGGATAAAGCATAATCTGGTTTGCACTATCATAAGCCACACCTTCATAAGTATAAGTAGTAGTATGATGTACTGTAAATTTAGGCATTGATTAATTTTTAGGTCTGGTATTATTTAATTGAATGCAAAGTAATAATGATTTAGTGCACTGCCAATAGCTAATAACTCTTGTTTAATTTCATGAAGATACTCTTTTAAGCCTTTTGCTTCTAAATCTTTCATGTCAGAATATCGGATATCACTTTCTAACTTTCCGATCATAAAACTCAAAGCCTTATAAGCTTCGCTATTGCGATCTGTTTTTAAGGTTGAAAAAGATTGCTTCAATCTTGTTACAGAATAGATGATGGAGCGGGGAAAATGTTCGTTCCAAACAATTTGATGGATGATATTTCCTGAATCTAATGCCGAACGATAACTCTTCAGAAAAACCTCGTATCCAGAAATGGAGAGTAAGAGGTATTTCCAATAAGTTGGATCAGAACGCTCTTCTAATGAATAATCCAGCTCACTAAATTTAACATTCAAAATATCTACTGACTGCATGGCTCTTTCCAGGTATTTACCAATATTCATGAAATAATAACCTTCATTTCTTGACATTGTAATTTCACAGGTGCCATAGTAATGCATTCCTTGCTTTACCAGATCATCAATTTCAGAAACAGGATCTTCAGTTTGTAATGCTTTTTCTAATTTGCTCTGCCGGGTAATGTGGTAATAATCATTTAGGCATTGCCAAAGTTCTTTGGTCACATTATCCTGTACAGACCTGGCATTTTCTCTGGACTTGTTCACCAAATTAAAAACAGAATTTTTATTCAGCTTATCAGTAACCATAAATTGGATCACTTTTCTTCCCTCATATTTAACTTCTTCCATCGTATGTGGAAGCATATCACTAAAGATCATCAATACCGGTCGCCAGCTAAACTGCTCAAACTCATCCTGAGAATAAGCATAATTTACCCTTAGCAACCTTAATATCCCATCACAACGCTCCATGTATCTCGACATCCAATACAAAGAATTGGCAACTCTACTTAACATATATTTTAATTAAATCAACTGTTTAAAACCCATGTATCTTTACTTCCACCGCCTTGGGAAGAATTTACCACCAATGAACCTTCTTTTAACGCTACTCTGGTTAAACCACCGGGAACTATTTCAATTCCTGAAGGACCAAATAAAGCAAAAGGTCTTAAATCTATCCTCCTAGGCTGCAACTTCCCATTGATATAACAAGGTGCTGCCGAAAGACTGATGATAGGCTGTGCAATAAATTGCCTTGGATCTTCTAATACAACCTTTTTGTAATCTTCCATCTCCTGTTCGGTTGCCGAGCTTCCGATAATCATCCCATACCCTCCAGAAGCATTGGTTTTCTTGATCACCATTTTATCCATATTGTCAAAAACATGCTTTCTTTCTGATGGGTCATCCATTTTATAGGTGGGTACGTTCTTAAGAATTGGCTCTTCATTCAGGTAATATTTAATCATGTCTGGCACATAAATATAAATGGCCTTATCATCTGCCACTCCGTTCCCCGGTGCATTTACAATAGCTACATGCCCACGGCGATATGCCGACATTAAACCTGCTACCCCTAACATACTGTCAGAATTGAAAACTAAAGGATCCAGGTATTCATCATCCACCCTACGGTAAATGACATCAACTCTTTGCAGGCCTTCGGTAGTTTTCATGAAAACACGATGGTTATCAACTACCAAATCTCTTCCTTCTACCAACTCAATTCCCATTAAACGGGCTAAGGTAGAATGCTCAAAATATGCCGAATTATAAATACCCGGCGTGAGCATCACAATATTAGGATTGGAATTATGCCTTGGTGATAGTGCTGCCAGATTCTTGTACAATAACTGCGGATAATTGGTCACCGTTCTTACAGAATTCTGTGGCAATAAATCTGGAAATATCCTTTTAGTGATTTCTCTGTTTTCTAGCATATAAGATACTCCCGAAGGGGTTCTTAAATTGTCTTCCAGCACATAAAAAGTACCATCAAAATCTCTGATGATATCAATCCCTGAAATGTGAACAAAAATATCGTGAGGCACTTTAAGATTATGCATCTCCCGCAAATAATGCTCGCAGGAATAAATCATATCTATTGGTACAATTTTATCCTTGATAATAAACTGATTGCTGTAAACATCATTCAGAAAAAGATTAAGCGCTTTTAAACGTTGCTTTATCCCGCTTTCAATGTAGTTCCACTCGGCAGATGTGATGATACGGGGAATAACGTCAAAAGGAAAAATCTTTTCTATCCCCTCGTCTCCTGAATATACTGTAAATGTAACCCCTTGGCTCATGAATAATCTACGGGCCATTTCTTCCTTCTTATTCAGTTCTTCTTCAGGAAAGTTTTTTAAGAACTCATAAAGCTTTTGATAAGGCTGCCTGATCTCTTTTCCATTGTACATTTCATCATAAAAGCCATCACCCGCCGGATAATTATTAAATATTACTGATGAACTCATAAGTATGCCTTTATTTTTTGGTGTTTTTTAATTTTTTTTGATAAGATATGTAATATTTACTGAATAATATGCAAAATTATTATTGTTTTCTTATGAAATTTATATAATCGCTTAAAATCAGATAAAACTTACCTTTTATTATTTTCCCGTTAACTCAAAAAATAATACCGTTTAATCAGACAAAAATTTTAGAACACTTCAGATAGCTACATTTAATTAATAGCTACATCTATTTGTGAAAAACAAGCCTTGGGAATTACCATCATCTGGGCAAATGATTATTTTGATTAATCTTCTTACCTAAGAACAGACAAAGCCTTCCAATATTTTGGAAGGCTTTGTCTGTTTTAAATAACTGTTCCATTTATGGTTTTTAAAATAATCAAGCATTTACTGTAGCATATATTTTAAATTCATTTGCAAACCCGCTTATAAAAATCGTACTTCGTAAGTTACGAATCTAATATCAATTGGCTAAAACTAAAACTTCCTATTTCTGTCAGAGCTGTGGCCACGAATCTGCCAAATGGCTGGGTAAATGTCCATCCTGCCAACAATGGAATACCTTTGTAGAAGAGATTGTAGAAAAAGGGAATAGCAATTCGCCAGATTGGAAAACTACTAGTAATACTTTATCCAGAATTAATAAGCCAGCAAAAGTTCAGGAGATTGTTTATACAGAAGATCATCGCTTGGTAACCCCAGATAAAGAACTGAACCGTGTTTTGGGCGGAGGAATTGTTGGAGGTTCGTTGGTTTTAATTGGCGGTGAGCCCGGAATAGGAAAATCAACGCTGATGCTTCAGGTGGCTTTAACGATTCCCAAATTAAAAATTCTTTATGTTTCTGGCGAAGAGAGCGAACAGCAGATTAAGCTAAGGGCCGAAAGAATTTTGCCAAACCCGGTTTCTGATTGTTATATATTGACAGAAACATCTACCCAAAATATATTTAAACAGATTGAAATTCTGGAACCAAGTTTAGTGATCATTGATTCCATTCAGACGTTGCATTCCTCTCACATTGATTCTACGCCTGGTAGCGTTTCTCAGGTTAGGGAATGTACTGCAGAATTGTTGCGCTTTGCCAAAGAAACTTCCACTCCAGTTTTTTTAATTGGCCACATCACCAAAGACGGAATGATTGCCGGCCCAAAAATTTTGGAACACATGGTAGATACTGTTTTGCAGTTTGAAGGGGACCGGCATTATGCATACCGGATCTT
>JBDSHZ010000063.1:0-5678 GCA_039918235.1 Pelobium sp.
GCTTTACCTGATGCTTGGGCAGATGGAAGTATCAGTGGGTTAAAAGCCCGTGGAAATTTTGAAGTGAGTATGAATTGGCAAAACAGGGAATTAAAAGCAGCGAAAATCACTTCATTAGCTGGGGGGATGCTAAAATTAAGAACTAATTTAGCTGTAAATATAGAAGGTATTCAGTCAGCATCAGTAAAATCTGAAATAGGCTATGTCACCACTTTTCAAACTAAAAAAGGAAAAACCTACAGGATAATAGCGCATCAAAATTAGAAATGATGAGCTAATAATCGAAAAATTATTGAGAATAATGGATTAGATAAGATAAAATTCAGGCATATAATTATGTATGTAACGCTGAATCATTTGATAAGCCACAGCCGGAGATATTAATTCAAATTGATTTGATTTACATCCACCACATCTCCAATTACTATTAAAGCTGGGTGTGTAATTTGATGTTCTTCAGCCAATCTGGCCAAATCAACTAATTTACCTTTAACTATTTTCATATTTGGTAATGAAGCATTTTGCACCAAAGCGGCAGGTGTTTCTGGTTTGCCAAATTTTATTGCTTCCTGAATGATAAAAGGTAAGTTTTTCATACCCATATAAATTACTAAAGTGGTTTTGCTTTGTAGCGCCAAGCAAATATCTCTTGATAAGCTTCCGTCTTTCTTGGTGCCGGTAATCATCCATAACCCTTCACTTACTCCACGGTGGGTAAGAGGGATATCACATAAGCCAATGGCCAACATGCTGGTGATACCGGGTACATAGCTGGCTTTTATCCCTAAAGATCTTGCAAACATCATTTCTTCCATCCCTCTGCCAAATATTAAAGGATCGCCACCTTTTAGCCTTACCACAATTTCTTTTTCTTGAGTATATTTTTTAATCAAATTATGGATTTGCTCTTGAGTGGTATAATCCTGATAAGGTGTTTTGCCTACGTAAATAAGTTCACATTCTTTTTTGGCATAACTTAATAATTCTCGATTAGCCAGGTTATCATATAAAATTACATCTGCAACTTTCAATGCTTTTATAGCTTTTAGTGTAATAAGTTCCGGATCTCCCGGTCCTGCGCCAACAATTATGAGTTCTGATTGGATAATATTCATTTTTTTATCGATTTTAAAAGTTAATCATTAACTAATTTTTGTTTATTTATTGTTTTTAATTAAAATTTCATTAAAAAACGTACAAAATATTAGTATAAATTTCAAATAGTTATAAAAATTAGCTATTTATCATAAATAATATGACTAAAGATATGTTTTTTATACTTTTATTGAATAAAATAATGGATAATTAATCATATTAATCAATTTAATTAGCTGATTAAAAATTTATTTAAGAAGATTGCAGGCTTTAACTAAATAAATGAAAATGCCAAAGAAAAACGTAGTAATTATAGGAAATGGCATGGTTGGCCATAAGTTTTGTGAGAAATTAATTGATAAAACTGAAGAATACCAGATTTTTGTATTCGGAGAAGAGCCAAGAATAGCTTATGATCGGGTTCATCTGAGTTCTTACTTCGAAGGGAAAACATTAGAAGAGCTCAGCTTATCAACTACTGATTGGTATAAAGATAAAGGAATCCAACTTTTTTTAGGGGATGCAGTAACCGAAGTTAACCGTTCAGAGAAACTGGTGCATACTCAAAGTGGTAAAACGCAGCAGTACGATTACCTTGTTATTGCAACAGGCTCTGCGCCTTTTGTTCCAAACATACCCGGGGTAGAAAAGGAAGGTGTTTTTGTTTACAGAACCATAGAAGATTTGGATAAAATGAAAGCCCATGCAGTTAAATGTAAAAGCGCTGCGGTAATGGGTGGCGGTTTGCTGGGTTTGGAAGCCGCAAAGGCATTGCTTGATTTAGGGATCAAAGAAACCCATATTGTTGAGTTTGCATCAAGGTTAATGCCTCGTCAGATTGATGATGCCGGAAGTAAATTATTGCAGGGAAAATTGGCTCAGCTTAACCTTCAAGTCCATCTGAACAAAAATACCTCTTCTGTTTTAGGTGAAAATGAAATCACTGGCTTGGCTTTCGCCGATGATAGTGAACTGGCTTTAGATATGTTGGTGATTTCTGCGGGAATCCGCCCTAGAGATGAGATTGCTAAACTTTGTGGTTTAGAAGTGAGCTCAAGAGGCGGTATTATAGTGAATGAATTTATGCAGACCAGCGATGAGTCTGTATTTGCCATTGGAGAATGTGCATTGTTTAACAGCATGATTTATGGTTTGGTAGCACCAGGTTACGAAATGGCAGAAGTTGCCGCTTCTTTCATCTGTAAAGGCGATAAGAAATTCAAGGGTTTTGACATGAGTACAAAGCTGAAGCTGATTGGTGTTGATGTGGCCAGTTTTGGTGATGCATTTATAGCTGAACCAGATTGCACCTCCATTATTTTTGAGGATACGCACAAAGGCGTTTATAAAAGAATAAACATAACAAACGATGGTAAACAGCTTTTAGGTGGGATATTAATTGGCGATGCAGATGCTTATAACCTGCTTCTGCAAACTGTCAACAATAAAATTGTGCTTCCGCCAAACCCTGAAGATTTAATTTTAGGGGCAAGAGGCGGCGAGGCAAATGTTGGTGCAAGCGTAATGGGCTTGCCAGATGATGCTCTAATCTGTTCTTGCGAAGCGGTAACTAAAGGAGATATATGCTGTTCAGTTATTGATAAGGATTTAAAAACCTTTGACGAGATAAAAAAATGTACTAAAGCGGGTTCTGGCTGTGGCGGATGTGTGCCGATGGTGAAGGATTTGATCAACGGAACGCTGAAAGAAAACGGCATGTACATCAAAAATGTTTTGTGTGAACATTTTGATTATTCGAGACAGGAATTGCTTGATTTAATTAAAATGAACAAGATAGAAACCTACGACCAAGTGTTGGACACGTTTGGGAAAGGAGATGGTTGCGAGGTTTGTAAACCTGCTGTGGCAAGTATCTTGGCCAGTTTATGGAATGATTTAATATTGAAACAAGATACCATTCAAGATAGTAACGATCGGTTTTTGGCCAACATCCAAAAAGGTGGAACTTACTCTGTAGTGCCACGGATTCCGGGTGGAGAAATTACTCCGGATAAACTGATTGTAATTGGTCAGGTTGCCAAAGATTTTAACCTCTACACAAAAATAACCGGCGGACAGCGTATTGATCTTTTTGGTGCGCACTTGGTTGATTTACCGATAATTTGGGGCAAATTGATTGATGCTGGTTTTGAGTCTGGCCATGCTTATGGTAAATCTTTAAGGACCGTAAAAAGTTGTGTAGGAAGTACATGGTGTAGGTTTGGTTTACATGATAGTGTAAGCTTTGCCATCGAAGTAGAAAACAGGTATAAAGGTCTGCGCTCTCCGCATAAGCTAAAAGGTGGCGTTTCTGGTTGCATCCGAGAGTGTGCCGAAGCAAAATCAAAAGATTTCGGAATTATCGCTACAGAAAAAGGATGGAATTTATTTATCTGCGGAAACGGGGGGTCAAAGCCTCAACATGCCGAACTTTTAGCTTCAGATATTGATAGCGAAACCTGTGTAAAATACCTTGATCGGTTTTTAATGTTTTACATCAGAACAGCTGATCCATTAACTCGTACAGCAACTTGGTTAAATAAAATGGACGGCGGAATGGCTTACCTAAGAAATGTAATTGTGAATGACAGTTTGGGTATTGCGGAGGATTTGGAAGAAGCGATGAAGTATCAAGTGAGTACTTACGCTTGCGAGTGGAAAGCGGCTATAGAAAACCCGGAAATGAGAAAAAGATTTAGCCATTTTATTAATGCACCTGAAGAAAAAGATCCAAGTGTGAAGTTTGAAACCATGCGTGATCAGGTGAAGGCAGAGACTTGGTAAGCCAAGTTTTAAAGAAATAATTAAAAACATCCATTAAATAAGACCTAAACATACAACCATGAGTGAAATAATAGTATTAGACCGCGAAATTGAGAAAATACAAGGCGCAGAAGATTTGTTTTTTGCTTGCTACTCAGATGATGTTCCCCAAAACGGAGGTGTTTGTGTAAAATACAAAGAGGAGCAGATAGCGATATTTAATTTCAGTCGTCGCGGCGAGTGGTATGCGACCCAAAACATGTGCCCACATAAACAGCAAATGGCGCTTTCCCGTGGTATGATTGGTAGTTCTGGAGAAGACTGCGAGCCAAAAGTTGCCTGTCCGTTTCATAAAAAATCTTTCTCTTTAAAAACTGGAGATTGTTTAACCGGCGAAGATTATAAAATTAAAACTTTCTCTGTTATTGTTGTGGATGGAAAAGTTTTTATTGAATTAAGTAATGTTGGGATTGGGATGCCAGCTTAAAACAAGCATATTTGCTTAAGTTTTATAAAAAGATTAATGCGGGATATAACAAATAAACAAATCACTTTAAGAACTGCAAAAGCTGTGGGGATAATTTATTGTAGTCCTGAAACTATTCAGCTCATCAAGCAAGAATCACTTCCCAAAGGAAATTTGTTTGATGTTGCAAAAGCTGCGGGTTTTATTGGCGCCAAATTAACGCCGCAACTTTTGCCGCACTGTCATCCGGTGCAGATTGATGGGATGGAAATGAATTTCGAATTTTTAAATGCTGATTTACACGCCGAACTTTTTACATCGGAAATATTTGAAAGAACCGGGATCGTAATTACTGGAGAAGCAAAATCTATTGGAAGAACTGGCATTGAAATGGAAATGCTGACGGCTATTTCTGTAGCAGCGTTAGAAATTTACGATATGCTGAAACCGGTTGATAAAGAATTGGAGATTGGCAATATCAGGTTGCTGGATAAAAAAGGTGGCAAAAGTGATCGCAAAAAATATTTTTCATCCTCACCTATTTGTGCTGTTTTGGTATGTTCAGATTCAACTGCCGAAGGAAAAAGAGAAGATACAAGTGGGATTTTGATCAAAGATATGCTGCAAGCCGTAAATGCTGAAGTTAAGCATTACAAAATCCTTCCTGATGAAAAAAATCAGATCCAAGCTCAGATTTTAGATTGGGTGAAAGAAGATATACATTTCATATTTACAACAGGTGGAACGGGCTTAGGTCCGAGAGATTTAACAGTAGAAGCGGTAAAAGAAATTTTAGAAAGAGACGCAGACGGTGTTACTGAAGCGATGCGAAATTTTGGACAGCAACGCACCCCAATGGCCATGATGAGTAGGTCAGTTGCAGGTTCAATTGCACACACTTTAATTGTTACTTTGCCAGGAAGCAGTGATGGGGCAAGAGAAAGTTTAGAAGCTATTCTCCCCGCTATTTTCCATGCCAGAAAAATGATGAAGGGCGGAGGGCATTAGGGTTAGTTAATAGTGTCAATAGTTCATTTTCCAATTTTCAAATCAACTCATTTTCAAATTAAACTATGATTTCATTTCAAGAAGCTAGGCAAATTGTATCTTCAAAAGCCCAATCATTTGGAATAGAACAAGTTGATTTGGAAGATGCTCTTGAACGTATTTTAGCAGAGAATGTTTTTGCACCTCGGGATTTTCCTCCTTTCAATCGCTCTGCAATGGATGGTATTGCTGTAAGGTTTGAAGATTTGCAAAACAATGTCCGAGAGTTTAAATGTGTGGAAACTATTTTTGCGGGAAATTCATTTTCTAAAAAAATAAATACTGGAGAATGTTATAAAATCATGAC
>JBDSHZ010000064.1:0-5241 GCA_039918235.1 Pelobium sp.
CATGAGTATTTAGTGTTATTGCAGCAATCCTTATTTCACTAAGTTATTTACTCGTACACATTTTAAGCGTGATGTACAAACTAGTATTTGATGATGTTCGTTATACATTTTATTAGGGATCTGTTAATTTAATTGTTTGAATTATTCCATTTTGTATAATGACTTGATGAAAATCAAAGAGGTGTGGAAGTATGAATTAAGTTTTTGCTCCGGAGCTAGCTAGGAGATGATTTGTGAGATTATAAAATGATAATGACAATAGATGGTTGAATACAAGGTCCAAGCTTTTGTTGATTTTTGATAATCATATCAGCGGAGAGTGGGGCTCTTTAGGTTAGTCGGAAAGTTCTTCCCTTTTTAACAAGGTAAACCATAATGAAAGTGTAACCAAACGTCAATATCATCGCCTGGAAGATTGCCCGTATTACTAGACCCTAACTTTCTTTCAACGTATAGGGATGTGAGAATGTTGGTTTCTAGTGGCTTTAAAGATAATGAAGAACTGAATAGTTCTAAAAAAATCACATATAAATCAATATTTGAATACGAAAAACAGTACACAAATCTTTATTCGATTTATAAAGAAAGTAACGAAGAAATCGGGAAGTGGAATAAACGATAATCGAATTATCTCTCGATGTTTGCAAGAGATTCAGCCAAGTATTCAAATTATATAAAGGAAAATAAATATGAAAATTTTTTAGAATTGACTTTAGTTAAGATTAGAAAAAAAACCACATGGCTTATCGACGAGCCAACCGCTTTTATAAAAGACGTTCCGAAAAATGGAGTTGGGATAAGGAAAATTCAGGGTACATTAAAATAAATTCTTTGCCAGGTGATGACATTCATGCTTCTTTTGGTACATTATTCAGCTTTCAAGATTATTCAAAAGATGAATTTAATATAGAAGCAGTTGAGTACTCTTCATATAACTCCAACGAATTAAATGAATATGTTGATATACCTACTAATATAATTGAACAAAAAAACAGAATATCTTTCGATATAGACCAATTAATCATCGATGACAGATATTTTTATACAAAACTGGAAAAGTACCTTCCAATGTAATTGATTTTCTAAAAAAGAAAAACATGTTTACCAATAATTACATTATTATGGAAAATTATGGCAAAGACTATAAGTCTCTTAATTTATATTAAGGGTATAAAGTCCGTGAGAAACTTTCTAACGATTTCAAAAAGGAGCAGGCTTTTTTCAAGGAAGGTTATAATGGCTATTATAACTTGAAATATAAAGATTAATAAAGATAAAAATCGGTCCACCCGTTGAGGTTAATTTGAGAATTGATGATTTTATTTTTTTCACCTACTCAAATTTACTCTCAATCCTCCGATCCAAACTAACCTTCAACTTATCCAAAAATACAGATCTTTCTTTTTTACGGTTGGTAATATCTCGGAACTTGTGATAGTAATGCTTTAAATCCACTTGGAAAACAGTCTGGAAATACTCAATGGCGGTCTTAATCTCCACATTTCCGTTGTTTAATGAACCACACTCCGCCAAAGCATAAATCAGTTCGACTAATTCGGTTTGATTTCCAGTCCATGTGATAGGACATTTGGGTTGTCCAAAATCTCCATTCAATAAATTTTGTTTCTGCTGATGCAAGAACGCTTGATATTGCTCAATGTCCATCAATTTTGAAAGACGATAATCGTGAGAGGTAGAGAACAAATTACCTCTTGGTAAGTCCTCAATTTCTAATCGTCCTCGCAGATTCGTTAGCATCCGTAATATCTATCATCCCATCAGGATGTAGCGGATTACAGCGATGCGTTTTTTCGAGATGATCGAAGTTGATGATGTAAAACTTTGTTTTGATTGCCCTTTTCGGATTTACTTTCAACAATTGGTTGAATGCTATTTTGGTTAAATCGTCAAACTTAAAATCATAGATAAACATGCTGAAACCCTTATCAATGTGCTGTGTAATAATATGCCGAATCGCGAAATAAGATTTTCCTGAGCCAGGAGTACCAGTAATCAATATCCCTCGGAATGGATTAGTTATGTTGATCCAACTTTTACGTTTAACAGCTCTGTAATGATATTTGGCTGGCAGGTTCACAGAGTACTCATTAACTAGATTCCGCTCTTCCTGCGGAAAGGATTCATTTTCTTTATTAAAAATGTCTTTCAATAAATTAGATTTTACGGATAGTGCAATTCTTCCACCATAGTATAAAATTGCTAGATAGCCAAAAGAAGTAATTACGATGTAAGTCAGCATAGCGGTTTTTGCAGGTTGAAGCCTAAATACCAGTTGCCCAAAAAAGAAAAGTACCGCACCAATTATCGCCAAAACAATAGTGTATTGAATATTACCTGAGTATTTCTCCTTACCCTTTTTTGCCATCAGAAATATCGTCAATAAAACAAAAGAATAAGCTTTCGTCGTGAGCAACGAACTAAAAATGCTTGTGCGCATCACGTTTTCTAGAATCCTGTCCGTGATACTATTTGACAATTGCATCGAAAAAAATAGGGGATAGCAAGTCGTGTAAAAATGGATTAATAATATTGCAATGGAAAGCATTCTCGTGAAATCGATAATTTTTCTTAAACCTTGCTCGTTTTCTCCTGTTGACATAATTCTTATGGTTTTTGTGTCTGAACTTTTCGTCTTTTTTTGTTGTGCTTTTGCGTTAAGCTTTGGAATGTTGTTCCGTCATCAAACTCAGTTTCTAGCAGAGAAACTATGAGCGGTGTTGATGTTTGGTGTGATGGCTTGAAACCTGGGGAATGCTCTTCTTCCGATCCTTCGTTCTTCGCCGGTTTTATCATACTGGTTTTATCTAACCTTTGTGCGTTCTTTACGAAATAAGCCTCCAAAGTATTTGCCGAATAAGCTTTGCCCAAATCACTTCCTTTGAAAACCGTTTTGGTGTTGTGGTCAACGAACGTTACACCATAAAGTCTTCTTGTTTCGTTTTGGCGAAAAGCAACTTCAATATTTTTATTCGTCAGCGAGCGTTCGAAACCACTTTGGGTTGCTTTCGTTAGTAGAACTTCGTCTAATTTTGACTTGAGCTGATTTTTGAATGGTTTCTTACTTTCCTTATTAACTTCAAAAACCTTCTCTAGCTTTTTCAATGTTGGTCTCCTAACCAATGCACTTGCCTTAATTGGCACTCCGACTTTACTTTTATTTTTATCCAATGCCCAATAGAGCATTCCACGTTTTTTGTACATGAGAGATTCTTTCGCTCCTCGGTCTGCAACAACATTGAAGTTTTTGAGAACCACATTGAACTCCGCAATGCTTGTAAATTTATATTCTGAAATAATTGCTTTAACCACATTTCCAATTGCTGATTTGGTTTCACAATTACCATACACTACTTTTGAAACTCTATCAATAGCTAAAGTTTCTTTTTTAGATTCCGCTGGTACGAGATCATATTTTTGCTCGATTTCCTTTCTTGTGTCCTCAGATTTTGTTTTACCCAAATTGTGCAAACTAATACGCTCTCCAGAAGACTGAATATTTGTAGTGACGATGTGTATGTACGGATGCCCTGCATCGGAGTGCTGGTAGATCAAATAAGGTTGCTGAGCAAAGCCGATACCTTTCATATAATCGGAAGCAATCGCATTAAGTTTCTCTTTTGGTAGTGTTTCGCCACTTGCAAAATTTAATGAAATATGAACCGTATTCGTTTTTACCCTCACATTTCTAGAGGCTAAATCCTGTAAACGGAATAGCTTTTCGTGAAAGGTTAAATGCTTCGCATCCTTTTGAAAATTGTTCTCTCCAATCAACTTAGCTTTGTTTTTACTGACCTTATTTTCGTTGTAATTCAAAGCGCCTTTTATACTTTTTCCGGAGATGATTTTTGCGACCATAAGTCTGCGAATTCATGATAGTAAGTAAAAACCATAGCAGTATTCACTTGCCTTGCAATGGAATTTCTAGACTCCTCGATGAAGCTTCTAACCGAATTAAATAATTTATCTGTTTTCAACTCTTTCATTATAATGCCCTCCTTAAAATCTCGTGTTTATCGTTTTCCAGCTTGTTCTTAAGTACATCCATGTCGAAGCTTACCTTGTGTTCTACCACCTTTGCGTAAATTTGGGTGGTTCTTATTGAAGTGTGTCCAAGCATCTTGCTTACCGTTTCAATAGGCACTCCATTGGAAAGCGTGACAGAGGTTGCGAAAGTATGGCGAGCTAAATGAAAAGTCAGATTTTTATGGATACCACATATATCGCCAATCTCTTTTAAATATCTGTTCAGCTTTTGGTTTGAGATTCCAGGGAATAATGTTCCATGGGCGATAGACCGTGGATGGTTTTTGTATTGCTCTACGATAGCTAAAGCTTTAGGAAGTAAAGGGACATTTACGGCTGTATCAGTTTTTTCACGAAGCGTTTTAATCCATTGGTTTCCATCAATACCTTTTATAACATTGTGTGGAGTCAGTTGCATTACGTCTATGTAAGCCATTCCTGTGTAGCAACTGAATACAAAAACATCTCTAGCAAATTGAATCCGTGGGATGTTGATTTCTTTATCCTCTATGGCAAACAGCTCCTCTTTTGTTAGAAAACCACGATCTACTTTGTTGAATTTTAATTTGAACATCACAAAGGGATCTTTATCCAACCACTCCATCTTTACGCCTAGCCTTATTACTTTGCGAAACCGTTCCAAATGTTTCATTACACCGTTATTGGTCATTCCTTTTTGATGATCTTTCGGCTGATGCTTTCGTAAAAAGTATTCAAAATGAGTGATGAATTCATAATTCAATTCCGTAAGGTATAAGTCCTCTTTTTTGAACTGTTTGGCAAAAAACTCTTTTTTAAATACTTTTCTGTGGTATAATAGTTCTTGATTGTACCGATGGCCAACACTTCTATCATGTGCACAGGTTTTGGTATTCCATGAGTGTATTTAGCGTATGCTTTTGCTCTTCGATACCGAGAAATTTGTTTTTAACTGGATTAGGAGCAATCAATTGATTGGTCAAGCTAAGCTCTTGGTATATGCCCGAAAGCATTCCTCTGGTTTGCTCCAAATAGTTGTTGAGGGACTTCAATTTTACGTTTTTGGGTTTGGCAAGCCCCTTGACAGGATGCCAGTCGCTAATCTTAACTACTTTCCTCAGCGACATTTCAATTCTTTCTCCGTTAACTGATATTCTGGACTAAACTGGAACACTTCCGTTTTTTTTCTTTGTTCAACCTCAAGATGAAGTGGATTCC
>JBDSHZ010000065.1:0-3705 GCA_039918235.1 Pelobium sp.
ATTGAAGATTTGATAGGCCGTGAAGGGATCGGTATCGGTTTTTTGGAAAAAACGAAATTGGGTTTTGTTATTCAGCGTAATGGCCTGTTGCCGGGCCAAAAGCAGATCGCTCTTTAATAGGTCCGCCGCGTTGCGAAGCTGGATGGCATTGGATGGTCCCTTCATCATGGGGATGGCAATCGAGGCGATGATGCCGATAATCACCAATACCGTCATGATCTCGATGAGAGTAAATCCCCGGGCTGCCACAGTTTTTCTGGCTTTCTCCACTAAGGTGCGTACTTCCCTACCATGTGCATGGATGGAAGAAGGATTGCCGTAATGATTTTCCATTACACCAACCATAGTTTGTAATACCTCTTTATCTAATGGTGTAGTCGCTGCGTTATCTAAATATACTCTCATGTATCCAATTTGGGAATTTGAAAATTAGTCAGTTTGAAAATTAAACTTTTAAAAGTTGTAATCAAATCAATTTATTTTCAAATTGTTAAAATTTCTTTAATATCAGCAATCATCTTGTTTGCAAGATTTTCTGCAATAGTTTCTGTTTCTCCTTCTGAATAAATTCTGATGATGGGTTCAGTATTCGATCTTCTTAAATGCACCCATTGCTTATCAAATTCTATTTTTAAACCATCAATGGTTGAATGAGGTTGTGCTTTGTATTTCTCCTCAACTTCCAATAATAATTGATCTATATCCATTTCTGGTGTTAAGGTGATTTTATTTTTAGAGATGAAATAGGAAGGATAGCTCGCTCTTAATACAGAAATAGATTTACCGAATTTCGCTAGGTGCGTCAAGAACAATGCAATGCCCACTAAAGCATCTCTTCCATAATGTAATTCAGGATAAATTACGCCGCCGTTTCCCTCTCCACCAATTACGGCTTTTGATGATTTCATTAAGTTAACCACATTCACTTCCCCAACAGCTGAAGCATTGTATTCACCACCTGCTTTTTCGGTAACATCTCTCAATGCCCTGGTAGAAGAAAGATTGGAAACAGTATTTCCTTTATTGTTTTGTAAAATATAATCTGCTACAGCAACTAAAGTATATTCTTCCCCAAACACATGCCCATCTTCACATACAAAACATAAACGGTCCACATCAGGGTCAACAGCGATACCTAAATCAGCATTTTTGTTAGTCACTTCATTACATAAAGCAGTGAGATTCTCTGGCAAAGGCTCTGGGTTGTGTGGAAACTGTCCGTCAGGCTCGCAGAACAGTTTATAAATTGTCTCCACTCCAAGTGCTTTCAGCAATGCAGGAACAAAAATACCTCCTGAAGAGTTCACACAATCAATAGCGATTTTAAATTTGGCTTTTTTAATCAGTGCTGCATCTACTAAAGGCAAAGCCAAAATCTGATCAATATGCTTCTGCATGTAACTATCATCCATAGTTACCTTCCCTAAATCATTCACTTCTGCAAAATCAATATCTGTGTGCTCTGCCAGTTCTAAAACTTTCTTTCCATCCTCTTCATTAATAAACTCTCCTTCATGGTTCAATAATTTTAATGCATTCCATTGTTTGGGATTGTGACTGGCCGTAATGATGATTCCGCCACCTGCATTTTCTAATGGGACAGCAATCTCTACTGTTGGTGTGGTAGATAAACCTAAATCAACCACATCAATTCCTAATCCCTGTAAAGTACCAACTACTAAATTCCTCACCATTTCTCCGGAAATCCGGGCATCTCTACCAATAATAATTTTTTTCTTTTGCGTTTGTTCTACTGCCCAAAGACCAAAAGCTGTCGTAAATTTCACAATATCTGTAGGCGTTAAAGCTTCTCCAGCCTTACCACCAATAGTTCCTCGTATTCCCGAAATAGATTTTATTAAAGTCACTCGCTTATATTTTAGACTGCAAAATTAGAAATATTATAATTTAATCCAGAAGATGTTTTAAACATGACGCTCAATTGCTAATTCCCTATATTTGTAGCTCAATTTTATTGCTATGCCAAAAAAGTGGTTTCAAAACTGGTTCAACTCTCCCTATTATCATATCCTTTATAAAAAAAGAGATGACGAGGAAGCTGAATTATTTATTGACAACCTTTGCAGCTATTTAAAACCTAAAAGGAGTTCCCGTATGTTGGATATTGCCTGTGGAAGGGGACGACATGCCATCTACCTTAATAAAAAGGAATATGACGTAACTGGGATAGACCTTTCTTTTGGCAGTATTAAGTTTGCGCAACAATTCGAAAATAAGAAACTGCACTTTTGGGTGCATGATATGAGGTATAATTTTTATATCAATTATTTTGATTTTGCTTTTAACCTGTTCACCAGTTTTGGCTATTTTGAAACTGAGAAAGAGCATATTAATGCTTTAAAAACATTTAAAAAATCTTTAAAAAAAGGCGGCAAGCTAGTTTTGGATTATATGAACAGCCAGAAAATCGTCAATCATTTAGTGACCCGGGAAACTAAAGAAATTGATGGGATCAATTTTCACATCAGCAGGACGGTAGAAAACGAAAAAATAGTAAAGACCATTGATTTTGAGCATAGAAATAAGCATTATGCTTTTAAAGAAGAAGTGAAAGATTTTAAACAGGATGATTTTCTAAGGCTATTTAAAGCTGCTGGATTAGACGTGATTTCTATTTTTGGAGATTATCATTTGAATGCTTTCGACCTCAATAATTCTGACCGTTTAATTTTTATTTGTGAGCGACCTGAATGATTGAAGAACTGATAAAAATTGACCATCAAATTTTTCAAGCCATTAACACTGGCTTAAGCAATGTTTTTTTTGACTGGCTGATGCCTATTTTAAGGGAAAAGAAAACATGGATTCCTGTTTATGCTTTCATTTTTATTTTCTTTACCTGGAAATACCGATTAAATGGCCTTTATTTTATTTTATTTTTTGTTGCTGCTGTGGGCATTGCAGATTTTGGAAGCGCTAGCATCATCAAACCATTGGTAAATAGAGATAGGCCTTGTCAAGAAGTAGGATTTAAAGATCAGGTGATCTCAAGAGTTGCTTGCGGGAGCGGGAAAAGCTTCCCTTCTTCTCATGCAACAGATCATTTTGCAATGGCTATTTTCATGATTACCATCTTTCACAGAAAATGGAAATGGATTGTGCCCGGGGCAATACTTTGGGCTGGTGCAATTTCTTTTGCACAAATTTATGTTGGAGTACATTTCCCGCTGGATATTATTACCGGGACATTGATAGGTTCTTTAGTTGGTTTTTTGATTGCAAAATTATTGATCAGAATTTTACCGTTTTTTAATTTTAATAAATGAGTTTATTTATCATCATATTATTAGGTGGTTGCGCAATGCTTGGTGGTATTGCGGTGTTTTTTGTAAAGAACAACAACCATAAAAACCTAAAGCTTATTTTATCTTTTAGTGGTGCTTATCTTTTTGCCATTACCATTCTGCATCTTTTACCTGATGTTTATGCAGGCGATGAAACCCATATTGTTGGCCTGTTTATTTTAGGCGGGTTTATTCTTCAGATCCTGTTAGAACAGTTTTCACAGGGAATAGAACACGGACATATCCACACCCATGGCCATCAACAAAGTATTCCTTGGGGAATTATGCTGAGTTTATGCTTACATGCATTTTTAGAAGGAATGCCCTTAACTGCAAAAAATAATCAGGAATTAGTTTATGGAATAGCCATTCATCACATCCCGGCTGCCTTTGCGCTTGG
>JBDSHZ010000066.1:0-6044 GCA_039918235.1 Pelobium sp.
ATTTTTAAAATATAAATCACGCTTTATTTCGTTATTATTAAAACTAATCATTACCTATTAATATTAAGAGAGATTATTTATGGAGAGACATGTTTATGAAACTGGTTTAATTGGAAATTGCTCTTACCTGGCGCATGTTCATAAAAGCACAAATATTACTTGGCTATGCTGGCCACGTTTTGATAGCTCTTTTGTTTTTGGAAGCATGTTGGATAGCAAGCAGGGAGGCGAATTTTCTATACAGCCTTCTGGCGTTTATACCTCTAAACAGTATTATTTAGAAAATACCAATATATTATGTACAGAGATTACTACGGAAAGCGGAAAGTATAAAGTCACGGATTTTGCACCTCGATACCAGCAGAATGATCGTTATTTTAAGCCATTAATGCTCATCCGGAAAATTGAACCACTAGAAGGAAACCCTCATATAAAGATTAAATGTCAGCCAGTATACAACTATGGTTTAAACACTTTAGATGCAACCAGAGGAAGTAACCATGTTGAATATAAAGGAAGTGGAGAAAGACTGAGGTTGACCACTAATGCCACCATATCTTACATCATGGAGGATCAGTTCTTTATCCTAAAGGAAACAAAATATTTGGTTTTGACCTATGGAGAACCTTTAGAAGCGCCAGTAGAAACTACTTCAGAAAGGTTTTTAGCAGAAACCATTGCTTATTGGAGAACTTGGATCAAACGTTCTTCTATAGGTGATTTTTATCAGGAATACGTGATCAGATCTGCTTTGGCTTTAAAAATTCACCAATATGAAGATACCGGTGCCATCATTGCGGCAAGCACTACCAGTTTACCAGAGTTTCCGGGTAGCGGCAGAAACTGGGATTATAGGTATTGTTGGTTAAGAGACACCTATTACGTGATCAATGCTTTACATCACATCGGTCATTTTGAAGAAACTGAAAAGTATTTCGAATATATCACAGATATTTCTTTTGAAGAAGGATTAAGGTATCAGCCTTTGTACAGCATTTCTAGGCAAAAGAATTTAACCGAGCAAATTGCCACCCATTTGGAAGGATACATGGGGAATGGTCCTGTAAGGATAGGTAACCAAGCTTATGAGCATATTCAGAATGATATTTACGGACAGGCATTAATTTCTCTATTGCCTTTATATACTGATCATCGTTTTGTGTTTAAAGAAAGAAAAGATTCAGTTCATTTGGTAGAAGTTGCTTTAAAAAGAATTGAACATACCATAGATGAGAAAGACGCTGGGATCTGGGAATTCAGAAGCAGTGCTTACATGCACTGTTATAGTAATCTTTTTCAGTGGGCAGGCTGTTGTGCAGCCTTGAAGATTGCCAAAACTATTAAGCATGAGGAGCTAGAAAAAAAGGCCACAGAATTAATGAACAGGGCAGCGCAGCATATCGAAGATTGCTATGATCCGGTAAGAAAAGTTTACACGCATGCAGTTGGAAGCCCACATTTAGATGCCAGCACTTTACAGCTCATCATGATGAATTATTTGGATCCTAACTCTCAAAGAGCGAAAGATCATTTAATTGCATTGGAAAAGGAATTGAAAACACCAAGTGGTTTATTTTATAGGTATGTGCATGCAGATGATTTTGGAAAACCAGAAACTACATTCTTGATCTGTGCTTTTTGGTATGTGGAAGCATTGGCTTGTGTGGGAAGGATAGACGATGCGATAAGAGAATTTGAGAAATTAATGCCTTATGCAAACCATTTAATGCTATTTAGTGAGGATGTTGATGAAGAAACTGGAAGCATGTGGGGGAATTTCCCACAGGCATACAGTCATGTTGGTTTAATGAATGCGGCTTACAGAATTGCAAACCGCTTAAATAAACCACTTTATTTAACTACTCAAATGGTGAAGTAATTGTCTTACTTCTTCCACGCTTCTTAAATAATATTTAGCTTCAGATACGCTGCTGCCAACTTTAATGGTAACAGCGTTATCTGGTAGGCTTTCAAAAATATCCTCATCAGTATGGTCGTCTCCCATGGCCAAAATAAAATCAAAGCCTTTGCCGTGAATGTAATTTAAGGCCGCTTTTCCTTTATTGATTTCCGAGTTTTTGATTTCTACCACTTTATTTCCCGGTAAAAGCTGCAAACCTTTTTCTCTGGTAAGGTATCTCATATTGCTGATCAATTCATTTGCTCTCAGTTCTCCTAAACCTTTTTCTGCTTTCCTGTAATGCCAAGCTAAAGAGAATTTTTTTTCTTCAATAAAGCTCCCAGGAGTTCTATCACAATAAGATTCCAACATTGGCCTAACAGACATTTTCCATCTATCAGATAGGTTAGGTCTTTCTTCCCATGCACCAAACTTACTTCTACTCCAAGCGCCATGTTCGGCAATCATATCAATTGCCAAATGCCCAAACCACTCTCCTAATGTTTCATGTTTTCTACCACTGATAATTACTAAATGGTTCCTATCATCATCATTTAATTTATTAATTAAACCATAAAGTTCTTCGTCAGGAGATGCTTTCAATGGGTCGGCATTAAAATTCACCATTGTCCCATCATAATCTAAAAACAATACCCTGTTTTTAGAATTATCCATTTTAGTTTTAAACTGATTTCTTAGCTCATCGCTTACATGCTTTGCAATTCTTGATCTTTCATGCGCTTTCACTTCCGCCAACTGATCCATAAATATCTTGACCCAATGATTAATGTCGAATTTTTTTACGGTATCTCTTAAACTGTGCATTCTAAGTTTCTGCTCTTCCACAGGCATTTCTAAAGCCTGAACAATCGCCCGATACATTTCTCCAAGATTGTTGGGGTTCACAATTAAAGCTTCTATTAACTCTTTTGAAGCGCCGGCCATTTCACTTAAAATTAAAACACCTGTTTCATCGGCTTTGCTGGCAATAAATTCTTTACTCACTAAATTCATCCCGTCTCGCATTGGCGTAACCAAGCAGATATCTGCTCTTGAGTACAATGCAGATAATGTTTCTACAGGAAAGGAGCGGTAGAAATAATGTATTGGATGCCAACTGGAAGTACGATACCTAGAATTGATGTTGCCTACTAACTTGTCAATATCGTCTCTTAAATCACGGTATTGAGGAATGGTATCTCTGGACGGAACCACAATCATATGCAAAGAAACCTTCTCCATATAATCCTGATTTTGAGCCAGTACAATATCAAAAGCCATTAATCGCTGTAAAATTCCTTTACTGTAATCTAGCCTATCAATGGAAAGGATTATTTTTGTATCTCCAAAAATAGCATTATAGTCTTCCTTTTGTTTTAATACTTCTGGGTGAACAGAGAGCGCATTAAATTTTTCATTATCAATCCCCATCGGGAAAGCATCAACGGTTATATTTCTATCATCCTGGTGAATGGTATTAGCCGTAGTTTGTATGGGTAGTATTCTTGTTGCCGAGCTGGTAAAGTGACGCACATCATCATAAGTATGAAAACCTATTAAATCAGCACCTAACATTCCATTTAACAACTCTGCCCTCCAAGGGATCAGTCTGAAAAGTTCAAATGAAGGAAAGGGAATGTGTTGAAAAAATCCGATGGTGACATCAGGTAAAACTGCTCTAATTAATTGAGGAAGTAACAGCAACTGATAATCATGTATCCAAATGATATCGCCAGGTTCGGCCAAAGCTAAAACAGCATCTCTGAATTTTATGTTTACCTGCTGGTAATAATCCCAGTAATGTTGTTCATACTGTGCATAAGTGCTTACATAGTGAAAAATAGGCCATAAAGTCTCGTTTGAAAAACCTTCGTAATAATATTGTATCTCTTGCTCGGTAAGGTAAACGGGAGAAAGGTTTTCTTTTTTTAACTCACTATTGATAAAGCCCCTATCCTCTTCTGGAACTTCTAATCCGCTCCATCCTACCCAAACATTATCTCCGTCTTTGTAAACCGAACCTAATCCGGTGGCTAATCCACCTTCGCTAATTCTAAATTCATAGGCTTCATTCTCTTTTGTTATTTTAACGGGTAATCGGTTTGATACAATGATTTTTTTGCTCATGATGTTGGTTTGTCAGAATATTTAGTTTTAAAGATTCCTCATAAAATTCAACCAAAATATTGGAATTGTGTTTTTATAAATTAAAAAAATTATAATTTAATATAGATTTATGTTAAATTATATCAAAATTTTGGTCTGTATTTTGCTTAAGTTACAAAAAAATTCGTAGTTTAAGTTGAATTGTTTTGATTTTTATATTGTAATGGATATTCAATTACCAGATTATATAGTACAGTTGCCAGCTTTTGTTTTCAATATTTTGATATTGATCACCTCCATAGGTTTAGGCTTATTATTCAAATTTATTTTATTCAAACTAACTGGATATTATAGGAAGGTTGATAGGTTTTCATTTCTCAAATCGGGAGTGATACATCTTGGCAAGCCTCTTAATTTTTTCCTTCCCCTTGTATTCTTTAATATTTTCGTTCCTATTTTAAAGTTGCCTAAAGCAACAATTGCCGTCATCAATAAAAGTGTGGAGATTGCCATCATCATTGCTTTTGCCTTTTTGCTCATTAACTTAATTAAAGTAGTTCAAGATTTTGTAGTTTCTACTTACGATTTAAAAAAGGAGAACAATTTAAGGGAAAGAAAGATTAGGACGCAGCTACAGTTTATCCGTAAATTATTTATCAGTATTGTTGTGATTTTAACCATTGCGGCCATACTTTTTAGTTTTGAAGGAATGCGTAAAATTGGAGCCGGACTGTTGACCGGAGTTGGGGTGAGCGGGATAATTATTGGTTTTGCGGCCCAAAGATCACTTTCTAATTTATTGGCAGGTTTCCAAATTGCCTTTACCCAACCTATTAGAATAGATGATGTTTTGGTAGTAGAAGGGGAATGGGGAAAAGTTGAAGAAATTACACTTACTTATGTGGTGATACAAATATGGGATGAAAGAAGATTAATATTGCCCATTAATTATTTTATAGAAAAGCCATTTCAAAACTGGACGCGTACTTCTGCAGAATTATTGGGTACTGTTTTTCTTTATACCGATTACACTTTGCCTATTGAAGAATTAAGAAAAGAGTATGACCGGCTAATTGAGAATCACCAGCTTTGGGATAAAAGGGTGAAAGTCATTCAGGTTACCGATGCAAAGCAAACGGTAATGGAAGTGAGGGTTTTAATGAGCGCTGATAACTCTTCTGATGCTTTCGATTTAAGATGCGACATTAGAGAAGGGTTAATCACCTTTATCCAAAAAAATTACCCTCATTGTTTGCCAAAAATCAGGGCAGATTTTCCCATGCCCATACGAGAGGATCATTAAACTAAAATCATTTTCAAATTTAAAGAATTAGCATTAATTCCTCACGCAAATTTTGATAAGCTTTTGGCTCTGATAGGTTTGCGTGAAGGATTGATTTTCTTACAAAACCTAAATCCCCAATACTAAATCAATAGAGAATCTATCCGATGAGCCTGAACTTTTTCTAGCGAGGGCGACCAAGAAAATACGGTAAAATGACCATCTTGCGATGCCACCATTGCCAAGGCATCATGTTGGTCATGAATGAATTGGGCAGCAGAAAAATGCCGGGTACCTCCAATTTCTGAGGCAAATTTCTCTACAGCTTCGCCACCTATAATTGGTTCAATATAATGTAAAGCTTCTACGGTAGAACTGTCTTTTTTTCTGGTAATTTTAGCGCCAAAGGTAAATACCTGATGATCTCTGCTCATGACAGTAGCACCGTCCACAGCAGTTAAACCTGCAATATTTTCAACTTCTCTGCGTAAGTCAATACGCCAGATACTTTCTCCTAAATCTTTATTTTCTTGATTCATCAACTTGGCTAAAGAACCAAATGAAGGAAAAATAGGATATTGTAAAGGATGGATAATGGATTTTCTCCAATCTTCAGAATTGGGAGGCGTAACCAATAAAATACCACCGTGTTGATGTGCCCTCATGGATACTGCGAGCTGTATCAGCACATTCACTCCATTGTTCCAAGAGCAGGGAGAATCTAGATCTAATAATGCAGTCACTATTGCTGGACTG
>JBDSHZ010000067.1:0-6565 GCA_039918235.1 Pelobium sp.
AAAGAACATTCCAGATTCATCGTCCCTAAAATGATCTAGCGTATAATCAGTCAAAGCTTTCGCCCGATTTAGATAATCTTCCTCAAAAGTACATTCGTATAAACAAATCATGGCCTCTATAAGCAAAGCATAATCATCTAAAAAACCATTGATGCTGGCTTTTCCATTTTTATAGTTTCTGTAAATCCCTCCATCACCATTAATTACATTTTTACTTAAAAAAGTAAAATTTTGAACCGCAAAATTCAAATATTTTTCATCGGCGAAAGCCTGATAAGCTTTACAAAGCCCTTTGATCATCAATGCATTCCATGATGTGAGTATTTTATCATCCAAGCCTGGTCGGATACGTTTGTTTCTTACCTGCAATAATTTTTCTCTGGATTGCTTTAAAATCAAATTCAGTTTTTCTTCTGATAGATCAAATGCTTTTGCTACATCTTCCTTTTCTTTCCTGATCCATAAATTATTGATGTGTTCTTCTTCCCAATTTCCATCTTCACTCACTTCATAAAAAAGATTGAAAATTTCTGCATCATCACCTAAAATGGAATCAATTTCAGATTTATCCCAAGTGTAAAATTTACCTTCCACTCCTTCACTATCAGCATCCAAAGCCGAATAAAAACCTCCTTCTGTAGAAGTCATTTCTGTTTTCAACCAACCGAAAGTTTCTTCAACCACTTCTTTATAGCGATCTTCTTCACACCATTTATAGGCATCGGAATAAAGCCCAATTAACTGCCCATTATCATAAAGCATCTTCTCAAAATGTGGAATATGCCATTTGCCATCAACCGAATAACGGGCAAAACCACCACCTAAATGATCGTAAATCCCACCAGCAGCCATCTTATCTAAAGTCATCCTCACAATTACGTGGGCAGCTTCATCTTTTAAAAGATGCGCAGCCCTCATCAGAAAATCCCAGTTAGTGGGCATTGGGAATTTGGGTGCCCGGTTGTGTCCGCCGTCACTAAAATCAAACAACATTTTCCAAGGTTCCAATATTTCTTCCAGATTTTGAAGGCTGTATTCCCTATCTTCTTTTATAAAATTCAGCTTTTCAGATTGCTTTATGCCATCTGTTAATTTTACCGCGTAATCCTCGGCCTCAGCCGGTTTAGTTTCGTAAAAATGAGCAAGATTGGTCAATAAATTTAGCCAATCCTGTTTAGGAAAGTAAGTTCCCCCGTAAATAGGTCTTTGATCTGGCAAACAGAAACAATTGAGTGGCCAGCCTCCCCTACCGGTCATCAGCTGTACCGCCGTCATGTAAATCTGATCAATATCTGGCCTTTCTTCCCTATCAATTTTAATACATACAAAAAATCGGTTCATCAACTCGGCCACCTGCTCATCTTCAAAGCTTTCATGCTCCATCACATGGCACCAATGACAGGCGGAATAACCAATACTCACCAAAATCAGCTTGTTCTCTGCTTTTGCTTTAGCTAAAGCTTCTTTTCCCCAAGGATACCAATCCACAGGATTATTTGCGTGTTGTAAAAGATAAGGGGAAGAGGAATATTGAAGTCTGTTTGCCATAATTTTTTAACCACAAAGGTCACCATTGTTTCACAAAGGTCGCAAAAAGGATGAAGTTTATAAAAATTGTGCCTAATCTTTGTGAACTCTGTTGTTAAACTCATAAATTTAACAATGATCATTACCCATATCGATATTTTTCGTTTCAGCATTCCAATGGAACCTTTTACCATTGCCACCGGTACCATGGATTTTGCCCAGAATATTTTTATTCGAGTTCATACAGATGAAGGAATTTATGGAGTAGGCGAAGGTTCAGCTTTTCCGATGATTGTGGGTGAAACACAGGAAACCATGTTAAAAATGGCGCAGGAATTTGCCAAAATATGGAAAGGAAAAGATCCTTTGAAGATTGAAGAGAGAATACAAGAGCTGAATAACTACACCGCTTTTAATGCCACTTGTAAAAGTGCTTTCGATATGGCTTTATATGACATTGCCGCTAAAAATGATAGGCTTCCTTTATACCAATTTCTTGGAGGAGAGAAAAGACAGGTGATCACAGACATGACCATTGGAATTGACAGTCCCGAAGGAATGGCTAACACCGCTAAAAAACATGTGGAAAATGGCTGTAGCATCATTAAAATTAAACTGGGGAAAAAGGTAGATGAAGATATTGAACGTGTAAAAAAGATTAGGAAAGCTGTTGGAGAAGACGTTATTTTAAGATTAGACGCCAACCAAGGATGGACTTTTGAAGAAGCCATATTGGCTTTAAATGAACTGAAAAAATTTGACATTGAGTTTTGCGAGCAACCGATGAGAACTTGGTATGATGACCTATTACCCGAACTTAAAAAACTTTCCCCAATAAAAATTACCGCTGATGAAAGCTGTTTTAATCATCACGATGCCCGTAAATTGATCAAGTCAAAATCCTGTGATTATATCAATATTAAATTTGCTAAATCCGGCGGAATTCATGAAGGTTTAAAAATTTATGATGAAGCCAGAATGCATAATATTCCATGTATGATAGGAAGCATGCTAGAAAGCAGGATTGCTTTAACCGCAAATCTTCATTTTGCCTTAGCTTGTCCTCAGATTAAATTTTTCGATTTAGACACCTGCTTATTAGGTCATTTAGTTGACCCAGTTGTTGGAGGCTTAACTTATAAAGGATTTGAGCTTTTTGTAAATAATGAAATAGGAATTGGGGCTGATGCTGATGAGCAGTTTTTGGAGGGATGTGAAAAGTGGAGGGTATAATAAATTACCCAATCACTCTCCCCAAGCCGTTAAAACTAAATTCCTTTGTCCACCATAATTACGGTGTTCACATAAATAAATACCCTGCCAAGTGCCCACAAACAAACGTCCATTTCTAATCGGTAAGGTTACTGAAGAACCCAAGATTGCCGCTTTGAGGTGCGCCGGCATGTCGTCAGAGCCCTCATAATCGTGTTTGTAATCTGGGTCGTTTTCTTTAACCGTTTTATTAAAGAACATTTCAAAATCCTG
Organism: Pelobium sp.; assembly: GCA_039918235.1. Lineage (GTDB taxonomy): Bacteria > Bacteroidota > Bacteroidia > Sphingobacteriales > Sphingobacteriaceae > Pseudopedobacter. The sequence goes on from JBDSHZ010000067.1 coordinate 3,013, forward strand.
ACGTACCGTTGGATCTGCATTTTCATTTATACAAAGTGAGGCAGAAGTATGCTGTATAAAAACCTGTAATAAACCCATCTTCATCTCAGAAAGCTCCGGAATCGCATTCAAAATATCATTCGTAATCAAGTGAAAACCCCTTCGTTTCTCTTTTAAGGTGAGCAGTTGCTGGAATATCTTCATGTCTTCAACAATACAAAAATTTTACCGAATAATTTGTTGGACCAAAAACGCACTTAAGTCTTCCGCTTCTCCATTAAAAACATTCATGTCAACCTTTCCTTTTATCCCATCTACATGGGCATTATCTGCATGTTGCCAGAAATTCCATTTAACATCTTCAGCCAATTTGGGTTGATAATAGTGGGCAATCCATAAAGGATAACCATCTAATTTTCCTTCCAGATGATCTTTATAAAAACGATATCCAGTATAAACAATAGGTTTATTATGTGTCTTTTTCTCCACTTCATTCAAGAAGTCTTTTAAATTAGGGATAAATTCCTTTTCGGAAAGATCGGCATTTTCCTCAATATCAATAACAGGAGGTAAATCCCCTGGAACCACTGAAACCGTTTGCAAAAAGAACTTGGCCTGCCAAATTCCGGATTTTAACGGTTTGAAATAATGATAGGCACCACGAAGAACTCCTGCTTTTTTACTCTCCCTCCAGTTTCTTTGAAAGTAAGGATCTACTAAAGTGACCCCTTCTGTAGCTTTGATAAAGGCAAATGAAATTCTAATGCCATTATATTCCATTTCATTCACTTTTTGCCAATCAATTTTACCTTGGTAAGAGGAAACATCAATTCCATGAACTTGATATTTTCTAGGGATCCGGATACCGAACTTTTCATAATGTGGATAAGCATCGAAAATAAATAGATCACGAAACCACCGACTGGTAGAAACTGCAGTTTTCATCACCTTTCCATAATAAAATGGAGAAAAAACAAGCGAAATGATAATTAATAATATCATCAAAATTTTCCATTTAGATTTACGCTCTGATTTTTTTATACGCTTTCTAACTGGAGGCTTTCGCTTCTTTTTTAAAGAAGAAGAGGAATTATGCTTATTAACTGCCATTTTTAACATTTTCACAAAATTAAGATTCAGATTTAAAATAAGCGGAACAAAGTTTGAAACGGTTAATTAAAAAGATTACAATGGAAAAGACACCCAAAGCAAACAATGAACATGTAAGCTGGAAAAATGAAGACATGGAGGAAGAGCTATTGAGCGATCATGGAAAAACAGATTCTGATGATGATGATTTTAATAATGTAGATTATGTTGACACTCCAAAACTAGATGATGAAGAAACACACCCTTTATTAGATGATTTTGAGGAGCTTGACGACTATCAATCAGACTTAGATGAGGATGCGCCAAATACGGATGAGCTTTAAAAAACAAAAAACCCGGTATTAACCGGGTTGATAATTATTTGCTTTAAAATAAGCTGAGAAATTAAGCTTTGCTCAGTTCTGCAAAATATTTATGGAACAAAGGAATAGTTTCTATCCCTTTATAGTAATTAAAAACATCGTACTTTTCATTTGGAGAGTGCAAATTGTCGCTATCTAAACCAAAACCCATTAATACTGTTTTAATTCCCAGCTCTTGCTCAAACAAAGCTACAATTGGAATACTACCGCCACCCCTTGTTGGAACAGGCTGTTTTCCGAATGAATCTTCAATAGCTTTATAAGCAGCGTGAAAAGCGATGGAATCAGTTGGAGTAACATAAGGTGTACCGCCATGATGTGCAGTAACTTTTACTTTCACTGATTTTGGAGCAATACTTTCAAAATGCTTTTTGAAAAGATCAGAGATATTTTTCCAATCCTGCCCTGGCACCAAACGCATAGAAATTTTGGCATTGGCTTTTGCAGGTAAAACAGTCTTAGCTCCAGGCCCGGTGTAACCTCCCCAGATGCCATTCACCTCTAAAGTTGGGCGAATTCCAGTTCTTTCTATGGTAGAATAACCTGTTTCTCCCCATACTTCATCTACAGAAAGATCCTCCTTATACTCCTCTAAGTCAAATGGAGCATCATTAAGTGCTTTTCTTTCTTCTTCTGACAACGCCACTACATTATCGTAAAAGCCTGGAATAGTAATATGATTATTTTCATCATGTAAAGATGCAATCATCTGGCATAGAATAGTTGCTGGATTACCAACCGCCCCACCGTAAACACCTGAGTGTAAATCACGGTTAGGACCTTGTACTTCAACTTCCATATAAGCCAAACCACGTAAGCCAGTTTCTAAAGAAGGATTTTCCATGCTAATCATGGAAGTATCTGAGATTAGAACTACATCGGCATTTAATCTTTCTTTATTGTTGGCTACAAATTTTCCAAGATTATCAGAGCCTACTTCTTCTTCCCCTTCAATCATAAACTTAATATTGCAAGGAAGTGTATCAGTTTGCATCATCAGCTCAAAAGCTTTAACATGCATATAAAACTGACCTTTATCATCGCAAGCACCGCGGGCATAAATTTTACCATCACGCAAAGTAGGCTCAAAAGGTGGCGTATGCCATAATTCTAAAGGATCTGGTGGCTGTACGTCATAATGACCATAAACCAGAACGGTAGGTAAGGAAGAATCTATAATTTTTTCTCCGTAAACAATGGGATAGCCTTCAGTAGCACAAACTTCAACGTTTTCTGCTCCGGCTTTTTTTAGTTTATCGGCAACGAAATCTGCTGTTTTCAGTACCTCTCCTTTATACTTAGGATCAGCACTTACAGACGGAAATCTTAATAGTTCAAATAATTCGTCGAGGAACCTTTGGCGGTTCTTTTCTACGTAATTCTTTATTAGCTGCATAAAAATTGGATTTATGCAAATATATAATTTTAATCTTAGCTCATTTAATTTGAGCATCAGCACTAATTTATCTTAGAAGGAAACTAATCCCAACTTGCTATAGCGGTACTTTTTGGTGAATCAACTGCTTGTACAGGTAAATTTTTAGTTTCTGCTACCTTTGAATCTGTTTTCAAAGTTGTTGCTGCCGCTGCTGCTACATAAACCGCTACTAATGCAACAATCAATAATTTTTTCATGTTCTTATATTTTATATTAAATAATTCAAATGGTTAATTGATTAGTCCCAAGTACCTACGTCGCCTTTGTCACTTACTACTTTTAATGATTTTACTGGAGCTACTTCTGCTTCTTTTTTGCATGATGTTGCCGCTACTGTTGCTACTGCAAATAATACGATCAATAATTTTTTCATGTTGCTGTCTTTATTAGTCTTTTATATTTTGATGATTAATTAGTCCCAAGTGCCTACGTCACCTTTATCTATTGCTACTTTTGCTGATTTTACTGGAGCTACTTCTGCTTCTTTTTTGCATGAAGTTGCTGTTACTGCTACAAATAATACGATCAATAATTTTTTCATGTTGCTGTCTTTATTAATTTTTTATATTTTGATGATTAATTAGTCCCAAGTGCCTACATCGCCTTTGTCGCTTACTACTTTTAATGATTTTACTGGAGCTACTTCTGCTTCTTTTTTGCATGA
>JBDSHZ010000068.1:0-7229 GCA_039918235.1 Pelobium sp.
ACAACCCAAATGCGGTCCCTAAAATATTACAAATTAAGCCCGCTCCCATTCTCATTATAGAAGGGCTTTTCATTTATCATTTCAAAAATATAGATCCGCTTTTTAACTACCGTGTTTTTATGGATGCCGATATGGAAATAGCTTTGGAACGTCGCCTAAAACGTGACCTATTAGAAAGAGGTTATTCTGAAGACGATGTGCATTATAAATGGGAAAATCATGTGATGCCAGCATACCAGCAATACCTATTGCCCCACCGCCAACGCTGTGATAAAGTCATCAACAATTCCACCAACGAGTTGCAAAATGTGCTGAACATCACTGATGATATCTCAAAAGAACTGAGAGCAAAAATCAATCTTTCAGCTATTTAAATATTTCATTCTCGGAGAAAAAACTTTGATATTGTTACATGGAATATAAAGTTTAATGCAAATAAAAATAAGAAGCGCAGAGAACGCTAAGCTAAATTATACCTCGCTTTGCGTCTTTACGAAAAACCTTTGCGCCCTTTGCGTGAAATATAAAGTTTCACGCAAAGAAAAATAAGAAGCGCAGAGAACGCTAAGGTAAATTATATCTCGCTTTTATTCTTTGCGAAAAACCTTTGCGCACTTTGCGTGAAATATAAGTTTCATGCAAAGAAAAATAAGAAGTACAGAGAATGCTAAGGTAAATGTAATCTCACTCTGATTCTTTGCGAAAAACCTTTTCGCCCTTTGTGTGAAATATAATTGTTAATTGAATTACCTATAAATTTATAGAACAATGCAGTTTGAAAATATAATTGCAGAAAGTATGCAACTAAATTTTAAAGGTTTGCATTTCCTGAATTTCTTAATAATCTTTATCATCATCATAATTTCCATTTAAACACGTTTTTAACCATGCCTCAAGAGATAATAGCAAGATTAGTTGATATAGAAAATAAGAACATTTGTCCTGTAAGGCTTATTTTTTCAGCGGGTATTATCCAATCTATTGAAGCTATTACGTATACTGATGAAACTTCCCTCCCATTTCTGACACCCGGATTTATAGATGCACATGTGCACATTGAAAGCTCCATGCTGGTTCCTTCTGAATTTGCAAGGTTAGCAGTAGTGCATGGCACTGTTGGCACAGTGAGCGATCCACATGAGATTGCCAATGTTTGCGGGATGGCTGGCGTAGAATACATGCTTGAAAATGCAAAAACAGTTCCTTTTAAATTTAATTTCGGTGCACCGAGCTGTGTACCTGCTACTATTTTTGAAACAGCAGGTGCAGAAATTACTGTGGATGATATTGAGGATTTATTGAAAAGGGATGAAATAAAATACCTCACAGAAATGATGAATTTTCCAGGTGTTTTGTTTGATGATGAAGTAGTGCTGGCGAAAATAGCAGTAGCTAAAGCCCTAGAAAAACCCATTGACGGTCATGCGCCTGGATTGATGGGAAAAGATGCAGAAAAATACATTCAGGCTGGTATAAGTACTGACCATGAATGTTTTACTTATGAGGAAGCTTTGGATAAATTGCAAAGAGGAATGAAAATTCTGATCAGAGAAGGCAGTGCCGCCAAAAACTTTGAGGCTTTAATCCCTTTATTAAATGATTATCCTAGTGAAATAATGTTTTGTAGTGACGATAAACATCCTGATAGTTTGGTAGAAGGACATATTGATCAGATTTGCCAAAGGGCTGTTGAAAAAGGCGTAGATATTTATAATGTTTTACAAGCCGCCTGCATCAACCCTATAAAACATTATAAATTAGTTATTGGCTTGTTAAATATTGGAGATCCAGCAGATTTCATCTTACTGAATAACTTAGCAGATTTTGAAGTAATAGCCACTTACATTAATGGAGAAAAGGTAGCAGAGAAAGGCAAATCTTTCATTTCCAGTCCTAAAGCAAAAAACATTAATAATTTTAGTTGTGAGGAGAAAAATGTAAATGAATTTGCAATTAAAGCTATCGGGGAAGAATTGACACCTGTTATTGGAGCTATAGAAGGGCAACTCATCACCCATAAATTAATGTTGAAAGTTCCGGTTAAAGATGGGAATTTACAGGTAGATCTTGAAAACGATGTGCTAAAAATTGCTGTAGTCAACAGATATCATCAGGCAAAAATTGCAACTTCTTTTATTAAAAACTTTGGATTAAAGGAAGGTGCAATTGCTTCTTCCGTTGCTCATGACAGTCATAATATTGTGGTAATTGGTGTAGATGATGAAAGTATTTGCCAAGCAGTAAATGCTTTGATCAACTCTAAAGGTGGTATAAGCTGTGTAAGCAAAACTAATCAAATGGTATTGGCATTACCTGTAGCAGGCTTAATGAGTACTGAAGATGGATATGAAGTAGCTAAGAAATATACTGGAATAGATTTGATGGCAAAGCAATTGGGTGCAACATTGCAATCACCATTTATGACCTTATCTTTTATGGCGCTATTGGTGATCCCAAGTTTGAAATTGAGCGATCTGGGTTTATTTGATGGGGATCAGTTCAAATTTATAAATTGATCGATCATTAAAATTGCTCATTTCTGTCATTTTAGAAATAAAATTTCATTTAACTATATATATAATTGCTGCGGTATCAAATTTCAATAAAATCTTTAGATTAGCCATTTAACGCACCGAATGTCAAAAAAAAACAATGCAGTTAATGAGGCAGAAAGACTTGCTTCTCTCCTATCTTACAACATTTTAGATACTGCTGATGAGGCTGATTTTGACGAAATAGCTGTTTTGGCATCTGCTATTTGCCAAACGCCAATTGCGCTCATTAGTTTAGTAGATGGCAACAGGCAATGGTTTAAATCAAATATTGGCTTACCGGTAAAGGAAACTCCTATTTCACAATCATTTTGTGCACATGCCATTGCTTCTAGCGAAGAAATAATGCAGATAAATGACGCCACTCAAGACGATAGGTTTGCCAATAACCCATTGGTAACAGGACAGCCGAATATTGTTTTTTATGCTGGTGTACCACTCATCACTGAAGATGGACATGCACTGGGAACCCTATGTGTTATAGATTATTCTAAAAGAAATTTAGACGAAGAACAAACTAAAGCTTTAAAAGTACTCGCAAAACAAGTGGTTAATAAATTAGAGCTAAGGAAAAGATTTTTAGAACTAGAAAAAACCAATGAATCCCTGTTAGAGAGCAATATCTTGATCAATAAATTTGCATCAATGGCTGCTCATGACATAAAAAACCCTTTAACTAGTATATTACTTACCTCCCAGCTTTTAAAGAAAAGAATGGTTCCAGAGGGTAACCAAGAAAGTATCAAGCTAATTGATATGAATTTGGAAGCCACTAAAAACTTATTGGAATTATTAAATGACATGTTACACTATTCTAAATCACCAGCCAGTCTTTTGATTGAAAAACAAGATGTTGGATTACTCCACATACTTAAAAAGGTGGCGAAAATGTTAGTGATACCTGAAAATATCGAAATTAAATTCCCTGCTAAAGATGCTCTATTAATAGTGTCTCATGTTGCTTTAGAGCAGATTTTAATGAATTTAATGAGTAATGCGATAAGATATAATGATAAAAATGAGGGATTAATTGAGATTGATTTTAAGGAAGATGCCGATTGTTACATTTTAAACATAAAGGATAATGGAATTGGCATTGCAACAGAAAATTTTGAAAATATCTTTAAAAACAATTTCATCATACAAGAATATGACCGTTACAACAATAAAAGTTCTGGTATAGGTTTATATACTGTAAAAGAATTGGTGAAGGCCTTAAATGGTGAAATTAAAGTTAGTTCACAACTTGGTTTGGGAACCACATTTTCTGTTTTTCTTAAAAAATAAATACTTACCTATAAGTTCTATTTAATTTAATCAATCTGTTAAAGAAGATACAAAAGCCTTACCTTCAGGTGTGATCACTGCTGATAATGAGCTTTCATTCCAGTTAATTCTTATGAAACCCATTCTTTCCAATTCTTCATATTCAGCCTGCATTCCACCTAATATTGAAGAGTGTTCTTGGTGATTAATAATTTTCATCATTGATTCTAATTCTTTCCTGTCCATAATGGTTTTATTTAATTTCTTTAAGATGAGTTTAACACGCTAATCATTACAAATTTTACGCCAATAAAAGAGGTTATTCACTTTGTGAAAAAGCGATATACGGCTGTCTTTTAAATCAAATTCTTTTGATAAACTTGATCAGAAATTTCTTTCATTTTGCGGTAAAGTTCTTTAGCGTCAAATGGCTTAAATACATAGTCGTCCATACCGGCCTCTATTATTTTATCATACATATCAGGTGAAACAGAAGCAGTAAAAGCAATAATTTTCAATCTATGATCGGTATATTCATTTGAATCACGTATCATCCTAGCGGCTTCATAACCGTTTTTAATAGGCATGTGAAGATCCATTAAAATCACATCAAAAGTTTGAAGTTTAGCTTTTTCTATAGCCAACTGTCCATTTTCCACAAAAACAGGCTCACTGTTCCATTTTAAAAATACTTTTTTCAGCAACAGTCTGTTCATCATGTTATCATCTGCTACTAATATCCTCAGTTCGCTTAAATCTTCAATTTCTTTTAAAATCAACTCTTCAGGAGCAGGTTGGTCTTGAACTTTTTTGTCTAATTGAAATGCAATATTAAAATAGAAAGTAGAGCCTTTTCCAAGAATACTTTCCAAATGAATTTCGCTGTTAAAGAGCAACAATAATTGTTTTACAATAGCTAAGCCTAATCCTGTACCACCATAATCTCTTGTAGTACTTGAACTGCCCTGCTTAAAAGGTTCAAAAACAGCGGCCTGCTTATCTTCATTGATGCCAATTCCAGTATCAATTACAGAAAACTTAATGTTAAGTTCACCACTATTTTCATCAACTACCTCTAAGCGTACCGTTACACTTCCTATTGTAGTAAACTTTAGCGCATTTCCTGCTAGGTTGTAAATAATCTGTGTGATCCTGGTAGGATCTGTAATTACTCTTTTATTTTTAATGTCTTCAGATATATCCATATTAAGGACAATTCCCTTTTCTTTAGCTTGAAAAATTAATCCTGAACAGATATCGTTCATTAAAATAGCTAAGTCAACGCTAATACTTTCTAGCTCCAATCGGTTCGCTCCTAGTTTATTAAAATCAAGAATATCATTGATTACTGAGTGAAGACTAACTGCAGAAAACTTTAATATTTTAAGATTTTCTACTTTATCACTACTGTTTGGATTAGACAAAAATAAATTTGTCATTCCTATCACAGCGTTCAAGGGAGTTCTTAATTCATGAGACATGGTAGAAAGGAAATCAGTTTTCACTTGAGAAGCCACATTAGCTTGATGAACTGCCTCTTGCAATTGTGCATTCAATACTTCTTTCTCCGCAATGTTAGAAACAAAGGCTTTCTGAAAAAGGTAATGAGAAATAATAATGGTCAGAAAGTTAAAAATCCCTATAATCTCATATCCTGGCGACGCTAATTTCTCTGATGATGAGCTGTTGAAAATCATATCTTTTCCTCCTAACAGATAGATGATAACAGGAAATGTACAAATACAAGAATAAAGAATCCCATAACTTACCCCTAGCAGGTAAAAACTGCTCAAAACAGCCATAAATACAAACTGCATGGTCACTATATTTACCTCATGTGAGGTGAAAAAAATATTACTCCATATAATAAAAATACCTATGATTATTAAAATATGGCTAAGGGTATAAAGTAATGATTTGTTAAATAATAATAATTTTAACAGAATTGTATAAAAAACTAGCGCAACAATAGCTCTTACCAACTGTAGTGATTGGTCAGCCTGCAAAGCTGTAGCGATAACTATAATAGCTTTTAGAATAGAAAATGAAAGTACAGTGAAAAGAATAGTGATTTTTGCTTTGATAAAGGAATCTTCCTCTGAGGAAAGTAATTTTTTTAATGACCAATTATAGATTGACATTGCTTTTTCTTACCTAGTTTAGTGGCTCTAAGATAATAATTTAATATAGGCTTAAAAAACGCTTGAAGAAAATTTATAAAATAAAACTATTTAAACCTTATTTAAATTATATTATAAGTAAACTCAAAAAACATTATTCTAAACAGTTATAAAACACATCATGATATCTCCATACATTTTTTTAATTTTCCGTGATGAAAGATTTTTTTCTCGTTATTGATACAGAGACATCTGGCTTGCCTAAAAAATGGGATGTTGCTTATGATATTGAAAATAACTGGCCTCATATTTTACAGGTTGCTTGGGTTGTTTTCGATAAAAACGGAAAAGAAATTAAATCAGCAAATTATTACCTTAAAAATAACGGATTTAAGATTAATAAATATGCGTTCAACATCCATAAAATTACCACCGAATTCTTAGATTTAAATGGGGAAGACAGAAAGAAAATACTTACAAAACTGGCTTATGATCTTCAAAAATATCAACCATTAATCATTGGACATTTTGTAGAGCTTGATTTGCATATGATGAATGTTGAATTTCATAGGTTTAAAATAGAGAATAGTTTAAATGAACTGCCTCACTTTTGCACCATGAAAGCCAGTGTACCCTACATTAAAAACCCGAGCTTTAAATATTTAAAACTTAATAGATTTTACAAAACACTGTTCCATAAAAGACCTGTAAAACTTCATGATGCTTTAGCTGATGCAAAATTAACTGCCGAAATATTCTTTCATTTATTAGAAAAAGGAGAAGTAAGCGATGCCATTATCAAAAAACAAACCGAACTAAATCAAAAAGAAAAAAAAATACCTTTATGGATATTCTCTATTCTTGCTTTGTTAATAATTTCACTTTTAATATGGTTGTGTTATGAATGATAAATTAGCATTTTTAAAGGAAACTACTCCATTCAATTTACTTCCTGAGGAGGTATTAACAGGTATTGCCGAGTTACTTCAAGAAGTAAAACACAAGAAAGACACGCTGTTATACCAACAGGAAATCACGAAAATGAGAGGTGTAGATATTATCCATACTGGATCCTATGAATCTTTCTTTTATGATGGAAATGAAGAAAAAAGAGATGTAGAAAATTTAGAACGTGGAAATAGTTATGGCGGAATCTCTGTATTACTCAATAAAAAAAGGTCATTAAAAACTGTTATTGCAAAAAAGGGAACTGTAATTTACTTTTTGCACAGAAAAGATTTTAGAAGTCTTTGTGTCGCATACGAAGATTTTTTTCAGCATTATACTTCTG
>JBDSHZ010000069.1:0-7807 GCA_039918235.1 Pelobium sp.
ACGTGAGTTCGGGATAAGAAATAGTTAACAAAAAGATAGCAAAGGGCATGATTATTGTATTTAATTAACTGACAATCAATTATTTACAATTAAAGCAAAACCCAATGCTAAGAGATAAAATTATAGAAATTTTTGTTAAGGTAGACGATTTCTGCAAGGAATTTGAGCTGGAAATCAGAAAACATCAGCTTGATGCTGGGAACTACAGGGTAAGAGACAGAAAGCCATCACTTTCTGAAAGTGAAATCATTACTATTCTGATTGCTTTCCATAGCGGTCATTTTACTAACCTTAAGCATTTTTATCTGGAGCATATCTGTCTTTATTATAAAGAATATTTTCCCAATCTGGTATCTTATAACAGGTTTGTAGAATTACAGCAAAGAGTAGCAGTACCTATGATGTTGTTTCTTAAAACACATTGTTTGGGCAACTCAAGAGGCATCAACTTTATCGACTCTACTCATATCAAAGTATGCCATAACAGACGTATCCACAACCATAAAGTATTTGCCCAAGTAGCTGAAAGAGGGCAATGTTCAATTGGCTGGTTTTATGGTTTTAAGCTACATCTGATCATCAACGACAGAGGTGAAATATTGTCCTTCTACCTAACAAAGGGCAATGTGGACGATAGGAATATAAAATTGATGACTGCTATGGCACAGGATATATTCGGCAAACTGTTCGGAGATAAAGGCTATATATCAAAAGCACTGGCAGACTTATTATGGGGAAACGGAATACAGATGATCACAAAACCGCGTAAGAATATGAAGGCTTTCAATATCTCTCAAGCCGACAAAATTATGCTCAGAAAAAGAGCTATTATCGAATGTGTCAACGATGAACTGAAGAATATCTGTAAGATCCAGCATACCCGACACCGTTCAATCAACAATTTCTTAATGAATACGATGGGCGCTTTGTGCGCATACCATTTCTTCCCTAAAAAACCTTCCCTTAACATCAAATTTCAGGATAAGGATAGTCAACTCTTTTTGGCCGCTTAACCCGAACTCACGTTAAGTTGGATTAATTGGAACCTTACTGACAAAAAAGAGACTACCGCTATTCTAATGCCGGGAGCATCAATAAATGGGAATTGGACTTCTGAAAATTTATCACCAGCAGGTCAGTACATTAGAAATAAGCTTGTTTCATTTAAATGAATTTACAACTAATTTTTAGCAGCTTCAAATTTCACTACCTCATTCCTCACCGGATTTTGTGTTTTAAGAAAAGCATAAATAGCCTTCAAATCTCTGGTGTTAAATTGTGCATACCTTGTCCAAGGCATTAAAGTTTGTACTCCTCCTTTTCCTATGAGTGGTGAATGATAGCTGGTATCTGCATAAGCTTTAAATCTACGCACAAAACTTTCCTCTGTCCAGCTTCCAATCCCTGTAGTTTCATCAGTAGAAATATTAGCGGATCTTATGGTTCCCATTGGCGTTTTAAAAGTTCTTCCACCGGCAAATTCCATTCCTAATATTCCTTTTCCGCTATCATCTACAGGGGTATGACAATCAGCGCAAGACGCGGCGTTAATCAAATAAGCTCCTAAGCCTACGGGATCAGTTTTACGATCTGGCAAATAACCAAAGTTAGCTTCTTGAGGAATTGTACGTAAAATTAAGCTGAAGGGAAAAGAAGGTTCTGAAACCTTCACTTCATTTATAATTGGTTTTATCGTCCTGATATAAGCAATAATTGAATAAATATCTTCTATAGCCATTTTTCCATAAGCTAGATATGGCATTATTGGGGATAAGGGTCTTCCATCTTTTGAAACCCCTGTAGTCACTGCTCTTAATATTTCACCATCACTCCATTTGATAAGAGATGCCGGAGTGATGTTGGAAGCATAAAAATTCCCAGGGAATCCCATTTTTTGATTAAATTCTTCTCCTCCCATTCCTAATGTCCCAGGCACTATAGGGCCAGAAAATTTAGACCAATCTCTGGTAGAATGACAATCCATACAAAGCGCAACAGCTAAGTATCTACCTCTTTCCACCCTCTCTTTGCTAAGGCCAATGCTTAAGACTTCAACTTTTCCACCATTTGGCAAGATATAACTGAGGTAGCCATAAATTCCACCAATTATTATCATGATAAGGATAAGTGTAACAATTAATGGGTTTTTAAATGACTTCATCTATTCTTAGTTATTTTCAATTTAAGAAAAGAATTCTTCTTCCTAAGAATTTTCTTTCAATGATATGATCAAAGCGCATACAACATGGTAACATTTAAATAAATTTGAGCGCAATTTTAAACTAGCAGTCTCTTAATTACACATGAGATCATTGAAAACTACATTATAAAAGCTATAAATTCTTGTTTTCCATACAGGCAAAAATATGAGAGTTCACCATTTTCCCCATGTGAGTGATGTTTAAGAAACGTTTGTCTTGATGATAATCTGCTAATTCCTTCCCTAACTCCTGCGTTTTTTCTATTGGGGCCAGTTCTGTAGTAAGGGAAGCGTCATATAGGTCCTTCAGTCGGTAACGGCCCAATTTAATACGGTGACTGATGATACTTCGCTCTTCTTGCTGATATTGTTTCATGGTTTTCTCATTAATGCTATCAATGCCCATAAAAACTAAGTTGTTGTTTTCTTTAAAGAATTGAGGCATATATAAACGTAGTTTCCCTTCGTACGATTGCTGATCAAAATCTATCGCCCTTATTCTATATTGGTTGCCTTCAATGTCTGGTGTAATGTCAACTACATAATTGTAAGAGCGCATATCACCTAAAAGCCTCACGAAACAACGCTCGTTAAATTTTACAAATTCTTTGCTGATGCGTGTTTGGTTAAACTTCACACCATCTAAATATTCGTTTACAAAAACGTCGCCTGGTAAACCTGGGATGTGTTCCTCAATTAACGTATCATCATCAGTAAAATAATTGATCCTATTTGGTGAAAGAATGTGTTCTAACTCTAGCCCGTAAACACGTGAAGCATCGGCTTTTTTAACGTAAAAATGATCGTAATTGTCATTCAACCGATTGATAATCCTTATTCTGAATGGTTTAGAGTTACCGAAAGAGCAATAATCAATTCGGGAAACAGAAAGATGATCCATTACTTCTAAACGTCCGGAAGCATTCATTAACGCATAAATGTATTTGAGCGCAGGATAAAGTTCGTTCATTTCGCCCTCATCATAATACACAGTTTGCCACAGTGTATCTTTGTCGTTTTTATCTAAAAGGGGAGTAGCAAGGTTGAACCTCAGCATGTCTGAATATTGAAGGGGCAACCGCATTTCCCTATCATATTTAAGCAGATACTGTTTAAGAGGATTTTTTATCGGATAAAAAATCTTCTTTTTTGATGGGACGTCAATTCTATCAATTATGCTCATTAATCAAATTTAACATTAAAGATTAGAAACAAAAAAGCCTCCGGTAAAGGAGGCTCTTACTGTTTTTCATTATTTCATTATTTTATTTCGAAAACTGCGCTAATCTGCGAGGTAAGCTTTATCTTCTTGAAATCTATCTGAGGCATGGAAGCATCTTCAGATTTCATCATAGATGCCCTAAACATCACCGGTTGAGGATAATTCTCACTACCTGATTCTGAAATTTGCAAAGCATTTCCTAATTTATCGCCTAAAGCTTCAACCAAATAAGTGGCTTTACTTTTGGCGTCCATTAATGCTTTAATTTTTAATTCTTTTTTTAACTGATCTTCTTTAGAATAAGAATAACGGTCAATATTGGTGTAAGCCATTCCTTTTGGATCTACAGCACCAATGATTTCGTTAAAAGTGTTCAAATCTTTTACTTTAATACTGTACTGTTTTGAGGCCAAAAAAGTAGCGTCTTTTTTCTTCTCCCAATAATTGGTGTAAGCACTTAAATTATTGATGGTAAAATCCTCATTTGCTATTCCAGCTTTAATTACAGCCTTCTGTAGTTGAGCCTCTAATAACTCTATACTTACCACCTTTTTGTTGTCAGTTAAGTATTCTTTAAGGGATATGCCGATGTAAATTTCATCCGGCGTAACTTCCATTTCTGCCGTTCCGTTAACTTCTATTTTTTTTCTGGTATCTACGTTTTGAGAAAAACCTGCTAATGAGGTTAAGGTAATCAAGGTAATTAAAAGTATCTTTTTCATAATTATTATTATTTGTTTTAATCATGATGAAAGAATCGGACCAATTCCATAAATGAGCGTGAATTATTTTTTTAAAAAAAGATCAGAAAGTTATTTTTCTACAGTGTAACGTAAATTCTGTTGGAAAGAATTTTGATGATGTTGGTTTACTTTTTCTTTGAGTTCTTCAAAATTAAAATCGTGGTTGGTACCACAGTCTAGCATATTGAAATGAATGGAAGCAGTAAGAGACTCAAAATATTCAACAATATTAGAACTCCAAATAATCTGACAGTCGCCTTTTATTTTGGGTATAATTTGATTAATTCCGTCTTGAAATTCTATGGTTCTTACATGTTGAGATTCTAAATTTCCTTGAGGGTAAAAAAGTAAAAGATTACCAGGTTTACTTAGAATTTCTGCTGCATGAGCTATACTTTCTGCAACACTGGCTTTTCCAGGATCAATGGAAAAACCACCAATATACCTTAACCAAGGATTTTTTTGTAACTGTTTCTTCATGATCATGATGTTCATATCATTAAACGCAGGATATATAGCATTAAAGCTTAGGAAATAGGCTAAAAAACCATCGCCAAAACTAAAATGATTACACATTAAAAGATAGGAATGATTTGGTTTAATAGGGATTTTTCTGATGATAAATTTGTTAAAACGGATTTTAAAGAACAGATTTATTAATGAACCTGCAAATTTGATAATGCCAAAAGGGATATGTTTCTTTTTAATGATCATATTAAAATTTCTGTCAAAGCCAAAGCAAAATTCTGATTGATGATCTCATGATTTTCATCTAATACCAATACTTTAGCATCCTTCAGCTTTGCTAAAAAAGAATCGCCAATTTTCGGTGGATACATCAGGTCTCTTTTGCCAAATATAAAAACAGATTTGATAGGATGTTCGTTTAGTGCTTCTAATAATCTGGTTTCGTCTATGGCCAAAAATCGGAGATAGATAAAGCATGCATAGAAACTGAAACGTAGTTCTTTAGTGCCAATTTCTTTCATCAAAATTTGATAACCAATATCATCAACAAATTTAAATTTCCGACTCCATTTTAACATGCTGACCAGGGCTTTTTCGCTCAACACCAGTCTCTCCAATATTTTATTTCCTGATTTACGCTGACTAAAAAATGTCACCAGTCTACCCGGATTTAAAATTGATGGTGCAACCGCAATAAATTCCTCAACTTTTTCTGGTATTTCCTCAGCAATTGCGGTGGCATAATGCGTTCCCATAGAATAAGAGAGCAAAGAGAATTTGTTGATTTTTACGTGTTCACAAAAATCAATAATAAAGGCAACTAATTCTTTTTTAGAGATGCCTGTTTTTACTGCTTCTAAGCTTTCATTTTTAAGTTTGGTCTCTTTATGAAAGAACAAATCCAAACCATAAAAAGTGTATTTTTCTCCAAGCTGTTCTTCCAGAATTTTAAACTGTTTGCCATGCATCCCATATCCATGAAAACACAACATCACTTTTTCTCCCTTCCCAAATTTATAATAACTCAGGGAAGCTAAAGCATGGTCGAAATAATGATGCGTCATGAATCAAATTTTAACAAGAGCAACTGCCCAAACATAATCCCCATCATGTGAAATGCTAAGACTTATTTTATAGGAATGCTCATGGTGGATTTTAACTTCAGGTTTACCCGCAATTTTCTCTCTCAAAATCTCTACTTTCTTCCAGCCTAAACTTTGTGGGTTAATTTGTTTTATGGCTTTATACACGGCTTCCTTTGCCGCCCATGTAGATGCGTAACGTAAAATAGGTTGATCAAAAGAATTGCAATAAGTTTGCTCTGCTTCTGTATAAACCTTTTTTTTAAATAATTCGTTAAATGATTTTCGAAAATCAGGAAGAAAGACCAAGTCGTTTCCTATAGCGAGTTTTTCATCTGTAATGGTTTCATTAATGGTATGGAACAATTTATTCTCCATCACCAGAAACGCCCATAATATTGAAGCCACCATCTACAAAATGGATATTGCCAGTGACTTTTTTGGAAAGATCTGAAAAATAATACAGCGCAGCATCTCCCACGTCGCCCGAACTGATGTTACCTAATGGAGCGGTGAATTTTCCTATTTTCCTTAATGTTCTCACGCCGCTAATCCCGCCTGAAGATGTTGTCATTACCAAGCCTGCAGATATTGCATTTACCCTGATGGGTTCCTCTCTGAAATGACTGGCAAGATATAAAACAATATTCTCTAAAGCGGCTTTGTTGATGCCCATTCCGGCATAGCCAGGGAAAACCCTTTGAGAAGCATTATAAGTTAAAGTAAGTACAGAGGCATTTTTTACTAAATAAGGCTTGGCCACCCTGCAAATCCTCAATAAAGAATAAGTACTGATATTAAAGGCATCCATTAAATCTTCAAAGGGAATGTCTAAGTAAGAGGGTCTAGGTTCATTACTTCCAGGTGTAGTGTAGCACATCACTTGCTGGCTTCCATGTGCTACTCCGTGTAAAACATAATTTATTGGGCCTAATTCTGCATGAATTTTTTGAATAAAAGCCGAGATTTGATCCTCTGCTCTCACATCTACATCTGCTGAAAGATTAGGGTCCATTCCAGCTTTCTCCATTAAATGCAATACTTCGTCTTTGGTGTCGCCTACATAGGATAGGGCAACCTTACAACCTGATTTGTGAAGTTTTATAGCAATATCCCAAGCAATGGAACTTTCATTTCTCACGCCAAAGATGACCGCTACTTTATTGGTGTTATCAATCATTTAAATATCTTTTGAAATGGAAATGGCACTATTAGTTCCGCCAAAGCCATAATTTAAGCAGGCAATTTTATTGATCTCTTTACTAAAACTTTCCTGAGGTAATAAATCTCTGTAAGCCGCTAAAGGTTCTTTTGGTCCTTGCCAATGAGCTGTTTTTTGGATATTCTCCAACTCAGGGTTCAAGGTGTTTGCGTTAAGGCAAGGCAATACTTTTTGGTGCTCTAGCATCAGCAAAGCTGTGATAAATTCTACCGAACCTGCAGCGCCCAACATGTGTCCGAATTGAGATTTTGGAGCAGAGATATGATAATCTTTTTTACCTAAAGTATCCACTACACTTAATAATTCTATGGCATCACCAGCGGGAGTGGATGTTCCGTGAACTTTAACTACGTCTGGTTTTCTGCTATCGTTTGTTAGCAAACCTTTCCATAATCTTTGTTGCCCAGCAAATGAAGGGTAAAACATGTCTCCATCTCCGTCAGAATTATTGAAATAATCATCTATTACTCCTAATATTTTCGCTCCTCTGGCTTTCGCCGATTCGTATTCTTCTAAAGCTACAATTCCGGCACCAAATGAACATACAAAACCGTTACGGTTGATATCAAACGGACGGGAACTTTCCTCTGGTGTAAAACCCCGACTCAGCACCTGCATGGCATCAAAACCTATGAAAGACTCTAAAGATGTTCCTTCTACACCTCCGGCAATCACACGGTCTTGCAAACCAAATTTAATCAGCCTAAAAGCATGGCCAATATTTCCTAGACCCGTAGCGCAAGCAGAGCCAATGGACTCGCATACTCCTTTGGTTTTAAGTAAACAGGATATGTTGGCCGCTTCTCTATAGGTCATGGTTCTATCTACATTATGAGAACCCGCCAAACGTGTTTTTCTATGCAATTCAAA
>JBDSHZ010000070.1:0-38601 GCA_039918235.1 Pelobium sp.
TTTACGATTTAGAGAAATATCATAATGAGGCTTATAAGCTGATGATGAGTTTCCATCAAACCCATCTCTATAATAATGTAAAAGAAAACTTAGAAAGAGGAGTAAAGGAGAAAGTTTTTAGAGCTGACATCAATACTGAAATTCTGGCAAATTCAAGAGTAGGTCAGATTAATTGGGTGTTTGAGTCTGAACTTATTAGAAGCGGTAAGTTCAGTATGTATGATGTAATTAAAGAACTTACTTTCCATTTCCTGTTTGGCATTTGTACCCTAAGTGGCCACGTATTAATCAACAACTACACAAATTATAAATTAGAGAATAACCAGATCACACAATGAAAACTATAACAATGCTTTTTACAGCTTTTTTAAGTTTAGCAATTGGGAGTTTAAAAGCGCAGACAGATACTGCACAAACCCACAATTTTAATCTTGAACAATGCATAAATTATGCTTACGAGCATCAGAATACTCTTTTGAATGCTGCTATTGATCAGAAAATAGCTGCTTCAAAAGTTAGGGAAACTATAGGGATTGGACTTCCTCAAATTAGTGGTTCTGCGGATTTAAGAGATTTCTTGAAAACCCCTACTTCATTGCTGCCTGCAGAATTTTTTGGCGGACAAGCAGGTCAATTTATTCCAGTTCAATTTGGAGTGAAATATAATTCCAGTTTGGGATTATCAGTTAATCAATTACTTTTTAGCGGAAGCTATTTAGTAGGCTTACAAGCTTCTAAAACATACAAAGAGCTTTCTCAAAGAGCATATGACCGCACAAAGATTGAAACTAATGTAGCTGTTAGCAAGGCTTATTACATGGTTTTGGTAAACAATAAGCAAATTGATTTATTGGATGCAAATATTGCGCAATTAAAAGATCAGCTGAATCAGACCAAAGCTTTGTACGACAATGGTTTTGCCGAAAAAATTGATGCTGATAGGTTATCAGTTCTTTACAATAACTTGACCACAGAAAAGGAGAATATCTTACGTTCAATAGCACTTGGAATTACGATGTTGAAGTTTCAGATGGGAATGCCAATCACAGAGGATTTAAATCTTGCTGGAAGCATAGACAATGTAAAACTTGATAAAATAGCCATGGAATCAGATTCTTCAGTTTACAAAAACAGAGTAGAATATGCATTAGCGGAGACTCAGATTAAATTAAACCAATTAGATCTGAAAAGGTATAAATCTGAATTCTTACCTACCTTATCTGCCTTCGGCAGCGGAACATATCAATATCAAAATAGTTCTTTTGGGGATCTTTATAAAAATAGTTTTCCAACCACTGTGATTGGCCTACAATTGAATGTTCCAATTTTTAGTGGCGGACAAAAATATCAGAAGGTGAAACAGGCTCAATATACAGTCTTAAAATCTCAAAATGATTTAAGTCAAGCTAAAAACTCTATTAATCTTGATATCAAAAATAGCATTACCAGCTATACCAACAGTTTATCATCTTTAGATAATCAGCAGAGAAATCTAGATTTAGCAAGTGAAGTGTTAAGGGTGTCTAAAATTAAATATGAGCAAGGTGTAGGTTCTTCCATAGAAGTTACCCAGGCACAAACATCATTAAAAGAAGCCCAAAATAATTACATTAATGCATTGTATGATGCCTTAATCAGTAAAGTTGATACAGAAAGAGCAACAGGAATTATTAAATAATAAATAGAAAACCTTATATCATAAAAGTCATGAAAAAATTATTAATCGCATCAGTTGTATTGTTTCTTGCGGCCTGTGGACCAAAGGACAAAAAAGCAGAGCTTGAGAAACTTAAAAAAGAACAGACAGCAACAAATACAAAAATAGCGGAACTTGAAGCTGAAATTGGCACAAAGAAAAATGATGTTACTAAGGATGTAGATGTTTATGAAGTTACTACATCGGTTTTTAAAAATTATATTGAGATCCAAGGGAAAGTAGATGCTGAACAAAATGTTCAGGTAAGTCCAGAAGCTCAAGGAGTAATTACAAAAGTATATGTAAATATTGGCCAAAATGTTTCAAGAGGTCAGGTTTTAGCTCAAATTGATGATGCTGTTCTTCGTCAGAATATAGCGCAGTTGCAAACAAATTTGGATTTGGCTACCAATTTATTCAATCGCCAAAAAAATCTTTGGGATCAAAAAATTGGAACAGAAGTACAGTATTTAAATGCAAAAACTCAGAAAGAGAGCTTAGAAAGACAAATGTCTGTACTAAGACAACAGGCTTCTATGTATAAAATAAAATCTCCAATTTCTGGAACTATTGATTTAATGGATTACAAAGTAGGGCAAGCAGTGCAACCGGGTGTACCAGGAGTAAGGGTGGTGAATGCTTCAGATTTGAAAGCAAAAGCAATGGTTTCTGAAAGTTATGCAGGCAGAATCAATCAAGGAGATGAAGTGATGGTAGTTTTACCTGATGCACAGGATTCTTTAAATACTAAAATTTCTTTTGCTTCTAAAACCATAGACCCATTGAGCAGAAGTTTTAGCGTAGAAGTAAAGCTACCAAGTAAGAATACTTTTAGACCAAATATGATTTCTATCCTGAAGATTGTTGATTATACAAATCCTAAGGCTACAACAGTACCTATTAAGGCAATACAGAAATCAGAAAAAGGAGATTACCTAACCATTGTGGAGAATGGGAAAGCTAAGCGTGTAGATGTGAAAGTAGGGAATGTTTATAAAGGCAATGCCGAAATTTTAACTGGAATTAGTGCTGGTGATAAAGTGATTGTGAATGGCTTAAGTGGCTTAAATGAAGGCGATACAGTTAAAATTTAAGCTGTTTAAAATTATATTTATATGAAAGATTTAGACAAAGAATTTAAACCGTCTAGTTGGGCGGTTGAAAATAGAACAGCAATTTATGTGTTAACGGCAATGCTGCTACTTGCAGGCTATTTTACCTATAACAGTTTGCCTAAGGAGAATTTTCCGGAGATTTCAATTCCTAAGATATTTGTTCAAACCATATACCCAGGAACTTCTCCCGGAAATATGGAAAACTTGGTCACTAAACAAATTGAAAAGCAGATCAGAGGCGTTCAAGGGCTTAAAAAGGTGACTTCAAATTCCTATCAGGATTTCTCTCTTATCACTGCTGAATTTAATGCAGATATTGATATTGTTGTTGCAAAACAAAGGATTAAAGATGCTGTAGATAAAGCCAAGACAGATTTACCAAACGATTTGCCTGATGATCCAGTTGTTCAGGATATCAACTTATCAGATCTTCCAATTATGTATTTAAACATATCAGGAGATTTTGATTTGAAATCAATAAAAAAATATGCTGATGATTTGCAGGATAGGATAGAGGCATTACCTGAAATATCAGGTGTGGATATAGTGGGTGCTTTAGAACCAGAAATGCAGGTAAATGTGGATATGAATAAAATGGCATCAGCCAAGATTTCATTTACAGATATTTTACAGGCTATCGGTTCTGAGAATATTTCTGCATCTGGGGGTACAGTTCCAATTGATGGTGTAAGAAGAACCTTAAACATTAAAAAGGAATACAAATCTGCAGAAGAAATTAGCAATACCATTATTAATACGCCAACGGGTGGAATTGTTTATCTGCGTGATATAGCAGAGGTGGTAGATGGTTTTGAAGAGCAGGAATCTTACGCCAGATTGTATGGAAAAAATGTAATCACATTAAATGTTAAAAAGCGTTCAGGAGAAAATTTAATTGAAGCTTCAGATAAAATCAGAGAAATAATTGCTGAAATGAAGGCGACTCAATTCCCAAAAGGATTAGAGATTGTAGCTACTGGAGATCAATCTGACAAAACAAGGGTTACCCTTCACGATTTAATCAACACCATTGTAATCGGTTTTATTTTGGTGACCTTAATTCTCATGTTTTTTATGGGAATTACCAATGCACTTTTTGTGGCACTTTCTGTTCCACTATCAATGTGTGTGGCTTTCTTGGTGATGCCAACCATTGGTTTTACCATGAACATGATTGTACTGTTCTCTTTTCTATTGGCGTTGGGAATTGTAGTTGATGATGCCATTGTAGTGATAGAAAACACACACCGTATTTTTCAGAATGGGAAAGTAACTGTAAAACAAGCGGCCAAAATGGCTGCCGGTGAAGTTTTTTTACCAGTATTCTCTGGCACCATGACCACCTTAGCTCCATTTATTCCACTGGCTTTTTGGCCAGGAATTATTGGAGAGTTCATGTTCTTTTTACCCATCACATTAATCATTACCTTACTGGCCTCTTTAGTGGTAGCTTATATCATTAATCCAGTTTTTGCGGTTGATTTTATGGAGTCTCACGACGCTGACGAAGTTTACAAACCAACTTTTGATAAGAAGGTAAAGAAAACTTTGATGTATTTAGGAATTGCAGCTGTTATAGGTTATGTGATCAATTTCGGATTTGGTAATTTCATTGTTATTATCGCTTTATTTTATCTATTGCAGCATTTTGTATTAGAGAAAGTAATCAGAAGATTTCAAAATAACACCTGGCCAAGAGTGCAGGCTAGATACGGCAGATTTTTGGAGTGGGCATTACACCGTCCATATACCATATTAGGAAGCACATTAGGGTTACTGATATTCTCCATTGTGCTTACTGGTTTAATACCGCCTAGTTTTGTATTCTTCCCTTCTTCTGACCCTAACTTTGTGTACGTTTATACTTCTTTACCCGTAGGTACAGATCAGGCATACACCAATGAAGTGACTAAGAAAATCGAGAAGAAAGTTACAGCGGTAGTAGATAGTTTAGGAAGTCATAATGTTTCTTCGATCATTTCAAACGTAACTGTAGGCGTTACAGATCCACAAGATGAGGATCAAGGTAATTATCCAAACAAAAGTAAAGTGACTGTTGCATTTAAGGAATTTGGAGAACGCGAAGGAAGATCATCTACTGAATATTTAACGGCAATTAGGAATTCAATTAAGGGCATTCCAGGAGCCGAAATTTCAGTAACTCAAGAACAGTCAGGTCCGCCAACTGCAAAACCCATCAGTATTGAAATAACAGGGGATGATTTGGATTCTTTGGTGAAAACTTCACAAAGATTGAAAAGTTATTTGGTAGCAAAAGATATTGGAGGTATTGAAGAGCTGAAATCAGATTTTCAGAACAATAAGCCTGAGGTAATTTTTGATGTGGATAGAGAAAGAGCAAACAGACAGGGGATTTCAACCAAAAGTGTAGCAACCAATCTTAGAGCGGCATTATTTGGCTTAGAAGCTTCCAAATTCAGAGATTTAGATGAAGATTACAAAATCAATGTAAGGGGACAAGAGAGTCAGAGAAACAGTTTGCAAGCCTTAAGAAACCTTCAGATTACTTATAGAGATATGGGCATGGGCGGTGTAATTCGTCAGGTTCCTATTTCTGCTTTCGCAGATATAGATTATGTGAATACTTATGGTGGTATTAAACGTAAGCAGGGAAAAAGAATCATCATGTTATCTTCCAACGTATTGGCAGATTTTAATCCTGGAGAAGTAAACAAAAATATTGAATCTGCATTAAGCGATTTCAAAAAACCTGTTGAAGTATCCATAAAAATGGGTGGTGCAGAAGAAGAACAAGCAGAAACATCTGCATTCTTAGGTTTGGCTTTAGGAATAGCTTTCTTCTTAATTTTAATTATTTTGGTAATTCAATTTAACTCTATCGGTAAACCGATCATTATCTTAAGCGAGATTATCTTTAGTATAATAGGTGTACTATTAGGCATTACCATTTTCCACATGGAAATGTCTGTAGTAATGATGGGGATTGGAATTGTGGCACTTGCCGGAATTGTAGTGAGGAATGGAATATTATTAGTTGAATTTGCTGATTTAATGATGGAGCAGGGAATGGATGCTTATGAAGCAATATTAGAAGCGGGAAGAACACGTATGACTCCTGTGCTATTAACTGCAACAGCTACCATGTTAGGCTTAATTCCATTAGCAGTAGGCTTAAATCTAGATTTTGCTGCTTTGCTTACCACTGGTAATCCTCATCTCTATTTTGGAGGAGACAACGTGGCTTTCTGGGGACCATTGTCTTGGACAATGATTTTCGGTTTAAGTTTTGCCACTTTCCTTACTTTAATTTTAGTGCCGTCAATGTATTTGATCAGGGCTAAAATGAAGGCTAGGTTTTTTAAAACTAAAATAGAAGATGAAGCTCATTTAATTGAAAATGAGTAAATAGAAAAGGAGGCCAAAAGCCTCCTTTTTTTATGCCCATATTTCGTGTTATTTTTTCTCATAATTAATGATAATGGTTAAATCCTCATTGCCAACTACCTTTAAGCCATGAGAACTTCCTGGTCTTGTTAAAATGGCATCACCTTCTTTTACCTGAAACACTTTGCCGTTCATTTGCATTTCACCTTTTCCTGAAACAACATAGTAAATTTCATCTTCTTTTTGGAGATGATAACCAATTGCTGAACCGGGATGTAAGATCCTTTTTTTAAAAACCAATTTTAAATCATCGGCTTTGGTGAAAAAGTGATGACCTATAGTCATTCCTCCACCATTGTGAGTTCCCGACTCTTCTTTGGCAATATCTTTTTCATGTTCAAGGATATATCCCAGCTCCTGAATTTTCTTTGCGAAGGAAGGAAAGGCATGATAACTTAAAAAAACGATCAATAAAATCGTGAGTATTCTAATGTAAATTTTCATTTTAAATTTTTAAAAGAAGATTAACCAACAACAGCTTTAAGCCATGCCTGCGCCATCAATTTTCCACCTGCAAGTGTTGGGTGTACGCCATCCACCGTCCAATAATTACCAGGAGCAGTTTTTACAGCTTCATCAAATACTTTTTGGTAAGGGATAAAAACGGCATTAAATTCTGTCGCAATTTTCTTTGCTACCACTCTATAAGCATCAAAATCAGGATACCATGAATCATCAACTGCTTTTATGCCTTTTAAAGCAAAGGGTTCGCCGATTATGAGTTTTACATCAGGCAAACTAGCCTTCGTTTTATTCAATAATGCCCTGAAATCGTTTTCATAAACTTCAATATTCCCATTGTATTTTCCATCATGTTTGTGCCAATAATCGTTTACCCCTATTAAAATACTTAGCACATTTGATTTAATATTTAAGCAGTCATTTCCCCATCTATCCGCTAATTGATAAACTTTATTCCCACTGATTCCTTTATTATAAATCTTTATTTCTTTTGAAGCATCATTAAGCAGTATTTCTGCAGCGGTATGCAGTACATATCCACTTCCTAGAAGTTATTGTCATCTTTCTTTCTTCCAGCATCAGTGATAGAATCTCCTTGAAAAAGAATGATGTCATCTTTTTTGAATTTCATAGATTTTGAACTTGGGATTGCTGCGTTTACAATTTCAGGTAAACCTAAAGCCAATACTCCGGCAAGGGAAGTGGTTTTAATAAAATCTCTTCTTTTAAACATGTTTAAATAGTTATGTGTTGGTGACCAATATACAGTCAATATTTAATTTTTAAAAATGAAGGAGTAAGCAATTTAATATCGCTGATAATTAGGATAATTAATTGAGCGGAAATTTAGTTTTCACTCTCAGTTAATTGAAATTATTTGTAGCACTATGACCTTTTAACACGTTCTGACTTTAAACAATGAAATATTTATTATGAAACGATTAACATTAAAAGCAATGAAATTAAAGTCTAAAATGGGATTATTATTAGCGATTGGACTAACTATAAGTTTAAGCTCCTGCTTAAAAAATAATGATGATTATGTAGATCAAAATTTCTCAGCATTGGCAGTGATTCATGCTTCACCAGGCTTGCAACCATTTGATTTTGTATTGGATAAACAAAAAATAAACAGTGATGCCTTTGACTACTCCGAGCGATTGAATTATTTTAATATTTATTCTGGAAACATAGCGTTTGGGATATTTAAAACACAAACCGTTGATAGTATTAAAACAGGAATTTTAGTTGCTCAGCCAAACAAATATTATTCAGTTTATGTAATTGGGGAAGCTTCAAATCCTGAATTTTTAACAATTGCTGATAGTTTGACAGCTCCAAAAGCAGGAATGGCCAAAGTTAGATTTCTAAATTTAAGTTTAAATTCTCCAGCGCTTAATCTTAGCTACGGGGCTGAGTCTACATTATTTTCAAATACGGCTTATAAAGCACATTCTGAATTTACTGAGATTGAAGGAGGGAAAAATTATAGCTTTACGATAGAAAATAGTAGTGGTGAAGTTAAAGGGAGTGCCGATAACATTCCTTTGCAGAGTGGCAGAATTTACACGATATGGTCCACAGGAATTTATAACAGTACTTCAGAAAACTTGAAAACTGGAATTAAAATACAAATGAATGATTAACAAAAGAGCCGGGAAACCGGCTTTTTTTAAATTCTATTTCTAAACCTTCTTGTGCAATGGGTAACTCAAAATTCATTGATATGAGCCAATGAATCATCATTACAACCTAATATTCTCAAGTTCATATTTTGTCAATCTTTCTTCAAAACAGGAAATCTATTAAATGGCCATTCTTCTGGAGATTTAAAATATTTGAAAGATTTTAAATTAGCATCTACTTCTACAACATGGTTTTTGTGAGAGACATTCTTTTTTATATTTTGTAATAATGCACTGAATAAGCTTGGAAGGCCAAATCTGAAATAAAATTTTAAAGTTCCCTTTTCTTTATATTGTAGGGTATGGCCAAATTCATGCTTAATTAACCATGGATCTGAATTTTGTGAGAATGCACCTTTACTTACAATAATGCCAATTTCAGGAATTGTTAAACCATGCCCTAATCCAAATAAGGAAGATTCATAAATTTTTACACCTTCAAAGAAACCTACAAACTTCACTAAGTCTTAATCTTTAAATTACCTTCTAAAACGTCTCAACATTTATAAAGCTGATTTCTCAAATAGTGATCAATGATTACTAAAGCGGCCATTGCTTCTACTATTGCTACCGCTCTGGGTACTACGCAAGGGTCATGTCTGCCTTTACCTTTTATTTCTGCAGCTTCACCAGCCTTATTCACCGTTTCCTGATTGCTCATAATGGTAGCAACAGGTTTAAAGGCAATCCGCATATTGATATCCATTCCATTAGAAATCCCTCCTTGTACACCACCAGAAAAGTTGGTTTTAGTGCTGATTTTCCCTTTTTCATCACTAAGAAAAACATCATTATGTTCTGAACCTCGCATGGTAGCACCATCAAATCCAGAACCATAATCAAAGCCATGAACAGCATTGATACTCAGCATTGCTTTCCCTAAATCTGCATGAAGTTTATCAAAAACTGGTTCACCTAAGCCAACTGGGCAGTTTTTAACAAAGCAGGATATTTTTCCTCCAATAGTATCGCCTTCTTTTCTAATTCCATCAATCAGCTGAATCATTTCTTTAGCTGTAGTAGCATCTGCACATCTTACAATATTACTTTCTCTTAATACTAGAAATTCGGCAGCGTTGTTGATTTCAATATTAGGAGCGTCAATATATCCAACGCTACTTACATGTGCCAAAACATCAATCCCTTTTTGTTTTAAGAAAAGTTTGGCAACAGCTCCCGCAGCTACACGGGCTGCCGTTTCACGGGCTGATGATCTGCCTCCGCCACGGTGGTCTCTTATCCCATATTTAGCTTGGTAAGTGAAATCAGCATGTGAAGGACGAAAAGTATCCTTATTATGATCATAATCTTTTGATTTCTGATCTTCATTGGGAATAATAATCGTTAAAGGCGTTCCGGTTGTTTTGCCTTCAAAAACACCTGAAAGGATTTTAAAAGTATCTGATTCTTTCCGCTGTGTTGTGATTTTGGATTGACCAGGTTTACGCTTATCCAATTCTTGTTGAATAAATTCCAGATCCAATTCAATATTAGACGGACAACCGTCAATAATTACTCCAATGGCTTCGCCATGCGATTCGCCGAAAGTGGTAATTTTAAATAGCTGCCCGAAGGTATTTCCTGCCATGTTTTCTTGAGTATTTTAGTAGTTAGTATAAATTATCAAGATTTCTACATCGTGGAAATAATGTGAGAGTTGATATTGCTAACTACGTTTTTTTAATTTACAATATAAAGTAACAAGAGTGCATTTTAGCAAGTCATCTTGAAACTTTATACTTATATCTGACTACTTTACTTCAAAACCTATTTTCTTAAAATCTTCCCAAAAATGAGGATATGATTTTTCTACCACCATTGCTTCCTCAATATTCACTTTAGAAATTACCTGTGCCATAGGTGCAAACGCCATTGCCATTCGGTGATCTTCATAGGTTGCAATGGTAATTTCATCCGGTAAAGCTAATTGCTCACAATCTAACTGATAAACATCTGCTTGTGTTTCAATTAATCTTACGCCAATTTTAGCCAGCTCGGTCTGTAAGGCAAAAATACGGTCTGTCTCTTTTATTTTTAGGGTTTCTAAACCTGTAAAACTAAATTCTTTACCTAAAACAGCGGCACAAACAATAACCGTCTGCGCTAAATCCGGACATTCTTTAAAATCTAAAAGCTGTGATTTCAATTCGGCATCAACTTTTTGAATCGTAATTCCATCATTATTGAAAATGGTATTTACACCAAATAGAGACATAATTCCAGCAATTGCACTGTCACCTTGTAGGCTGTCTTTTTTCAAATTTGGAAGATTAACTTTAGCGTTTTCTGAAAGCGCAACCACACTATACCAATAAGATGCAGCACTCCAATCAGGCTCAATGGTTAATGTAGCGGAACTGAAATTTTGAGGTTCAATTTTAATCACATCCTTTTCCCAAGTATGGTTGATACCACATTGCTTCAGCATAGCTAATGTCATTTCTACATAAGGTTTGGAGGTAAGTTCGTCCATGATTTCTAATTCTAAACCTTTAGGTAAAGAACTCGCCACCATGAGCAGTGCAGTTAAAAACTGAGAACTGATATCTCCTCTGATTAAAATCTGATTGGTCTGTTGATTTAATGCGCCATTGATTAAAACTGGAGGGTAACCGTCTTCTTCTTTATAAGAAATATCGGCACCTAAAGTTTTTAAGGCGTTTACTAACGTCCCAATAGGACGTTGCTTCATTCTGTCAGAACCGGTAATCTCCACAATTTCTCCTTTTAAAGAAAAATAGGCAGTTAAGAAACGCATGGCTGTACCAGCTGGACCTACATTTACAACCGTTTTATGTGATTCCTCATTTTGTAGAATTCCATTTAAAGTAACAGTATCAGCTGCGGAAGAAAGATTTTTGATTTTTACTCTTCCTTCGCTGAGTGCGGCTAATATTAAGGCTCTATTGCTCTCACTTTTGGAGCCTGTTAATTCTATAGTTTCCTCTTTTTTGATTTCAGATTTTTGAATGCTAATTAAAGAACTCATTATCCTAACTCCGCTTTAGTGGTATTCATAATTGCTGTTTGCTTACGGATGGATTCACTGTGGATCAACTCTAAAACTTTTTCAGTAAAATCTTTTTCTAGTTTTAAAACAGAACCATAGGCAGTTCTTTTGTGAAGAATTTCATCCCATCTTGAAACTTGTAAAATAGTTACATCGTTGTCTCTTTTATATTCACCAATCTGCTCAACAATTTTCATTCTTTCACCTAATTTCTGAAAAATCTGATCGTCTATTTTATCAATTTTCTCTCTTAAGCCCGCTAACTTATCAGTAAATTCTGGATTTTTAGATTCAGCTTTTCTTAAAACAAATCCACTGATCATCTCGCTCAGTTCGGCCGGAGTAACTTGTTGTTTGGCGTCTGTCCAAGCAACAGAAGGGTCAATGTGCGATTCAATCATTAAGCCCTGCATATCTAAATCTAAAGCTTTCTGAGAAATGAATGGCAATAATTCTCTGTTTCCACAGATGTGAGAAGGATCATTGATAATTGGAAGATCAGGCACTAAAGTTTTTAAGCTGATGGCTAAATCCCACATAGGCTCGTTACGGAAAGCAGTTTTCTCAAAAGAAGAAAAGCCACGGTGAATAGCCGCCAATTTAGTGATGCCTGCTCCATTGATTCGCTCTAAAGCGCCAATCCATAAAGAAAGATCAGGGTTAATAGGGTTTTTAACCATCACAGGAATATCAACACCTTTTAAGGCATCGGCAATTTCTTGTACAGTAAATGGATTTACTGTTGAACGGGCACCTACCCAAAGGATATCAACACCAGCGGCTAAAGCTTCTTCCACATGTTTGGCATTGGCTACTTCAACTGCAATTGGTAATCCGGTTTCAGCTTTCGCCTTTTTTAACCATTCTAAGCCAATGCTTCCAATCCCTTCAAATTCTCCCGGACGAGTCCTCGGTTTCCAGATCCCTGCTCTTAAAACGCTTACTTTTCCAGTTGCTTTTAATAAACGGGCAGTTTCTAATAATTGTTCTTCAGTCTCTGCACTGCAAGGTCCTGAAATGATAAGCGGTTGGTGAGTTACTTTAACCCAGTTGCTTAAAGGTTCTATGTTTAGATTTAGTTTCATATTTTTTTGATTTGAAGATTTTTTGATTTGATAATTTTTTGATTTGAAGATTTGAAGATTTGATGATTTGAAAATGACCTTCAACTCTAATTATATTTTGTCTTTGTTCTTTTGTCTTTGTTCTTTTGTCTTTATTCTTTATTCTTTTGTCTTTTTCTACTCTTTATACCGTATCATTTTTTACATATTCTCCCATAATGCTGAAGTTTACAGTGAACTTTAATATCCTGCGGATGGCATCTTCATAATTTTTAGTATGAGTCCATTCTACATCCACATAAAAGGTGTATTCGTTTCTTGTACCCAAAACAGGCATAGATTGGATTTTACTCATATTGATTTCTAATTCTGCTAAAATGTTCAATACTTTAGCCAGGGAACCAACATCATTACTCACCTGAAAACATAGGGAAGCTTTATTGGTATTTTTAATCTCGTTTTGCTGATCGTTCAATATTAGAAAACGGGTATAATTTTTCTTGTTTGATTCTATCCTTCTTTCTAAAATGTTTAACCCGTAAAGTTTAGCGGCTAAAGTGTTTGCAATTGCCACGGTATCTGTAAGTTGTTCTTCTTTGATCTTTTTAGCACAAGCAGCCGTATCGCTACTTTCCACTATTTTAAGATCAGGGAATTCATCTAAAAAATCACTACACTGGCGGATAGCAATTGGATGAGAGGTTACCGTTTTAATATCTTCAAACTTTACCCCGGGTAATGCCATAAGGTGTAATTGAATAGGAAGATATACCTCACCAATTACGGGGAAGTTGTAGTCTCTTAACAATGTGTAATTAGGAAGCAAGCTCCCTGCGATGCTATTTTCTATGGCCATCACCACAAAATCTGCATCTCCTGAGGCTAACTTTTGAAAAGTTTGTTTAAAAGAATTACATTCTATGGTTTCAATATCTTCTCCAAAAAACTTAAATGCAGCTTCTTCGTGAAACGAAGCTCTTATTCCTTGAATTGCAACCCTTTTTTTTGTGCTCATTTTTTTAATAAAAAAAAACCCGGCTCTTTTGGCCGGGTTTGGTAATGTCTTATATTTTACAACATACTATGCCCGGCTTTTATTTCTAAAATAAAAGTAACCGAAATAATATGTAGTGTTTAAAATCATTTTTTCTTTCTTGATGTCAAATCTACACAATAATATTAATCCACAAAAAAAATTTAATTTTTTTTAAATCTTTTTTTCGAAATTAAATATTGAACAAAAGGAATTTAGGTTTTTAAAAAAAAGATAATCCTAAATTTTAAAAGATTTCATTAATTTTTTCACGATTAATAGCCAAGATCAAATCTTTTATCCTATTTTAACTTTACCAATTATTAACGGCTATTTAGCCTAAATCTTAAATTTTATCAATATGAATTATAAATCTATGTCAATTATGCTACTACTTGCTTTTTCGTTTTCTGCCCAAAGTCAATCCAAATGGCAAAATCTTTTTAATGGGAATGATTTACAAGGTTGGAAACAGCTTAATGGAAAGGCCAAATACGAAGCGAAAAATGGCGAAATTATAGGAATTACTGTAAGTAACGAACCAAATTCCTTTTTGGCAACCGAAAAAACATATGGCGACTTTATTTTAGAATTTGAGTTATTAGTAGATAACGCTATGAATTCTGGGGTACAGTTTAGAAGTTTAAGTAAAGCTGATGATCATAATGGCAGAGTACACGGCTACCAAGTAGAAGTTGATCCATCAGATAGAGCTTACAGTGGAGGTATTTATGATGAAGCAAGACGAGGTTGGTTGTACACAATGGATATCAATCCAGAAGCAAAAAAGGCGTTTAAAAAGGATGTTTGGAATAAATATAGAGTTGAATGTATAGGAACAAGCATTAGGACTTGGGTGAATGGTGTGCCAACTGCTCATGTAATTGATGACCTAACCAAAGAGGGATTTATTGCGCTGCAGGTTCATGCTATTGGTAAAGATGATATACCGGGTAAACAAATTAAATGGAGAAATATACGAATAGCTACAGAGGATTTAAAGCCTTCTCCATTAGATGACATCGCGGTAGCAAATTTTGTGGCTAATGATTTATCAGCTCAAGAAAAGAAAAACGGCTACCAACTATTATGGGATGGTCATACAACTAAAGGATGGAGAGGGGCTTACAAAGCTGCTTTTCCTGAAAAAGGATGGGAAATTAAAGATGGAATGTTGAGTGTTAAAAAATCAGGAGGGGCCGAATCAACAAATGGAGGCGATATTGTTACTGAAAAGGAGTTTGGTGCTTTTGAAATGAAATTTGATTTTAAATTAAGCGAAGGTGCAAATAGTGGCGTAAAGTATTTTGTAACAGAGCGTGAAGGGAATAAAGGATCGGCATTGGTTTAGAATATCAAATTTTAGATGATGATAAGCATCCTGATGCTAAGCTAGGAAGAGACGGGAATAGAACTCTGGCATCTGTTTATGATTTAATCACAGCTAAAAAACCAAGTAACGGTATTAAACCTATTGGACAATGGAATCAAGGGATGATTAGGGTTAACCCAGATAATAAAGTAGAATATTTTTTAAATGGATTTAAGGTTTTAGAATTTGTTAGAGGCTCTAAAGAGTTTTTAGATTTGGTAGCCATGAGTAAATATAAAGATTGGCCAAACTTTGCAATGGCACCAAAAGGAAGAATTTTATTACAAGACCATGGCGATGCAGTTTCATTTAAAAGCATAAAAATAAAGGAGCTTAACTAATTTAAAAAATGATGGAAAACTCAAGAAGAAAATTTATTAAACAAAGCGCAATTGCATCGGCAGGTATTTATTTGGGTGGGTTAGGTTTCAGCGCAAAAAGTTACGGAAGAATTATTGGAGCAAATGATAGGGTAAGGGTTGCAGCTGTTGGATTTTCAGACCGTTTTAAACAAGCATTATTTCCTTCTTTCTTAAATCATAATAAAGAATTAAACTTTGAAATAGTTGGGGTTTCTGATTTATGGAAATTGAGAAGAGAAGAGGGACAAGCATTTCTAAAGGCTAAAACAGGGAATGATGTTTTAGCTTTTAGAAATAATGACGAACTGTACCAGACGAAAGATTTGGATGCGATAATAGTGGGTACCGCCGATTTTCAGCATGCTTTACATGCCATAGAAGCAGTTAAGGCAAATTGTGATGCTTATGTAGAAAAACCATTTGCAGAAACAATGGAGGATAATAGGGCGGCTTTTAAAGCCATTAAAGCATCTGATAGAATTGTTCAAATTGGCTCGCAAAGAAGGAGTGGAGGAAATTATAAAGCTGCTGAAAAATTTATTAAAGAGGGAAAGTTTGGAGACATCACCATGGTTGAATTAACATGGAATGTAAATCAGCCGGGTAGATGGCGTCGCCCTGATTTGGTAGCAAAATGTAAAGAACAAGATACAGATTGGAAA
This sequence comes from Pelobium sp., assembly GCA_039918235.1. Taxonomy (GTDB): domain Bacteria; phylum Bacteroidota; class Bacteroidia; order Sphingobacteriales; family Sphingobacteriaceae; genus Pseudopedobacter. Next base: position 15,888 of record JBDSHZ010000070.1, read on the forward strand.
AGATTTTTATTGAACCGTCCTTATGAAGCTTGGGACCCAAGAAAATATTTGGAATATAGGTTATTTTGGCCTTATTCATCTGGAATGCCAGGGCAATGGATGTCTCACCAGATTGATACCGTACATTGGTTTACTGATTTAAAACATCCTAGAAGTGTAGTGGCAAATGGTGGGATTTATCAATGGAAAGATGGAAGAAGAAACTGGGACACCACAACTGCCGTTTTTGATTACGGCCCTCAGGATGACATGAAGAAAGGTTTTCAGGTCACTTTTGGATCAAGAATGCATAATGGTGATGAGCACCCTGCAGAGATTTATTACTCAAACGGTGGGGAATTAAATTTAATCACCAATAAAGTTTCTCCAACAGGAGGTTTAAGTGCAAACCATGCTGCGGCAATGGGTATGCAACCTAATTTATTGCCAGAAGTTAATTTAACTGATAAGGTAGAGAAAGTTGTAGCATCTGCAAATACGGGTGCTGACGTACTAACTTCAGCGCACATGCGCAATTGGATGGAATGTGTAAGGAGCAGAAAGCAACCTAATGCGCCAGTGGAAGCAGGTTATTATCATTCTATTGCAAATATTATGACTAATGCTGCAGTGAGAACTGGTTATAAAGCCACATTTGATGCTAAAACCCAAGAAGTAATGGCAAATGGAAAAGTTTTTAAGTACTAATTGTTTGATATAAAATATTACTTAAAGATTTAAAAACACAAAGGTCGCAAAGCTTAATAATAAGTTTCTTTGCGACCTTCGTTTTCTTATCTTATTTGAGTTTGGATTTGCAATTCTAAACCCTGATAATAATCTAAACTTTCTTTAATCATTGCTTCCTCAACAAAAATATCGATCTCGCAATTCCCAATTTTATTAGGCAATGAAAAATTAATTTTTCCCGACAAGTTTTTCTTGTCTTGGCGCATAATTTCTAATAATTGCTCTGTAATGCCTTCACGAATAGTGTACTTACCGTAATATTTAAAAAAGGATTTGGTGATGAGGTCTAAATCATTTTGAGGCAAACCAATCATTTCTTTTGCCAGGTAAGCCTCGCAAATCATTCCAATAGCTATTGCTTCACCATGTAACAATGGTTTTTTTTCATTGCTTAAAGACCAAGATTCAATGGCGTGACCAATGGTATGTCCAAAGTTCAGTATCTTTCTTATCCCTTTTTCAAAAGGATCTTCTAAAACTACCTTGTTTTTGATGGTTACAGAATGATGAATTTGTTTTGCGGTTACCTCACGGGCATTATCTAAAGCAATTACTTCATTAAAAAAAGTTGCATCAGCAATTATTCCATGTTTAATGACTTCTGCAAAGCCAGAATTCATTTGACGATCTGACAAAGTTTTTAAAAAGTCTGTAGAGATTATTACTGCTTGAGGCTGTGCAAATGTGCCGATAATGTTCTTTACGTGATCCATGTCAATGCCGGTTTTACCACCAACAGAAGCATCAACCTGAGCTAAAAGCGTAGTGGGGATCTGTAAGAAATCAATTCCCCTTTTAAAGGTAGATGCGGCAAAACTTCCCATATCAGTTAATACACCGCCACCTAAATTTATCAGTAGCGCATTCCGGTCTGCTTCAAAATCCAGTAACATTCTCCAAATCCCAATGCAAAAATCTATGGTTTTATTTTCTTCTCCATCTGGAATTTCAATGATGTCAAATTCAGTTAAAGAAGGAAGTTTTTCCCTTAAAACCGGTAAACAATGCTCGCCTGTTTGCTCATCTGTAAGAATAAAAATTTTTGTATAATTCTTTTGCGCAATTAATTCGGTAAGGATATTTAAGCTTTCATCAAAATAAACCTGATAGTTGCTGTTTTTTATTGGGGTCATACTACTGTTATGGTTTGGCCATTAAATTCAACTTTGTCGCCACGTTTTACTTTTAATCTTTTTCGGTAATCTACAGTTCCATTATAGTTAACTAAACCGTCCAATACCACCAGCTGTGCTTCGCCGCCAGATGAAACAAGGTTTGTAGCTTTTAAAAGCTGTATTAAAGGAATAAATTCTCCTTCTAATTTAAATTTTATCATGAGTGGTCAAACTTACAAAAATCATCAATGTTGTATGCTAATAATCTTTAATGATTTTTTAATTTTACCTTTTATATCCTTTAGCCATGTTAGAAAAATCACTCAGCAATCAAAGTTTATCATTTGATGATACAGCTATCGCGTTCAAACACCAAAGTGATCAAGAACTTAAGCGTTCCTTTTGGTTGTTCAAAGCCATCAGTAATAACTTTTTGGTTAATGTAGGTCCGTTTTTTACCAAATTGGCACTTGGAATCAAGTTGCCTATTTCGGGTTTAATCAAGGCCACTATATTTCGTCAGTTTTGTGGAGGAGAGACCATTATGGAATGTACTCCTACCATTAATAAACTAGCCAATGCAGGCGTCGGTACTATTCTGGATTACTCTGTAGAAGGTGAAGAGCTTGAAAGTGAATTTGACCATACCAAAGATGAAATTATCCATACACTTCAGAAAGCTGTAGAATTGCCTCAATCTATTCCTTTTTGTGTGTTTAAAATTACTGGGATTGCAAGATTTGCTTTGTTAGAGAAAATAAATGATAAAGAAGAGCTTAAGGATTTTGAAAAGCTGGAATGGCAAAATGCAGTTGATAGGGTAGAGGCAATTTGCGAAACAGCTTTTAGGTATCAAAAACATTTAATGATTGATGCAGAGGAAAGCTGGATTCAGGATGCAATTGATGAATTGGGGCTTACCATGATGCGGAAATACAATAAAGATAAAGCCATTATATTTAATACTTATCAGTGCTATCGTCATGATAAATTGGCTTCTTTAATTAAAGATGTAACAGTTGCTAAGGCAGAAAAATTTTATTTAGGCGCAAAATTAGTAAGAGGTGCTTACATGGAGAAGGAAAGGAAGAGAGCAATAGAAATGAACTATAGCTCTCCAATACAACTAGATAAAGTGGCTACAGATAGAGATTATGACCTAGCACTTGCATTCTGTTTAGATAATTTGAATGAGGTTTCTTTTGTTGCAGGCACACATAATCAGCAAAGTTGCTTGCTTTTAACCGAGTTGATGGAACAAAGACAAATTGATAATGATCATGCTCATATTTATTTTTCACAGCTTTTAGGAATGAGCGATAATTTAAGTTTTAATCTCTCTAATGCTGGCTATAATGTCGCCAAGTACGTTCCTTACGGGCCTGTAAAAGCTGTTTTGCCTTATCTTTTCCGTAGAGCGGAAGAGAATACAGCCATTGCAGGGCAAATGGGAAGAGAATTGAAACTGATTTCAAAGGAAATTAAAAGAAGGGGGATATAATGTTGTTATTTCAATAGTTAATTTAATTACTCGTAGTGTTTTTTATTTCTTTCTCGAATTTTTTCAGGTGTTTTTTAAAGTCTCCTGTTTTATTTTCAAGTATAGTAAGAATAACAACGCCACCTGCAGCGTCATCACCGTAAGTTTTTAAACTTGCAAAGTCTTTTAGAACATTTATCGATTTAATGTACTCAGGTTGAACAAGCTGAATTTTAGGATTTGAATTCAATAAATTATCTTTAAACCTAAATTCTTTATTACCATATTTTATTACCCATAGAGGCTGAGGTTTAGACAATAATGATTCTCGGGAAGGCACACAAATCCTAATTACAGTGCTATCATTATTTTGCCGGTTTTTATTTGCGGTACTTGGAGCTGAATTAATATTTATTGTCGTAAAATCTTTAGGGGAGACTATTAAACTTGAATCTCTGTATACCTGTTGTGAATATCCCTTTAAAATCGATAAAAAGATAAAAATTATAATAAGATTGGATTTCATGTTGGTAAATAATTATTGAATTTAACAATAATTATTTAAAGTAACAAAACTTAACTATTGAGAATCATTTTTAAAAAATTTCTGAATCGTATCAGGATAAGTCATCAAATAAGTTTGTAAACCTATTTCAGAGGCAGTTTTTAAATGTTGCGGACTGTCATCAATAAATAAAGTTTCCTCTGGTTTTATTCTGTTTTCAGTGATGAGCTGTTCAAATATATCCCTATTTGGTTTACGTTTCCCAACTAAATGAGAGTAGTAAATCTTCTCAAAAAATATTTCATTACCCTCCAAATTAAATTCTTTTTTTAGGTATTTATTAATGTGTTCCAAATGGATTTCATTGATGTTACTCAATAAAAAAATACGGTATTTGTCTTTTAGGCTCAACAATAATTCATGATTTCCTGTAGGCACACCAATTAACAAAGAGTTCCAAGTGGCATCAATTTCATCGTCTGTTAAATTTGGACTATTGCTGATTGCTCTAATGCCGTTTCTAAATGTTTCAGCATCAATTTCCCCTTTCTCAAAAGCATCAAAAATAGGATGATGACCTTTGTGGGCATAAAAATCTTCTACATTAGTTACACCGAGTGCCGTAAAAGCATCTTGTGTACGTTTAAAATCTATCGTAAATATGACGTTGCCATAATCAAATATGATATTCTTGATGTTTGGATTCATACTGCAAAAGTAAGGTTTGACTTTAAAAGCTGAAATGTTTTTTTTGATAATTGAAGCATTAAATGAGGCGTGTGATTTATAAATTGGTAATTTTGAAGATGTCTCTTTTCCATTTTAAAGAATTTGTGATTGATCAGGAGAATTGCCCTATGAAAATTAATACTGACGGGGTTCTTTTAGGTGCAATGGCAAATGTGGATAACGCAAAAAGAATTCTTGATATCGGCACAGGCACAGGTGTAATTGCATTGATGTTGGCACAAAGAAATTGCACTGCCAAAATAGATGCGTTAGATGTAGATCATGTAGCTTATGAGAAATCTGACTTAAATTTCTCTAATTCCTTATTTCATGAGCGTTTAAAAGCACATCACCACAGTTTTAAAGATTATTTTGACTTGCATCCAACCTATAAATTTGATTTAATTGTTTCTAATCCACCTTTCTTTTTAAACTCATTGCAATCTCCAAAGTCTTCGAAAAATCTTTCTAAACATACCAGCGAGTTTTTTTTTATTGATTTACTTTCGCTTTGCAGTAAGCATTTAGCAGATGATGGGCTTTTGGAATTGGTGGTTCCTGTAGATATTTCATTAATGCTCCAGAATTTGGCTGTAGATTATTCAATTTATCCCATTCAGTGCATCAAGATAAAATCTTATGAGGATAAGGCAACCATCAGGCATATCATCAGTTTTTCAAAAAGACATGTTGAGGAAATAGCGTTTAAAGATTTCTTCATTTATCAAGAACAAGGGGTTCATTCTATTCAATATAAATCTGTTTTAAAGGATTTTTTTAAGATTTTTTAATGGTTAAAATTGGTTTAATTTCAGATACTCATGGCTATTTAGATAAAGCCGTATTTAAATATTTTGAAGATAGAGATGAAATTTGGCATGCTGGAGATTTTGGGAATATAGAATTAGCCGATAGTTTAGTCTCTTTTAAGCCACTTAGAGGGGTTTACGGAAATATTGACGGCAAAGATATTCGTGAAGTTTATCCAGAAAATTTAAAATTTAAATGCGAAGAGGTAGATGTTTGGATGACACATATTGGTGGTTATCCTGATAAATATGCGCCAAAAGTTAAGCAAGAAATTTACACTAAGCCTCCTGACCTATTTATTTCTGGACATTCACATATTTTAAAAGTAATGTTTGATAAAAAAATAAATTGTTTGCATATTAATCCGGGAGCAGCGGGAAAACAGGGCTGGCATCAAAAAAGAACTTTAATAAGATTTTGTATTTCTGAAAATAAAATCCATACATTAGACGTCATAGAATTAGGAGATAGATAACGTATATTATACACTAAGTAAATGTCAGCAATCACAACATTAGGTCAATTTATTATAGCAAAACAAGCAGATTTTCCTTATGCAAAAGGAGAACTTTCCAGGTTATTAAGAGATATTGGTATAGCTGCGAAAATTGTAAATAGAGAAATCAATAAAGCAGGTTTAGCTGATATACTTGGTGATGCCGGAGTTATAAACGTTCAAGGTGAAACCCAGAAAAAGTTAGATGTATATGCTAATGAACAGTTTATATCTGCATTAAGTGTAGGTGGCGAGTGTTGTTTGGTAGCTTCAGAGGAGAATGAAGAGATTGTTCTGTTGAACAAAGCCGTTTCTAAGAATGCTAAATATGCTGTTGCCATAGATCCTTTAGATGGTTCATCAAATATAGATGTAAACGTAGCTGTTGGAACTACCTTCTCGGTTTACCGAAGGATAACAAAAGAAGGACCTGGTACTTTAGAAGATATTTTACAAAAAGGTACTGAACAGGTTGCGGCCGGTTATATCGTATACGGTTCTTCTACCATGTTGGTTTATACTACTGGGAATGGCGTCAATGGTTTTACATTAGATCCTTCTATTGGAGAATTTTGTTTATCACATCCTGAAATTAAAATTCCTCAATCAGGTAATATTTACAGTATAAACGAAGGAAATTATGTGCATTTTCCAGAAGGGGTAAAAAGATATATCAAATATTGTCAGGTGGAAGATGATGCCACTTCTAGGCCATACACTTCCCGCTATATTGGTTCTATGGTTGCTGATTTACATAGAAGCCTGATTAAAGGAGGCATTTATATTTATCCTAGCACTGCTTCTGCCCCAAAAGGAAAGTTAAGATTGGTTTATGAATGCAATCCTTTAGCTTTTATTATTGAGCAAGCCGGTGGAAGAGCTACTAATGGTGTTGAAAGGATTTTAGATATTGAAGTTACAGAGATACATCAAAGAGAATCAATCTTTGCGGGCTCAACAGAAATGGTTTTAAAAGCGGAGGAATTTATGGAAGAATATGCTGCCAAAGAGATTTTAAAAGCTGGTTAAAACTTTCTATAAAAGGTTGTTTTTTTTATTTTCAATTTCAAAAACGCTATCTATTAATAGCGTTTTACTTTTGCCAGCCAAAACAGCCAATTCATCACATCTTTCATTTTCTGGATGACCTGCATGTCCCTTAACCCATACAAACTTCACTTGATGAAGTTTGTAGCTTTGCAAAAATCTTAACCAAAGGTCTTTATTTTTCTTTCCTGCAAATCCTTTTTTTACCCATCCAAAAACCCATTTTTTGTCTACAGAATCAATCACATATTTAGAATCAGAGAAAACAGTAATTTGCTGGTTCAATTTTTTGATGCTTTCTAAACCTGCACAAACTGCCATTAGCTCCATTCTGTTATTTGTAGTTAACCTAAACCCTTGATAAAGTTCTTTATAATGTTCTCCTGATCTAAGGATTACGCCATAACCTCCTGGGCCTGGGTTGCCGCTTGATGCACCATCAGTAAAAATTTGGATCATTTGCGAAGATATAAATTTATAAAATCAATGCTTTGAAAAAGATTATTTCACAATGAATCAGCCCTCTATAAATATAAAAGTGAGTATTTTTTTAAAAAGTTTGAATAATTAGCGATTTAAATTAATTTTGCAATCCACAATATAAAATGGCGGTCGTAGCTCAGTTGGTTAGAGCACTGGTTTGTGGTGCCGGGGGTCGTGGGTTCGAGCCCCATCGTCCGCCCATTTTAAAGCCTATCTGTATTTTCAGATAGGCTTTTTTTGTAATCTAAAAAAGAATTCTGACTGGTTTTTTGTTTAATTTGTTAAATTGCATCATGGGCGCATTAATATTCATAATCTTTCCTATTGCTTATTTTTTTTACCAGGCTTATGTGAATTTTAAGAAGGAACAGGAAAAAGCCTTACAGAGGCAAAAGAAATCATATGTTCCCTTTACTGAAAATAGCAATAAAGACCAATATTTAAATCAATCTGATGCTGAAAATCCTGAAGAAGCTCCTTTTAATTCGAGGGATTTTTACAAAAATAAAAGGGTAGAAGAGTTAGCTAAACAAGCTGAAATTAGAGCTCAGAGAAGAGCTTACGTTTCAAACGAAGCCAGAGATTATTATAATCCTGAAGTGCCAGTAGCAGAAGTTTCGGAAGGAAGAAGAATACATGCATTACATCCTCACCAGTTTGAATTTCCACATGAAGAAAAAGAGGTGGAATTTGAATTCAATTTAAGGGAGGCGGTTATTCAGCAGGCTATTTTGAACAGGCCACAGTATTAGCAATATATTCTTCTCTAATATTTAACACTGCAAAACCATGTTATATTAATGGTTTAAATTTAAAATGATATTCTTAAAAGCTGTTTGTTTAAATAAATTTAATTCCTATATTTGCACCTCAATTTTCATACACAAATAAATAATTAATAATGTACGCAATAGTAAATATAGCAGGACAGCAATTTAAAGTTGCTAAAGACCAGCACCTTTTTGTACACAGGTTACAGGGAGATGAAGGCGCTAGTATTGAATTTGACAATGTATTATTAGTTGTAAATGATGGTAATTTTACTGTAGGTACACCTGCAATTAAAGGAGCTAAAATTTCTGCTAAAATCGTGTCTCATTTAAAAGGAGAAAAAGTAATTGTTTTCCACAAGAAAAGAAGAAAAGGTTACAAGAAAAAGAACGGTCATCGCCAGTCTTTTACTAAAATTCAGATTGATAGCATCTCATTATAATTAACGTTAACATTCGCTAAGTTTTTACTTGGCAAAAAAGATATAGAACCATGGCACATAAAAAAGGAGCCGGTAGCTCGAATAACGGTAGAGAATCACAAAGTAAACGTTTAGGTATTAAAATTTTTGGTGGACAGGCTGCAATTGCAGGAAACATTATTGTTCGTCAAAGAGGTACTAAACACCATCCTGAAAAAAATGTAGGTATTGGTAAAGACCATACTTTATTTGCTTTAGTTGATGGAAAAGTTGCTTTCAGAAAAAGAGCAGATAACAAATCTTATGTATCTGTAGTTCCTTTTGATTTTTCAGCACCAGTTGTTAAAGATAAAGAAGCACCAGCTAAAAAAATTGTAGCGAAAAAAACTAGCGCTGAGAAAGCGGCTACTAAAAAAATTGTTGCTAAGAAAACTGCTGCTAAGAAAGAGGCAGCGAAAAAAGAAGCTCCAGTTGTTAAAGCAAAAACTAAAAAAGTAACTGCTCCCAAAGCAGAGAAAGTTGTTGTAGCAAAAGCTGAAAAGAAAGAAAAAGCTCCTGCTAAAGAAGCTCCTGCTAAAAAAGCACCAGCAAAAAAAGCTGATGATACTGATAAAGCATAAAATCTTATTTCAATAATTGAAAAGGTCTTGAATATTAATTCAAGACCTTTTTTTTGTTGAGGATTTTTTCCTTAGTTGTATAGTTCTATAAATCTAGTTGTGTTTTTTCAGCTATTAATTTAATTGAGCGTTGATCAATAATAGCTAGTTTTGGAATTCTTCCTAATACTTTAACACCTGAAATCTCTGCAATAATTTCTTCGGAAGGGGTATTGGTTATCCCATTAAATATTAAACCTTTAATTGGAATTCCTCGGCTTTTTAACGCTTCTATAGAAAGCAGTGTGTGATTTATGCTCCCAAGATAGTTTTTTGATACTAGGATCACTTCAATATTTAGTTTTTTGATGAGGTCAATCATTAAATCCTTCCTGTTTAAAGGAACCATTAATCCTCCAGCGCCTTCAATAATTAACTGTCGATTAGTTTTTGGGATAATTATTTTAGGAAGCTTAATATCAACGCCATCAATTTCAGAAGCATAATGAGGAGAATAAGGTTGAGTTAATTGATAAGCTTCAGGATGAAAGACAGTAATTTGATTAGAAATGAGATTCTTGACTTTATAAGTATCAGAATTGTCTAAGTCTCCAGATTGTATAGGTTTCCAATAATCAGCCTTAAGTTTCTCTACTATTATTGCAGAAACAATGGTCTTTCCTATTTCTGTGCCTATTCCTGTTATAAAATAATTTTGGATCATATCATTTTTGAAATCTCAAAAATAAGATTTTGAATTTCTTCTTTAGTATTATAGGCATGTAAACATATTCTCAATCTTTCGCCACCTTCAGCAACCGTAGGGCTTAAAATAGGTTTCACTTCAAAACCTTTACTTTGCAGATGATTAGAAACAGACTTGCATTTATCATTTCCAGGTATGAGCAGACATTGAATGGCACTTTTACTAGAGATAAGAATATGATTCAATTTTTCACTGTTTTCCTTAAAATAAACGATGTTCTCCTTTAATTTATCAATCGCCTCTGTTTTTCTTAAATTTTCATAGGCTACTTTTATACCTGCCAATGTATGGTATGGTAAAGCCGTAGTATAAATGAAGGATCTGGCAAAGTTTGTCAGGTATGTTTTTAATTCTTGAGAACCTAAAATAATTGCGCCATGAATCCCAATTGCTTTACCAAAAGTATGTATGCGGGCAAAAACATCGTTTTCTAAGTTTAAATGGCTTACTAAGCCTGCTCCATATGCTCCTAATACCCCAGTTGCATGAGCTTCATCAACTATCAAATTTGCCTTATATTTTTCAGCAAGAGCGGCTATCTCTTTCAGAGGAGCTAAATCTCCATCCATTGAAAAAACACTTTCTGTTACGATGAAGATGTTGCCTTTGCTGTTCTTTAGTTTGTCTTCTAAGCTGTTTAAATCATTATGCTTGAAAATATATTTGTTTGCATAACTCAGTCTGGCACCATCAATTAAACTGGCATGAATCAGCTCATCAGTAATTATAGTGTCTCCGCGTTGTGCTATGCAAGAAAGTAAGCCAATATTTGCATCGTAACCTGAATTGAATAAGAGGCCACTGTTTGCATGGTGAAATTGGGCAATTGTATCTTCCAGTTCTTCGCAAAATTTGCTATTACCTGATAAAAGCCTTGATCCGGTTGAACCTAAAAAATAGTTTGGGTTATTATTTAGCAGGATTTCTACTTCTTCTTTTAAAATTTTTGATCTGGCAAAGCCGAGGTAATCATTTGAAGAGAAATCAATAGGAGAGGCGTTTGATTTTAGCACTCTTAAAGAGTTAGATTGTATTCTTTGATCTATTTTAGTTTTCAGAAAAGACGCCAAGATTCTTTTTTCTGTAAAAATAAAAAAAGCCCCGGATTTTGGGGCCTCTTCATCTTTTTAATTAACTGATACTTTTTGTGCTTCTTTGATTATTTCCTAATCTTTTTTGCTATGTATTTTACATTTTGAAAAAATAGCCGAAGGTTTAATGAACCAAATAATTAATTTTTCTCACCATTTAACTGACTGATGGAACGTTGCATTTGAGCCATCATTGTGGTTAAACTTTCCATAGTTGGTTCAGGATTAGGTTGTGGAAGTTCTGTTGAGATAAAAGCTTTTGCTTTCCATATTTCAAGAATATCTTCAGATGAAACATAGTATGGCTCGTAAATCGGATTGTCTGAAACTAACTTTATCCCTTTGTCCTGTTTCAGTTTAGATCCCATTCTCTTATAAACCACGCCTTCGTTTTTACTAACTACAATTGCTGTTTCGCCGGGTTTTAAATCGTTCCAATTCTCCACATACTCTGATATGATAATTGCTCCAGAAGGAAGAGGAAGCATAGAATCGCCTTTAATTTCAAAAGCCCTATAAGTACCTTGTTTAAATATAGGAAGTGAAAACCTTGGTAAAGTGCCTACAAACTCTGGGTCGCCATAACCATTCAAATAACCTGCACTTGCCTTTACTGGTACTAACTCAATGTTCTCATTGTCGTCTTTATCAACGGTAATGCTCAATATTCTAACATTGGAAGCATCACTTTTTGGCTTTGGTTTCCAGGTATCATTTATTTTTTCGTTAATTAAGTCATCAATACTTAGCTCAAAGTAAGCTGCAAATTTTTTAAGAAGATCATATTTTGGATCGGCTCTTTCCTCTTCATAAGCACCAACGAGTGATCTTTTGATCTCCATCACATCAGCAAATTGTTGTTGAGTCAACCCCTGTTTTTTTCTTAAATATTTTATGTTTTCGGATATTTTTCCCATTTCAAAAAAAAGATTTGTTTTTACTAAAATTATTAGTATTTTTATGCTCATAAAATTAGCAATAAATAATCAGAAAAAAGAAAGTTTTTTCAAAACATTTAATCACAGCTAATTAGGAACTAGAAAATAGGATGATTCTAATATAAAATTTAAAAAAACGGATATGAAAAGGATAGTTTTTATAGTAACAGACAGAAACAGGAACAATTTACATGTTGGGTTAAGTGGCAATATGATGAACACGATGGATTTTTTTAAAAAGATGCCCAATCTTTTTTTTGATGCAGGGCAGCAATTAACTAAATTGGTTTACTTTGAAGAATTTAGTACAGAAGTTATAGCAGAACAGCGTTTTAAGAATATCAGTAGGTTCACAAGGTCTCAAAAAGAAAAATTGATTAGAGCGGCTAATGTTGATTGGATTGACATTACACCTGGTTTGGCTTATGAGAGTAATAGAGGTAGGGAAAGGCAACTGATGCAATCTGTTTTGAGCTTTGCTTCTTAACAAGAATTACTTTGGAGATTTATACTTTCTCTTTTTGGAGTAAAGCTGGTATGGTTTTAAAAAGAATTCTAATATCTAACCATAGCGAATAATTTTTAGCGTAAAAATTATCTAATTGTTTCCTTTCTCGCTCAGACATATCTTTTTTACCTCTTTTACTGATCTGCCAAAGACCGGTTAAGCCAGCAGGGCCTAAAAACCTCATAGACCACTCATTGGTCGTTAATTGCTCTGCCTCATATAATGGGAGTGGGCGGTTTCCTACCAAAGACATGTCTCCTTTAATTACATTTAATAATTGAGGCAATTCATCAATACTACTGCTTCTTAAGAATGACCCTAGCTTTGTGATTCTTGGATCATTTTCCACTTTAAAAAATGCCGAATCACCATATTGATTTTTAGAAGCAAGACTGGCCACTTCAGCTTCAGCACCTATTCTCATTGACCTAAACTTATAGAAGTCAAAAATTTTGTATCCTGTTCCTACTCTTTTACTGGTATAAAAAACATCACCTTTAGAGTCAAGCTTAATTAAAATAGCTACGATTAATAAAATTGGGGATAAAAATAATAATGCAGTTGTAGCAATTATCAGATCAAGCATTCTTTTACTGATTGGCATATTATAAACTACCTGGGGAACCTGTGATAGTTGATTGACCTGAGAGCGTAATATTTTATAAAAATTTAAGAATTTTAAACGCTCTTTAACATCATTGAAAGGAATTGGAAATGTATAGCAATCACTTACACCTAATTCTAGCGCTCTTTTTACAATGGTTGAGTCTTTTTCTGTAAGAAGAAAAATAGTGATTAAGTTTTTTGTGATGAAGTTGCTTTTTAAAAGTTGAATGTATTCTTGAACTTCTGGAAAGTTAGTAGGTTCAACTTCTATAATAATTATGGTACTTAAATCATTGATAGAAAGCTTTTGAGTAGCTTTTTTTAAATCGGAGATGTCATTTTCTTTTTTAAGGACAAATTCTGAATCCTTAAAACTACTTATTAAATCCTCTTCAATAATATTAGCGAAATATAGAACATTAACCTTAGCGTCGGCGGAATTATGGATTGAATCGTCAACGTTCTTAAATTGCATCCGCTAATTTAGTATAATTTTTATTTTATCCTTTAATATAGATGGATTAAATGGCTTAGACATTAATCCATTAATTTCATAAGGGATTTTATTCTTTATGTTTTCTAAAGTTTCTGAACCTGAAAGTACAATTACAGGTACCTCTCTGAAGTAACCGCTCACTTTTAAAGATTTTACAAAATCAGCTCCATCAAAATATGGCATTTCCATATCAGAAATAATAAGATCAGGAATGTTTCCGCTGTCTAACCAAGTTAAGGCATCAAAACCATTGTTTTTAATAACCAACTCATAGTCCTTCTTTAAAATAAATTCCAGTAATTTCAAAATTGCTATTTCGTCGTCTACTAAAAGTATTCTTTTTTTTACTGAGGTATTTTTATCTGTCATTACCATAATTCAAAATCTTTATCTGTATCATGTAAGGCACAAAAGATGCCGAAACATTTGACAATTAACATTACGGTTAAATTGTCGCCTCAGTTTTATTTTGTAAAATATAAAAAAATATCCTTTACTATAGATTTAAATCATTTCCACCTTTTTATTTATGATGAAATAAAAATTAAATTACTGTTAATCAATGTTTTATGATGTATTATATATTTAGTTTCTCAAGGTTGTTTTGAGTTTATGTAATTATAAAATAGTGAAAGGAAGTGTTTATATTTCTAAATAATTTATTGATCATCATTAGTGAAGAACCAATTTAAAATTGAAATCTTTACATTACGGGGAATTTATTCCCGATTTGGGCAATTAAATTCCCGAATGTAACTTCTTCACTTTTAGAAATAAAAAAGTCCCAATAAGTTAATTATTGGGACATTATTTATAAAAGCATTTTACTATTGTTATTTTTTCTTCTGTTGTTGCTCACGCATCATATTTTCCAATTTTTTCTGAAATCCACCTGTTTTCTTGGTTTCAGGTTTTTTCTTATTCTGTTGAATCTGAGCATGAATTTTATCATCATCTACAAACTTTCTGATAAAATACTGCTGAGAAAAAGTAAGTACGTTTGCACAGAAATAATAATAGTTTAATCCAGCTGGATAGCTATTTAATACGCCAAAGAAAATTAGCGGAGTAATGTATCCAATATATTTCATCTGCCCTTGAGCGCCAGAAACCTGGTTATTGAAGTAAGTATAGATCAGTGTAGATACGGTCATTAATAAACACATTAAACTGATGTGATTCCATCCTAATAAAGGAATAGGTGGGAACTTGATCAATTCATCATAAGTAGAAAGATCATGCATCCAGAGGAAGCTTTCATGCCTTAACTCAAATAAGTTAGGGAAAAAGTAAAAGAAGGCCAATATAAATGGCATTTGGAAAACCATAGGTAAACAACCTCCTAAAGGGTTTACGCCTGCCTGCTTATATAATTTAAGATATTCCTGCTGTACTAAAGCTTGATTGCCTTCCCCTACTTTTTTCTTAATCTCATCCATCTCGGGCTTTAAAACTCTCATTTTAGCCATGGAGAGGTAAGATTTGTAAGTGAATGGGAATAAAACTGATTTAAGGATAATGGTTAATAATAAGATGATTAAACCATAACCAAGATTAAAGCTTTCAAAGAAATTGAAAATTGGAAGTACCAAATATCTATTTATCCACTTTAGAGGACCCCATCCCATTTTAACCTGCTTTTCAAGGTCATAACCTTGATCTTTCAACTGTCCAAATTTATTAGACCCAAAATAGAAAGTCATGTCATAATTGTTCAATTCCTGATTTTTAAAAGGAAGAGATAATTTTGCGCTATATGCTTTTACATATGAGCTATCTGCTAAGGTCTTTATCTTTACATCAGCCTTGCTAAAACCTTCTTTGGAGATTAATGCTGCAGAGAAAAAGTGTTGCTTAAAGGATATCCATTTGGTTTTTCCTTCATTTAAAACCTTTTGATCATCCTTAGATTCACTTAAATAATCCACTGTTCCATCAGCTGTTTGATAATAAGTGGTGGAGCCCATTCGCTCATTCTTAATATCTTTTTCCTGCTGTAATAGTTTGGTATCCCAGGTAAGCAATAAATTGCCAGATTTATTTTCTTTAAAACCTTCTACTCCAACTTTTAAATCAACTTTATAAGAATTAGGTTTAAGCGTATAAGTATAATTGATTTTTGAACCATCAGCGTTGCTCATCTGCATCACCACTGCATCATTTGTTTGGCTCACTTTGCTAAATGAAGTATTACTACTGTTTAAGGAATCGGTATCTTGCTTAAAATCAAAGCCAAAATCAGTCACTTCATCATTGAAAAGAATTACTGGTTTCCCTTGGTAAGTTGTTTCGTCTTTGATCTGAACGCTTACAATTTTACCTCCTTTGTTGGAGATGCTTAATTTAAGGCGATTGTTTTCTAAAGTACTGATCTCTTCAGTGAAGGCAGCAGTATCTGTATTTAAAGAATCTAAAACTATATTTTGATTACCTTGTTTATCAACTTCTTTATTTGAGGCAACTGTTTTTCTTCCTTTTGAAGTAGCAATTGAGTCTTGAACGAGTTGTTCTTTCTTTATTTCTTCTGTTGAGGGCTTTAAAAGAAAAGTTGATCCTACTAAAATTACTAATATCAGGAATAATCCTGCAAACGTATTTCTATCCATTATTGTTGTTTAAACCCTCTAAAAGGGAAATTTTAATTTTTTTTCTTCGAATTCTCTAGTGAAGCGGCGACAAATTTAACAAAAAGTGGGTGAGGATTAGCTACAGTTGACTTTAATTCTGGATGAAATTGTGCTGCAACAAAGTAAGGATGGTTCTTTAACTCTATAATTTCCACTAAATTATTTTCCGGATTAATCCCAGAGGCAATCATTCCACTGTCTTCATATTGCTTCAAATAAGCATTGTTAAATTCGTAACGATGTCTATGACGTTCGTTTATTTTTGATTTACCATAAATAGCGTGTGCTTTAGTTCCTTTCTTAAGCTCGCAACCGTAAGAACCTAACCTCATTGTTCCGCCTTTTAATGTAATTTTCTTTTGATCTTCCATCATTGAAATTACAGCGTCAGTTTCATTCTGATCCATTTCTGTACTATGTGCATTTTTAATTCCCAGTACATTTCTTCCATATTCAATCACGGCACATTGCATTCCTAAACAAATTCCAAAGAAAGGAATATTATTTTCCCTTATAAATTGAATGGCGATGATCTTACCTTCAATTCCACGGTTACCAAAGCCAGGAGCAACCAATACACCATCTAAATTGCCGAGTTTTGATTTTACGTTCTCTTCTGTAATTCCTTCAGAATGGATACATTCTACTCTTACTTTGCACTCATTTTGCGCACCAGCATGAATAAAAGCTTCTGTAATGGATTTGTAAGCGTCAGGTAATTCAACATATTTACCTACCAAACCAATCTTAATTTCTGATGTTGGGTTCTTCAATCTTCCCAGAAAGTCTTTCCAACTGTCTAAATCAGGTTCGTTTTTTAAAGGAAGCTTTAATTTTGATAAAACTGTTCTATCCAATTGCTCTTTTAGCATTAGTAAAGGAACATCATAAATGGTTTTAGCATCTACAGATTCAACAACAGCATTTAAATTAACATTACAGAATAAGGCAATTTTTTTCCTGATTTCTTGAGAGATATGATGCTCTGTACGGCAAACTAAAATATCAGGCTGAATGCCATACTCTAAAAGCATTTTAACAGAGTGTTGCGTAGGCTTTGTTTTCAATTCCCCTGCAGCAGCTAAAAACGGAACTAAGGTTAAATGGATGACAATGGCATTGTTGGAGCCAACTTCCCACTTAAACTGACGAACGGCTTCAATGTAGGGCAAGGACTCAATATCGCCAACCGTTCCACCTAGTTCAGTAATGATGATATCATAATCTCCGCTTTCGCCAAGCAGCGTCATGTTTCTTTTGATCTCATCTGTAATATGTGGCACAACCTGCACAGTTTTTCCTAGATAGGCACCTTCGCGTTCCTTATTAATTACATTCTGATAAATTCTACCAGTAGTAATGTTATTGGCCTGAGAAGTGGAAACATTTAAGAAACGTTCATAATGACCTAAGTCTAAATCCGTTTCTGCACCATCTTCAGTTACATAACATTCACCATGTTCATAAGGGTTTAATGTTCCTGGATCTATATTAATATAAGGATCAAATTTTTGGATGGTTACGCGGTAACCTCTGGCTTGCAGAAGTTTAGCCAATGAGGCAGAAATAATACCTTTTCCTAAAGACGATGTAACGCCTCCCGTAACAAAAATATACTTAGTCATGATGGTTTGTATGTTTTTAGAATCTAAAA
This sequence comes from Pelobium sp., assembly GCA_039918235.1. Classification (GTDB taxonomy): domain Bacteria; phylum Bacteroidota; class Bacteroidia; order Sphingobacteriales; family Sphingobacteriaceae; genus Pseudopedobacter. The sequence goes on from JBDSHZ010000070.1 coordinate 33,759, forward strand.
AAGAGAGGCGGATTTGCCTTTTTTTAAATCTCTTGTACGGGATTCAAAAGTAGAGGTTTTTTTTGATTCTACCGCACTTGTGGAGAAAATGAATTGATGTTGAAAAACGATTGAAGAAGGTGATTTTCTTATTTAGCGTAATGATGCTGACAATTGCAATTTAAATTCCCATTCTTCTTTTCTATTTAGATGGAATTGTGAATGATTTTAAATTTATCATCGATCAGCTTTTTTAATTCTTTTAGCAAGATGTTGATAAGATATAAAGATATAAATATCGCTCAATTAATTATTGAACCAATTTATCCTAATTTTGTAGGGATGAGTACAAATTACAGAAGTTTATTATTGCGTTATCAAAATTATCTGATCGAGTTTTATCAGTTGATTGAAGATAAAGAAATTATAGCACCAAAAGATTTAGCCAAATCGGCGATGATTAAAGATTTTTTAGAAAACTTACCAGAGCTTGCAAATAGTTTTGAAATCGAATTTGCTATTCAAACCACTATTGATGAGCTTCAAAGCAATTGGCAAGCCCAGTTTTCTGAAGACGGATTCAGCATCAGGTCTTTCACCATTGATGGATTAGACGAAATAGATGAATGGTATTTCCATTACCATGATGATACCAAAGAGTATGAAGGGAATCTTTTTGCCGATGGTGACTGGGATTTGTTTTTAGAAGAAGTTGCTGAAATTGATCAGATTGGCCAGAAAAAGGTGGAAGCGGTGTTGAATTTTAAAAATTAATTCAGAAGTATTCCTGATCATTTTCTGTTAAATTAAACATCTGAAAAATTAAAATGTAGCTGCAGTTATTTTTTCATTGTAACAATGCTCATATGAAATTCAATGGAATCAGCTATGGTTTGATCAGCTAAAAGTTCATTGAACTTTGCTGACTTATAGCGGACATTCCATTTTGCCCGATCAATCACCATCCTGCCATTCGCTTTGACAACTCCATTCCTAACTTCAATTTTAGCTGGAAAAGTAACTGAATGTGTCATTCCTTTAATGGTCAAGTTTCCGGTAATGCTTTTGTCCTGATCATTTATTGATACAACCTTGTTCAATTTAATCGTAGAAAAGGGGAATTTTTCCACCTCAAAAAAATCAGGATCTTTTAGGTGATGAACGAGATTATTATCGCTCTTATGGTTTTTATCTTCAATGGTATTCATATCAACTTCAATTGTACCACCTCTAAGTTGACCATTTTCTATCATCAATTCTCCTTTTGACAGGTAGATGTAACCATTATGAGCGTTGGAACCCATTAGGCTAGCGCCTTTCCATGATATCACACTTTCCTTCGTATCTATTACAGCATATTTCTCATCGCCAACATGTAAGGTTAGGGAGCTTACCGATGCCCTGTTTTTATTTTCTTCTTTTACATTTCCACGGCAACCGAATACTAAAGGAGCGATAATTAAAATTAAGTAGGTAACTGATAGCTTGTTGTTCCTATTACTGAAATGATATTGATTCATATTAGTTGATTAATAATTTTAAAATCAGAAATACACCTTATTGCTGATCTGTTGCATTTTTAAAGTCTGTGATGGTGTTTCCCTGCCCGTTCGGGTGGGCATTGTAACGAAATACTCCACTTGTAGCCCCTAAAGCACCATACCAAATACTTCCGTCGCTGGCTTCCACAAGCCCACAAAGCATTCCCGGTCCATTTATTAATGTTATTTCGGTTACGGTTGGATGTTGATTGTACAGTGACTTTTGATCATAACGTGAAAGCGCCCAGACCTTCCCATTAGGAGGTTTTACACTACCAGTAGTCCAGATGTTTCCTTTTTTATCTTCGATGATGGCAGTAGCTCCTCTTTTCGATACCTTGATATAATTTCTACCGTCGTATCGCCAAAGCCCAGCTGAAACTAATAAAGTATCCCCTCTTTTATCTTCGATGATCGATCCGCCCAGCCAAATATTGCCTTTATGATCTTCAATTATCGACCAAACGTTGTAAAAGGCTTTGCCGTCTTTATTTCTGAAAACAGTAAATTTCTCTCCATCATAAAAACAGGCATCACCGGCTGTTCCAAACCACATTTTGCCAGTTTTGTCTTCCAGAATGGTATGAATGCCATTATTGGAGAGCCCGTCTTTAGTGGTGAGATTTTGAAATGTATTCCCATCGTAACGGCTTATTCCACCTCCTGTGCCGAACCAAATGGCACCTGCTTTATCTTCATAAATGCAAAAGACAGCATTGCTGGCCAGTCCTTGTTTTGTATCAAAGTGTTGGTAGTAATTGCCATTGTAGCAATATACCCCCGAATCAGTAGTCGCAAACCAATAGTTCCCCTTTCTGTCTTCCAGCACATCCCAATATCTGCGTGAACCTATTTTACTGGCAATATTGGTAAACAATTTCCCATCGTACCTAAAAACGCCGGCAAATGATGCCGCAAATAAGATGTTGCCATTGCTGCCTTTTTTTACATTACGAACCATGGTATTGGGGCCGTATGGAGTGACGGTATCTACTATGTTGGACTTTATAAATATTACCGGGTCTGTTTTGTTTTTTCCTCCACAGGCGATACAAAAAACAGTCATCAACATCAAAACATATACCTGTAAGGCTTTCATGATTTATTTAATTTTTATGGAAGAAGGCTGCACAGGGTTACCATAACAACATGTAGCATTCATTTTCATAGCTGTCAATTTGCTTCACCAAAATTACTTTGATATCTTTCCGTTTGAAGAATCAGAATTGTAAATAAAAATGTAAACTTTGTAAATAAAAGATAAATATGATGCGTGATGGCCGAAATCTCTTCTCTGGAAAACGCAAGTACCTGTTCGGATTGATACTGCTGGTATTGATTTCTGTAACCTTTGTGGCTTTTAGTACCTCCGGCAGTGATGATTTTGATACCGCCAGAAGGGAAGTGCTACTCCGCAGGATAGGGCATGAATTACTCTTACAGGCAGGCGATAGTACTTCACGGGTGCTCCCTGTAAAAAAGATCACCGTAAATGAATACCAGATCAGTTTTGAGCAGGAGCTTGCTTTTAAATCGGACTCTTTGGTGAATACCACTCGGCGTTTGTTGGCTACAGACCCGTTAACAGATGATTATGTTGTGGAGGTTTTAAATTGTGGCAACGCAAGTGTTGCCTTTGGATACGCTATCTCCAAAAATGAAAAAGATGATATTGTAGCATGTTTAGGGAGAGTGCAACCTAAAGCCTGTTATGTAATAAATATTGAATTTAAACCGATGGGCATGAATACAGCAGCGAAAGGCTATCTTTTTGGCGGTGTGCCGATTTTAGCATTTGTAGGTTTTATTTTTCTTAGAGCTGTTAAACAAAGGAGAACCTTCCCTGAGGATCAGTATAAAAAGACCTTCACTTTAGGCTCGGTATTATTTAATGCGCAGGAAAGAGAGTTGCTGATCAATAAAAAAACCATAGCCCTCACTGGAACAGAAACGCGGGTACTGCTCATTTTTGCGTTGACCCCAAATGAGACCATAGCGAGAAGCCGCCTACAAAAAGAGATATGGGAAGATGAAGGTATTATTGTAGGCCGTAGTTTGGATATGTTTATATCTAAGCTTAGAAAGAAACTGGAGGTTGCTTCTGATATCAACATTGTTGTGATACGCGGGAAAGGATATAAGCTTGAGATTGGCTAGCAGGAAGTTATGACATAAAACTTTTGTCCCTTAAAGCGTCCTGATTTTAAAAACAAAAAAGCCTTCAACTGAAAAGTTGAAGGCTTTTATTTTCTGTACTCAGAGCGGGAATCGAACCCGCACTCCCTTAACGGGAACAGGATTTTAAGTCCTGCGTGTCTACCAGTTCCACCATCTGAGCGAATAGTATGTAATACTAAACAATGTTTAATTCCTGTAAAGGAATTCTGGTTAATTAAATTCTTATTTGTAAAAAAATTTTGAGCGAAAGACGAGATTCGAACTCGCGACCCCAACCTTGGCAAGGTTGTGCTCTACCAACTGAGCTACTTTCGCATGTTTATAAGAACGTCCCTTGCGGGTTGCAAATATAGCCAGAAAAACTTTGTTTGCAATATTGAATTTAAAAAAAATGATAAGGTCTTTATAAAGTACTATTATTCAGCACAAAAAATATTAAATCCTGCTCAAAACCTCTGCTGAAAGCATATTGCGTGAGCTTATAATTTATCTTATATTCTTGCTTTTCTTTAATAGACCTTCTTTTTTTTTCTATCACAGTCGTCAATTTTTCTAAATATTCGTTTTCGTTTAACTTATTCAAGGCTTTTTTTATTAAAGGATCAGAAACTTGTCTGAATTTTAGTCCCTGTTTAATTTTATTTCTTCCCCATCCATTTATCCTTAGCTTACCTTGTGCATATAAATTTGCAAAACGCTCTTCATTTAAAAAGTTATTTTCTATCAGGTGTAACATCACCCTTTCCAATTCATCGCCGTAAATCCCTAAACTGATGAGTTTACCTCTTACCTCATAATGACTTCTTTCCTGATATGCACAAAATCCCTCTAATTTCTGAATAGCAGTTTTAAAATCAATTGGGATAAATGTTTTTTGTTGCATGAGCTATAAAATTAGTGATATTCATGAATAATCATCAACTTTGTTGCAGATGTCTGGATTATCTTATACCATTAAAGAAATAGCGGGAATTATTGGAGATAAGCAAATGCTTCGTCATCCTCACCAAATTATTCATCACCTACTAACAGATAGCAGGAAAATTACAGATGCTACTTCTTCCGTTTTCTTTACTTTAAAAGCAAAACGAGATGCACATCAATTTATTTCTTTATTATATGATGCTGGTGTAAAGTCGTTTGTA
>JBDSHZ010000071.1:0-33742 GCA_039918235.1 Pelobium sp.
GGTCAAGAAAGCCAATTGTTTCTGGCTAGTCCATTTTGCTTTTACAATCCGGTAGCCAAAGCTAGACATTAGCCTGGTCGCATTAGGGCAATTGGTACGGTGAATTTTAATCCCGTCAGAAACGGTTACAAAACCAAAAACGTCATCTCCCGGTATTGGGTTGCAACAGTTGGAAAGCTTATAGTCTATTTTTTGCAGGTCTTCTCCAATCAGCAAAATGTCGCTGTCTTTTGTTTTAACCTGTTTAATCAGCTTCTGAATCTGTTCAGAATCGGTATTTTCCTGTGCAGGTTTTTGTTCCACCACTTTTTCTGAAGTGGCAAATTCTTTGAGGTCTTTTAAATCTATTAATCCTTTGGCAACATTATAAAAAACATCTTGAGTTGACCCAAACTTGAAAAAGTAACTCAATTTTAAGATGTTATCTGTGTTATAGGTGATTTTTAAAGATTTGAGTTTACGTTCTAAAATCTCTTTCCCATCCTCCGCAATTTTTCTTCTTTCTTCTTTTAAAGAGGATTTGATTTTCGCCTTGGCTTTGGCAGTGACCACAAAGTTTAACCAATCTTCTTTTGGCGCTTGTTTACTGGAAGTAATCACTTCCACCTGATCACCATTCTGTAATTTATAGGCAAGAGGTACCAGCTTATGGTTCACTTTTGCACCGATACATTTTGCACCTACATCAGAGTGAATCTCAAAAGCAAAATCTAAGGCCGTAGCTTCTATTGGCAGTTGGATCAGGTCTCCTTTTGGCGTAAAAATGAAAATCTCATCAGAGAAAAGGTTCATTTTAAAATCATCGAGAAAATCCATTGCATTGGCTTCTGGATTACTCAGCATTTCCCGCACTTTATGCACCCACTGGTCTAAGCCGCTATCGCTTGAGGATTCTTTGTATTTCCAATGCGCAGCAAAACCTTTTTCAGCAATTTCGTTCATTCTTTCTGTCCTGATCTGCACCTCTACCCATTGCCCTTTTGGACCCATTACCGTAGTGTGTAAAGATTCGTATCCATTTGCTTTAGGCGATGAAATCCAGTCTCTTAAACGATCTGGGTTGGGGCGGTAAAGATCAGTTACAATAGAGTAAGCTTTCCACGAATCAGCTTTTTCGTTTTCCGGATTGCTATCTAATATAATCCGGATCGCAAACAGATCGTACACCTCCTCAAAAGGAATTCCTTTCTTCTTCATCTTATTCCAGATGGAGTGTATAGACTTTGGCCTTCCCACCACGTCTGCATTCAGGTCCTGTTCTGCTAAAATACGATTGATTGGGCCGACAAACTCTTTGATGAAAAATGCTCTTTCAGTTTTTTTCTCGTTGAGTTTAGTGGCGATAAATTTATAGGTTTCGGGCTCCATGTATTTCATGGAAAGGTCTTCCAGCTCTGATTTAATGGCATATAAACCCAATCGGTGGGCTAATGGAGCGTATAGGTAAACAGTTTCTGAACAAATTTTCAGTTGCTTATCCCTAGGCATAAAATCCATAGTCCGCATGTTGTGCAAACGGTCGGCAAGTTTAATCAAGATCACCCTCACATCATCTGCCAGGGTAAGCAACATTTTTCTGAAATTTTCTGCCTGAATGGAACTGTTGGCGTCAAAAACACCAGAAATTTTGGTTAGACCATCAATAATCTTGGTGACTTTTTTACCAAACTCCCGCTCAATATCTTCTAGGGTAATGTCAGTATCTTCCACCACATCATGCAATAATGCACAAGCAATGGAAGTTGGTCCCAATCCAATTTCTTCTGCAGCAATCTGTGCAACGGCAATCGGATGATAAATATAAGGTTCGCCAGATTTTCGGCGCATATCTTTATGGCTTTCCACAGCCATATCAAAAGCCATGCGGATCATTTTTTTGTCTCCTTTTTTAAGCGTTGATTTAGAGGCTCTTAATAGTGCCCGGTATCTTTTAAGGATCTCTGATTTCTCAGCTTCTATGTCTATAATGTAATCTTTCATTTAAAAAATGCGGTATTCAAAACAATCGCCATTAAATTAACGAATTTTGGGTTACTTATTGCTTTTTAAAGTAATTAATAAGCAATAAATTCGTATATTAAATTATGCATACAAAGACGCTGTTTCTTTTCTGTATCACCTTGTTTTTTGGAGGCTTTGTAAATGCCCAGGAATCTTATGTTAGGACAGGTAGCAAAGACACTATAAACGTAGCCACCATTAATATTGATGGAGAAGTGATGCCTTGGGTAGTGCTCAATGAAGTAGTAATTAGAGATTTCAGAACCTTTAAGTCTAAGGAAGATTATGATAAATACCGTAGGTTAAGATATAATGTTTTAAAAGTATTGCCTTATGCCCGCTTTGCAGGACAGCGTTATAAGCAGTTGGAGAGAGATTTAGCCATTACTGCAGATAAGAGAAAACAAAAAGCGTTGGTTAAGGGTTGTGAGAAAGAGGTTAAAGATTTGTTCAATTCAAAAATAAAAGATTTGTCAATTTCACAGGGAGAAGTCTTAATTAAATTGATTGATAGAGAAACAGGGAATAGCAGTTATGCTTTAGTGAAGGATTTGAAAGGGAATGTTTCTGCATTTGTAATGCAATCTGTAGCAAGAATTTTTGGTCACGATTTAAAAAGCACTTATGATCCTGAACAGGAAAGGGATATTGAATCTATTGTCCGTTCCGCAGGATATTACAGTTACCAGTAAAAAATGGAGGATAATAAAATTTATCAGTTTAATGCAGTAAATGCTAAAGGAGAGGAAGTGAGTCTTAAACAGTATGAAGGTAAGGTACTGATGATTGTGAATACCGCTTCTGAATGTGGTTTTACTCCTCAATTAGAAGAATTAGAATCGCTGAGGAAAGAATTTGAGCATGAGCCGTTTGAAATTTTAGCTTTTCCTAGTAATGATTTTGGACAGCAGGAACCATTGAATGATGAGGCCATCGGTAAATTCTGCGCCATGAACTACCATACTCGGTTTACGATTTTTAAGAAAACTAAGGTGCGTGGGAGTTACGCTTCTCCGTTATTTAAGTTTTTAGCAGACAAAAATCAGAATGGACACGTGGGTGCTGCTCCAAGATGGAATTTTCACAAATATTTGATCAGCAGTACGGGCGAGGTGATTGATTATTTCTATCCATTTACAAAACCTATGTCATCTAAAGTGAAGAAGAAAATTCAGAAGCTATTGGCAGGTATGAAAAAAAAACCATAAATCTTATTATTTAAAGATTACATGAAATTAGACTTATTATTTATTGCCGCTCATCCGGATGATGTAGAATTAAGCTCAGCGGGAACGATATTGAAACAGAAAAAAGCTGGTAAAAAGGTTGGGATTATAGATTTAACAAGAGGAGAGTTGGGTACAAGAGGTACTGCAGACATCAGAGATCAGGAAGCTAAAGCAGCGGCTGATATATTGGAATTGGACTTGAGAGAAAACCTTTGTTTTAGAGACGGCTTTTTTAAGAATGATGAAGCGCATCAGTTAAAAGTAATTGAAGTCATCAGAAAATATCAGCCTGAAATTGTGATTACCAATGCCTATCATGACCGTCACCCAGACCATGGAAGAGCTTGTGAATTGGTGACCGATGCTTGTTTTTTTGCCGGCTTAACCAAGATCAAAACTGAAATTGATGGCAATACTCAAGAAAGTTGGAGGCCTAAACTATTACTGCATTTTATTCAGGACACATACATTAAACCAGATATTGTGCTGGATATTACTGAATTTATGGAACAGAAATTGGCATCTATTAGAGCTTATAAAACTCAGTTTTACGTAGAAGGAGTAGAATTAGACGATCCACAGACTTATATTTCTAATCCTGCATTTTTAGATATGATTAAAGGTAGGGCTAGTGAATTTGGAAAAGCTATTCAAGTACCTTATGCAGAAGGGTTTTTAAGCAAAAAAAATTTAGGAGTCAGTGATTTATTTGACTTAAGATAATTCGGGTTACGCCGAAGGATCAAAATCCCAAATCTTCACCATTTTATCATCACTTACAGAAAAAAGTTTTGAGCCATCTGCACTCCAAGAAACATCATTAACAGACAAAAGGTGCCCTTCTCTTGCTTTTTCAATGCTCAAATTTTTGAAAAGTGAGAAATCTTCTGCTCGCCATATTTTAATAGATTTATCTCTGCTGGCTGTTACCAGAAAAGGTAAATTAGGATGATAAGCGATTTGATAGATGGCAAATAAATGAGCGGCAAATTCTTTTTCTAATGCCCATGTAGAAGTATTCCAAACTTTTAAAAAAGCGTCCCGTCCACCGGTAATTAAAAGTCTTCCATCAGGCGAGAAAGATACAGCACCTACTCCGTTTTCATGCCCTTTAAATTCACGGATAAAAGTGTAATCATCTAAAGCATAAATTCTGATCAATTCATCATTTGATACTGTTGCCAACAGATTTAATGAGGAATGAAAAGCAAGAGAACGGATTTTCTCTTTTCCTGATTGAAATTGATGGATAATTTTTCTCTCCTGAGGATCAATAATAAAAATCAAGCCTTTATCCGTACTAACGGCAAGTTCTTTTTTTGAGCTGATAAACTTTAGATCGAATATAGCTGAACCGAGAGCCAAAGTTTGAGTTGATTTTCCAGTTTCTAAATCAAAGAAGCAGAGCGTTCCATCATTAGAACCAGCAATTAAAACATTCAATTCTGGAATAATTTCTAAGGCATAAACCGTTTGTTTGATAGCGCTAAAAACTCGTTGATGAACATGTGTAGTGTCGTTCCATTCTACAATCCCCTTATCATTCCCTGCTGTGTAAAACAGGTTATCTTTTGGGTGTGAAACCACCGTATAAATAGGATTGTTATGGCCCGATAAACTTTTTGCTTTCATTTGTTTTAAAAGACTGAAGATTTAGGAAGAAAGGTTTAAGGCAAATATTGAGTGCATTCACCTTTAACATACATCTTTAATCCTTGAGCTTTGTTTATTGATGTCTTGATTCGAGGTTTTTAGCGATATCCTGTAAAGAAAGACCTTTCTCTTTTAATAAAACTAAAAGATGAAAAACCAAATCAGAAGATTCATTAATTAAATCTGTTTCTGTTTCTGTCAATGCTGCAATAACCGTTTCTACACCTTCTTCACCAACCTTTTGAGCAATTTTGTTTAAACCCTTTTCTCTTAAACTGTTAACATAAGATTTGGAAGTAGGGTTTTCGTATCGATCGGTAATGATGCTTTCCAGCTTAAATATGAAATTCTGATTATAGCCGGTGTCAAAACAACTTCTAGTACCTTTGTGGCAGGTTGCGCCAACCGGTTTTACTTTAATTAATAACGTATCCTCATCACAATCTAAACTGATGGATTTTACAAAAAGAAAGTTACCACTTTCCTCTCCCTTGGTCCATAAACGGTTTTTTGTCCTGGAAAAGAAAGTTACTTTTCCTTCTTTTTGGGTTTTCTGAAAAGCTTCCTCATTCATATAGCCCAGCATCAGCACTTCTAAAGTTTGCTCATCCTGGATAATCACAGGCACTAATCCTTCCCCTTTTTTGAAATCTATATTCACTATTTATTGAATTTTAATTTTATTGGATCTTGGCGAGTATCAAAGACTCTCAAAATATAAAGTTTGTCATCAATCACATTATAAATTAAGCTGTTGTGTTTAGTTACAACACATTTTCTAAATTGCTCTGGTTTATAGATAATGGGATATAATTGCGGATTAAAGAATATTTTGTTAACGTGATAGTCTAGTTCTTTTATAAAGCTATTGGCTATGTTGAAATTCCATTCCGTGAGGAGAAAAGTGATAATAATAGATAAATCATCCTCAGATTCTGGAGACCAAATAACTTCATCAATCATTTAATAATTTTTTCCTGATATTTGACATCACTTTCTCATGCGGAATACCTCTATTCATCTTTATAGAGTTTGAAGCATCAAAAATCCCTTGCTGCTGTTCTTTGGTTAATGAATTCCACTCTTGCCCATCATTATTAATTGAAGTAGCTTTTGATATTGAAATCAAATTCAAATCAGCTAAATCTTCCAAAAGCTTTTTTACTTTCGGGTCTATAATTTCAATAGTTAATGATTCCATAGTTAAAGATAGAAAATTTAAAACCGTATTTCAATTCCGTTATTTTTCAATAACTCTTTCAGCTCTGGAATCAGGATTTCTCCATAATGGAATACAGAAGCGGCCAAAGCAGCATCAACATTGGTTTGTTGGAAAACATCTATGAAGTCTTGTGAATTTCCCGCTCCTCCAGAAGCAATTACAGGGATATTTACCATATCATTAATTTGCTTTAACAAAACGTTATCAAACCCAGATTTAGTGCCGTCTTTATCCATTGAAGTTAATAGGATTTCTCCAGCTCCTCTGTCTTCAGCTTGTTTAATCCAAGCTTGTGTTTCAAATTCAGTTGCAATTCTTCCGCCGTTTAAATGCACAAAATCTCCTGTTGCTAAATGTTTGGTATCTACTGCCAATACTACAAACTGAACTCCAAATGCATTTGCCAGTTCATTAATCAGTTCGGGCCTTCTCACTGCTGCAGAATTGATAGAGATTTTATCAGCACCAGCATTAAGCAACGCTTCCGCATCTTTCAATTCAGAAATTCCGCCACCAATGGTAAAAGGGATATTGATTTGTCTGGCAACAGACTTCACCATTTCAATAGTAGTTTTACGTTTTTCGTGAGTAGCAGTAATGTCTAAAAAAACAAGCTCATCAGCTCCTTGGCGAGAATATTGCCAAGCCAGTTCTACAGGATCTCCGGCATCTCTAAGATCAACAAAGTTAATGCCTTTAACGGTCCGTCCGTCTTTAACGTCGAGGCAAGGAATGATGCGTTTACTTAACATGTAGGGAAAAGCTTAAAGGGAAGTCAACATCTGCAAATTCCAGTCTTTAATTTCTTCGATGGAGATTTTATTTTCATAAATCGCTTTCCCAACCACACAAGATTCTATGTTCAACTCATTCAGCTCTTCAATATCAGCCATAGAGCTGATCCCTCCAGAAGCAATCAGTTTAATGAAAGGCGATTGGTTTAATAATTTCTTATAAAGATCAACACCTGCACCACCCAATTTTCCGTCTTTATTAATATCGGTACATAAAAAACGGAAAAAACCTAATTGCAAACATTTATCTACATAATCCATGAGTTTGATAGGCGAGCTTTCCATCCATCCTGAATATTTGATGACTTCGTCCAATACATCAATAGCAACAACAACCTGGTTAGAACATTTTGTTTTACCACAAATTTCTTTGCTTAACTCTTCTAAAAAAGAAGGATTGGTAATGGCTTGGGTGCCTACAATTACCCTATGGATTCCGGAGTCTAACAATTCTTTCACTTTATCTATACTTCTTACGCCACCACCATACTGCACCTTCATGTCAGTTTTTTTGATGATGTCGAAAAGGTATTTTTGATTGCTAAAATCTCCCTTGGCACCGTTAAGGTCAATGATATGGACAAACTCTGTTCCGTTAGATTGGTACAGTTCTATCTGCTCTGTTAAAGAAGCATTATAATGAGTGATCTGATTATAGTCGCCTTCAGTTAAGCGAACAATTTTTTGATCTAAGACATCTACTGCAGGAATGATATACATTTTTACAATTTATAAGTGTGCGAAATTTTTAAGGAGTAGTTCGCCTGCTTCTCCCGACTTCTCAGGGTGAAACTGTACGCCATAAAAGTTATCTCTCTGTATTCCAGCGGAAAATTTAATTCCGTAATCGCAAAAGGCGATTGTAAATTTAGAATTAAATTCTATAAAATAGGAATGAACGAAATAAAAATATGTGTCATTTTTTATTCCTTGGAATAAAGGAGACTCATTAGCGCAAGATATTTGATTCCAGCCCATGTGAGGTACTTTTTTGCCCAAGGCTACTTTAAATTTTAAGGTTTTAACCGGAATTATCTTTAATAAATCTGAATTTCCTTCTTCAGAAAAGTTGGTAATGAGTTGCATTCCCACGCATATTCCCAATACGGGTTTGCTTAAAGTTTTGATTTTGGGTACTAAGCCAGTGTCTTCCAGTTTCTTCATTGCTGTACCAGCATGCCCAACACCAGGGATTATGATTCGATCATATAAATCAAAATCTGATTCAGTATTGATCATGCCGTATTTTAAATCCAGACGCTCTAAAGCTGCAGTGAGTGAGAAAATATTTCCGGCTCCGTAATTTACTATACCTATCATTTTTATGTAGATTAAGGATCAAGGAATAAAGATAAAATGACTAAATATTATCCTTGTTCTTTGCTCATTATTCTTTAATCCGATTACAAAAGTCCCTTTGTACTGGGCAATCTCATGTTATTGATATCTCTTTTTACAGACATCTTTATCGCCTTGGCGAAAGCTTTAAATATGGCTTCAATTTTATGATGCTCGTTATCTCCTTCTACTTTTATGTTCAGGTTTGATTTTGAAGCATCAGAGAAAGATTTAAAGAAATGGTAAAACATTTCCGTAGGCATATCGCCTACTTTCTCTCTTTTAAATTCCGCATCCCAAACAATCCAGTTTCTTCCGCCAAAATCAATAGCAACTTGTGCTAAGCAATCATCCATTGGTAAACAGAAACCATAGCGTTCGATCCCTTTTTTATCGGCTAAAGCCAAAGCAAAAGCTTCCCCTAAAGCAATTCCAGTATCTTCAATGGTGTGGTGCTCGTCAATATGTAAATCACCTTTTGTATGCACAGTTAAATCTATCCCGCCATGACGGGCAATTTGGTCCAGCATGTGATCAAAGAAATTTAAGCCAGTATTAATAGCAGCGTTTCCTTTTCCATCTAAATTTATTTTAATGAGAATGTCTGTTTCGTTTGTTTTTCTGATGTGTTCAATTTTACGATCACCTACTTTTAAAAAACGGAAAATTTCATCCCACTCAGAAGTTTCAATTGCTAGAACTTCTTCTAAATTGTCAATTTTATTTTGAGCTTCTGTTGCCCCTAAGCCAGGGTTGTTATTTAACCAAATGGCTTTTGCACCTAAGTTTTTAGCCAAAACAACATCGTTTAACCGATCACCAATTACAAAAGAGTTTGCCAAATCGTATTTCTCTTTATCAAAGAAATGAGCTAATAAAGCAGTTCCAGGCTTACGGGTTGGTAAATTGTCTTTAGCAAAAGTTTTATCGATAATGATTTCGCTAAAGCTGATGCCTTCGTTCTTTAAAGTCTGGATGATGAAGTTTTGAACGGGCCAAAAATTCTCTTCAGGATGAGAAGCTGTTCCCAAGCCATCCTGATTAGACACCATTACCAATTCAAAATCTGTTTCTTTGGCGATTTTTGAAAGATTATTAATTGCTCCGGGGTAGAAAACTAATTTAGAAAAAGAATCAATCTGCTCATCCTCAGGCTCTAAAATCAGGGTGCCGTCTCTATCTATAAATAATAGTTTAATCATCTTTTAAAGTTTTTAGGCTATTAATTAAAGCCTGATTTTCTTCATTTGTTCCCACTGTAATGCGCAAACAACCTTCACAAAGTTCTACTTTATTACGGTTTCTAACAATAATTCCTTTATTGGTCAGGTATTTATAAATCCCATCCGCATCCGCAGTTTTTACCAATATAAAATTTGCATCGGATGGATAAATGTCGATTACAAAATCAAAATTCTTTAATGCTAAAACCAATGCGTCACGTTCCTTTAAAATGGTTTTAATCCATTCGTTAACCTGCTCTACATTTTGCAACGCTTCCAAAGCCAATTTCTGAGAAGCTTCGTTTATATTGTAAGGCGGTTTAACACGATTTAAAACCTCTATAATCTCTTCGCTTGCAAAAGCCATCCCAACTCTTAACGCAGCCAAACCCCAAGCTTTAGAAAGGGTTTGTAATACCACCAAATTGGCATATTCTGTTAATTCCTGAATAAAAGTTTTTTGTCTGGAGAAGTTGATATAAGCTTCATCAATCACCACTAAACCTTTAAAATTTGCTAAAAGTGTTTCAATATCATCTCGGTTAATTGAATTACCTGTTGGATTATTAGGAGAGCAAATGAAAATGAGTTTGGTGTTTTCATCAATCGCTTCGGCAATGCCTTCCAAATTTAGCTGATATTCTTCAGTCAGGTTCACTCTTTTCAACTGCACATCATTGATGTTTGCTGAAACTTCATACATGCCATAAGTTGGAGGCACAATAATCACATTATCCACGCCCGGATTACAGAAACTTCTGAATAAAATATCAATCGCTTCGTCACTTCCGTTTCCTAAGAAAATATTTCTAGCCGGAACACCTTTTATTTCGCTTAAACGCATTTTTAACGCATAAGCCATAGGGTCTGGATAACGATGAAAAGCTTGTGAAAGCGGAGAACCATATGCGTTTTCATTTGCATCTAAATATACTGAAGCTTCTCCTTTAAATTCATCTCTTGCAGAAGAATAAGGCTTTAGCGTTTTTATATTAGGTCTGATGATTTTATCTATTTCAAACATTTTTCCGATTTTAAAATTTGTCCATTTGATGATAGGTCTTGCATCTTTGCTCTTTATTCCTGAATCTTTGAAAGTCTCACACTCACCGCGTTTTTATGTGCCTGTAAACCTTCAATTTCGGCTAAAATTTCAATGCTAGGTCCTAAATTTTTAATCCCGATTTCGCTGATGTGCTGGAAAGTGATTTTCTTTATAAAAGAATCTAAAGAAACTCCAGAATAAGAACGGGCATAAGCACTAGTAGGTAGTGTATGATTGGTGCCACTGGCGTAATCGCCGGCACTTTCCGGGGTTAAATTTCCTGCAAAAACAGAACCTGCATTGGTGATGTTTCCAGTTATTTGTTGCCAGTTATCAGTTGCTAAAATTAAATGTTCTGGTGCGTATTCATTGCTAAAAGTCATCGCTTCTTCTAAATCAGAAACTAAAACTGCATAAGAATTTTCAATTGCTTTTTTAGCGATTTCTTTTCTCGGTAGTACCTGCAATTGTTTTTCCAATTCAATCAGCGTTTGATCAATCATCTCCTTGGAATTACACACCAATACCGCCTGACTGTCTACACCATGTTCTGCCTGTGCCAATAAATCAGCAGCTACAAAAACTGGATTTGCAGTTTCATCAGCAATGACTAAAACTTCTGATGGTCCGGCAGGCATATCAATCGCAGTATTAGTTGTAGATTGTATCAATGTTTTTGCCATGGTAACAAATTGGTTTCCTGGGCCAAATATTTTATCGACTTTAGGGATACTTTCTGTTCCGTAAGCCATGGCAGCAACTGCTTGTGCACCGCCAACTAAATATATTCTGTCAATTTCTAATAGCTTAGCTACATAAGCTAAATAACCATTCACCTCTCCGCTTTTTTGCGGAGGAGAACAAACTACAATTTCTTTACAACCTGCAATTTTTGCCGGGATGCCCAACATTAAAAAAGTGCTTGGTAAAACTGCCGTTCCTCCAGGAATGTATAATCCCACTCTTTCAATAGCTCTCACTTCACGCCAACAGGTTACGCCTTTTGTGGTTTCTGTTTTTTCTTCTTTTGAAATTTGAGTTTCGTGGAATTTTTTAATGTTTTGATAAGCAATATTGATAGCTTGTTTAACTTCTTCTGAAATTAAATTGGCTAATTCATTAATCTTTTGTTTTCCAATAAATAAAGTATCTAGTTCAACATGATCAAATTTTAAAGCAAAAGATTTTAAAGCATCATCACCCTCCGCCTTTACTTTGGAAATAATTTGTTCTACTTTTTCTCTGATTTCGTTTCCCGAATCTACATTACGAAGAATCAGTTTTTGAATGGCAGCTTTGCTTAAATCTTTATAATTATATGTTTTCATTTTTAGTTTGTTAGGTATTGGTTGGTGAGTTTGTTAGACTTTTAAAGTCGAAATATGAAATTTGATTATTGGCTAAACAACCAACCACCTAACAAGCTAACCACCTACTCAACTACAATATTATTTTCTCAATCGGCATTACCACAATTCCTTGTGCGCCTGCAGTTTTTAATTCACTGATGTGGTTCCAGAAATCTCTTTCAGGAATAACAGTGTGAACAGCAACCCATCCTTCTTCTGCTAAATTCACTACTGATGGACTTTTGACCCCTGGTAAAAGGGAAATTACCTTATCCAAATTCACCTTTTCTACATTCAAAACCACATATTTAGTTTCTTTTGCCCGCATTACGGATTGGATGCGTTGTAAAAGCTCTAAAATCAGGGGATTATTTTCTTCTCCTTTTCTTCCGATTAAAATCGCCTCTGAAGACATCACATCTGCAAAAGGCTTTAATCCGTTGCTTCTTAAAGTGCCACCTGTAGATACGATATCAAAAATAGCATCAGATAAGCCTAAGCCAGGTGAAATTTCTACCGATCCGGATATAATTTTTATATCTGAACTAATCCCTTCTTTGTCTAAAAAGTTTTGAAGAATAACAGGATAGGAGGTGGCAATGGCTTTTCCATTTAAATCAGCAATAGTTTCAATTTCACTATTATTAGGTATGGCTATTTTTAAGGTGCATTTTCCAAAACCTAAACGTTGCAAATACGCTACCTCTACTTTAGTTTCTGCAATTACATTTTCTCCCACTAAACCAATATCTGCAATGCCATCCTGTACGTATTCAGGAATATCATCATCTCTTAAAAAAAGAATTTCTAAAGGGAAGTTGGATACTGGAGAGATTAAAGAGCTTTTATAATTATCGAAAGTTAAGCCACAATTTTTTAACAGTTCTACAGATTTTTCATTCAATCTGCCAGATTTCTGGATAGCAATTTTTAAAGTTTTCAAGATGTTGGGGTTATTAATAAAAGACAAACAATTGAGAATTGAAAAGTTTTGACGAACAAAACATACTAGATCACACCACCACAATGGTGATGATGAAGATGATGTAAAGGAGTCAATATTCTTTTCATGTCTTTTTGCAATTTCTAAGAACAGAAATTTTTGTATAGCGCAAATATAAGAAGCTAATGTTTATTATCAAGTTTTTTATTGGAGAATAAAAAATACGCTGAAATAGGATGTGGTAATAATTCTATAAATCCAAAATTTAAGGATTAATAAGAAGGGTTAAATAAAGATAAAAAAGGCGGGAATTTTTTCCCGCCTTTTTTATCTTTATCAGTGTTTAACTTTATCCAAATGGTGTTCTATACCTCTTTTTATTTTTTGTAAACTTTCATGAATGGCTTTAGACATTTCGTCTGATTGTGCACTTGCAAAAATAGGATCTAAACCTTCTAATCTTGCTTCCACATTACACTTTTTATCATCAGAGCCAGATTTACCAGCATTTTCATCACTCAAATGAATCTCCACTCTTGTAAGCTGTCCATCAAATCTGCTAAGCTTCTCTGTAAAAAGTTCAGTGATGTAATTGATTAAGTCTTCTTTACCTTCAATGTGGTTGTCTGTATTTACTTGAATAGTCATAATAATTTGATTTAAAATTTAATAATAGCAATTAGCATTTTATTAATCACTTTTCAAAAACCAATCCATAAATATGACAGCAATAAGTTTTTAATAAAGGGTACAGGATTTGCCTATTATTAATTAAAAATAATATATATGCGAATTAAACACATTATAATCCTATTTGCCATTATCCCTTTATTTATAATGTCCTGTTCTAAGGGCAGACATGAGGAATTTGGAAGAAATTTAGCCAAAGCTTTTAAAAGCAAAAAGTATAAAGACTTTGATACTACAGCTTACAATGCAGTTTTTAAGGCTGAAATGGTAAAGTTGAAACCAGAGCTTCATGATCCTAAATGGATTGATAAAATTTATCAGAAAGAAGATAAAGGTTTGATTTTATTAGGTGAATTTCTGGTAAACGGTGAGTTGGATTCTTTACATAGCTATTTAACAAACTCCAGATTTCATGGTTTAAACCCAGAGTTTTTTCATGCTGATAAAATTACTGATTTACTGAACAAAGTAAAGTTTACCAAATTTAGGAAGGTAGAAGAAAGTTATCCGTTATTAGCACAGTTAGAACTTTACAGTGCAGATGGTTTAGTTAATTACGCCAACATCTTAAAATATGGAGCTGTAAATCCAAAAACTGTTTTAGCTAGATATTATGTAAGTGTAAAAAGACCAGATTTTATAGATGCAGAAAAAACATTGGAACAATTGGATATGATTAAGTTTCTGGAAGATATTCAGCCTAAAAACGGTTATTATCAGCGTTTGCAAAATCTATTGATCAATGATAATATAGCCGATACCAGTAAAAAACTAACTTCACAAGATAGAGAAAAAGTTTATCTTTCTATGGAACGTTTACGCTGGCCTGTTAAGGAATATACTGGTAAATACTTATTGGTAAATATTCCTGAGTTTACATTACGGCTCATTGAAAATAATACTACCAATTTGCAGATGAAGGTTTGTGTTGGAGAAGCGGGCGGACATGAAACACCGATTTTAAGCGGGATGATTGACAGGATGCAAGTGAATCCCGTTTGGAATATTCCAGAAAGTATTGCTTCAACAGAGATTTTAGGGAGTTTAAAAAAAGACGCTTATTATTTGGAAGCTAAAAACATGGTTGCTTATAAAAATGGGCAATTGGTACAATCAGAAAATGTAGATTGGAACAATGCCAATATTGCAGAATATTCTTTCAAACAGAACCCTGGTGCTGATAATTCTTTAGGACAGATTAAATTTATTTTCCAAAATCCTTATGCTATTTATTTACATGATACGCCAGCCCAAGCAATGTTTAAACAGAATATGAGAGCAGTGAGTCATGGATGTGTGAGAGTGCAGGAACCAATGAAACTACAGGAATTTTTATTGAATGATAAAAATGAATCTGAAGAAATTGTGAAAGAAACAGAAGCTTCTTCTGCTGGTAAAAAAGTGGATGCGAGATGGGTTAAAATTAAAGATCCTATTCCAGTATTTATATCTTACTATACCGCTTGGACAGATGATGACGGTAACTTGATTACCTCAAAAGACGTTTATGGTTATGATGTTTTACTGATGCCGAAGTTTAAAACTTATATGGCTAAACTGTAATTGTTGAGTTTAGGGTTCTCTCTTAAGGTATTTTATTTTTAGAAATAAAATAATGCCTGCCAAAATAAGGGTAATACTATTTGCAGCAATCATGGCAAATCCCTTTTTATGAGACTATAAATTAACTAAAGGAATAATCCCAAGCTTACATACATCGAAAGAGAAATACTTTCGGTGTTTTTTGTTTTAATGATTTTGATAGCTTGCGGAAGAAAGGAAATGGTTGTTGAAGCTGCTGCAAATAAACCTATTGCTGTTATAAAATGATCTTCCACTTTTATTTTTATCTGATTTATTAAAACCAAGACAGATAGAAAATACATTACTGTACATTCCATCACTTTAATTCCCAATATTTGTTACGACTTAATCCGTTTTTATTAATTCAATTGCGCATCAATCATTTCAAAGATAGATATAAACTCTTCTGCCAATCTGCCTTTATAAACTAATAGACTTTTAGTTAAAGCATCTTGTTGATCAACTGTAAAAGGATCCTGCCATAACCTCATGCAAATTTGTTTGAGTGCATAAGTTATTTTTTCTGGATTGGAATAGCTGAAAAGATATTTTTCTTTTTTAAATCGTTCAAAGAAATGGAAAAATCTATCGGTATCTTCAATTCTATTTAAGAGGAGAAAACTTTTTAGATCTACCTCATTTACCTGTTCAATAATTTCGTAAAATTGGTTAGGATCAATCAAACCTTCAGTGATCAATAAACTGTCTAGCATTAATTCTAAACTGATGTGTCCCAAGAAAAAAGGTTTAACAGGAGAACCAGCAATGGTTTCTCTAATCACTAATTTTATCTGATGTTGATGATGTAAGAAAAAAGTTGATCCGTGAAATAATCTATCAACTTCAATGTGCCTTCTCCATCCTTTTAATAATGCTTTATGGTTTTTATTCTCTAAAAAAAGATGTTCTTTTTTTTCAGGATGTATAACCCAACTTTTAGCTGCATTTTTAATAAGATCAGGCAAAACTGTCCCTAATACTTCATAAGCATTAGGGTTTTCTCTGTCGAAATAAAAATGTGATAAAAAATTCATGCTTTTAAATCTTTACGTGAGATCACTTAAAACGATACAATTTATATTCAAATCAGATGAAATCATATATTTGCGCTTTTCCAAGATAAAAACAAATTTTAAATAAGAGCATATGAATTTTGTTGAAGAACTGCGCTGGCGAGGATTATTGCATGACATTATGCCGGGTACTGAAGAAGAATTAGCCAAAGGAATGACCGCAGGTTATATTGGTTTTGATCCAACCGCCGATTCATTACACGTGGGTAGTTTGTTGCAAATCATGACTTTAGTACGTTTTCAGCAGGCAGGCCATAAGCCATTTGCTTTAGTGGGCGGTGCAACAGGAATGGTGGGTGATCCATCAGGAAAATCACAAGAAAGAAATTTATTGTCGGAAGATCTTCTGAATCATAATTTAAAAGGAATTCAATCTCAACTAGAGCGTTTCCTTGATTTTGATTGTGGAGCCAACAGTGCAGAAATTGTCAATAATTACGATTGGTTTAAAAATTTTACATTTTTGGATTTTATCCGAGATGTAGGTAAGCACATTACTGTAAATTACATGATGGCCAAAGATTCGGTAAAGAAAAGGTTGGAAAGTGAAGTGGGGATGTCTTTCACGGAATTTTCTTATCAATTGGTACAGGGATATGATTTCTATTATTTATGGAAACACAAAAATTGTGTTCTTCAAATGGGAGGATCAGATCAGTGGGGGAATATTGTTACCGGAACAGAATTTATTAGGAGAAAAGGTGCGGGACAGGCTTTTGCATTAACTTCTCCTTTGATCAAAAAATCTGACGGAACTAAATTTGGTAAAACCGAGGGAGGAAATGTATGGTTGGACGCAAAAAAAACGAGTCCGTACCAATTTTATCAGTTTTGGCTAAATGCATCAGATGATGATGCGATAAATTATATCAAAATATTTACCTTCTTTACTCAAAAGGAAATAGAAAGTTTAATTGCACAACACGCTGAAGCACCACATTTAAGAGCTTTGCAAAAAACGCTGGCTAAAGATATTACCGAAAGAGTACATGGAGCTGATGCTTTAGAAACTGCTTTAAAAACTACTGATTTTCTTTTTGGAAATGGTTCTTTAGATTTTTTGAAATCTTTAGATGATGAAGGTGTTTTACAAGTATTTGAAGGAATTTCTCAATTTTCGGTTTCAAAATTAGCGTTCAAAAGTGGTTATGATGCGTTGACTTTATTAGCGGATAAAACTTCCATTTTTCCATCAAAAGGAGAAGCAAAGAAAATGATTGTTGGCGGAGGAGTTTCTGTAAACCGAGAAAAAATTCCCAATCCAGAGAAAATTTTTACAGTTTCAGATTTAATTAATGAAAAGTTTTTGGTGGTACAAAAAGGGAAGAAAAATTATTTTCTCGTAAATGTTGAATAAATTTTAAAATCAGACAAAAAAGTATTATTTTTGGATATATGTCTGATTTATGAAAAATACAGTAAACGAACCAATTATTGAATACGTTACTTCAGTAAATGAATCTATTTATTTAGGCATTGCTTTATTTGGAGGTACTAAGGCGCTTAGTATAAAATCTAGCATGCTTTCTGATTTTGATTTATTAGAATTAACAAGAAGGGGTATCCCAAAAAAGGCAATGTTAAATCTAGTGAATAAAATCACTATTACTTTACAGGAGTTTGCGAAAATCATGCACATTTCAGAGAGAACCTTCCAACGTTTTGAAGAAAATGCCCTAGTAAAGCCAGAGTATTCTGAAAAAGCTTTAGAATTGGCCCGTTTATATGCCCGCGGTGAGGAGGTTTTTGGTTCATTGGATAAATTTAAACAATGGATGAAAATGCCTTCACATTTATTTAAAGGGCAAACTCCATTTTCTTTACTGGATTCATCCATAGGTTTTGATTTAGTTTTAAAAGAACTAGGAAGAATAGAACATGGTATTTTTTCTTAATGAAACTTTATAGGCTGGGGAATTGCATGTTTTCTGGAAACTTATCTGGTGAAGGAGCAAGAATTTATGGTGGCCGATGGAATTCTATTGGTGTTCCAGCTGTTTATTTTGCAAACTCTAGAGCGCTGGCAGTCTTAGAGGTTTTAGTTCATTTATCTCCTGTTTTTTTGCCTGACAATTTCTGTATGGTGGAATTTGAAGTTGATGGTAATTATTTTGAAATTCAAGAAGAAAATTTACCTAAAGATTGGAATGTGTTTCCTTTTTTAAAAAACGTTCAAAAAATAGGTGATCAGTTTTTGAAAGATAATGGTTCTCCACTAATAAAAGTTCCATCTGCTATTGTAAAGGGGGAGTATAATTTTGTTTTGAATCCGTTACATCATGAATCTGGAAATATAAAATTGATGGATAGTAGACCTTTCAGTTTTGATGAGCGACTTTTTTGATTTTAAATTTGAATCACCCTACCATCAAATTGCACCCTCTAATATCACTGTTGTCAAATCTTCCTAAAACTTCAAATGATCCATCTGGATGAATCTTTCCTAAATCTTGAGTCGCGATGAAAGAGCAAGAATGGATATTGGGCAAATCAATGACATTAATTCCGCCGGCTTTTCCGTCTGAAAAATAAGTTAAAGGGTCATTTGCATCTCTAATCAAGACTTTCATCCAAGGCGGGCAATTAAAAATGCCATCACCTGTTGAATAAGCCTGAGAAAGTAATTCCGTCATTCCATATTCCGAATGTATTTTTTGTACACCAAAACCAATACAGAGTGATTGGTGCAATTCCTCTCGCACCATTTCTTTACGCTTTCCTTTCATTCCGCCAGTTTCCATCAACAGGAGTTCTGGAAATTCAATAGGTTGTTTTTCTATAAAATCTAACAAAGCGTAAGTGACGCCCATCAATAATGTTTTTTGTTTTTTCTCTTTTAGTGAGATCAGTTTCTGATAAAGTTCTTCATGGTTATGCAAAAAGAAGCCACTATCAGGATGGTTAGATTTTTTAATCAGATCATCTACCATATAAATCAAAGAAGAGCCATCTCTTTCTAAGTAGCTTGGTAATAAAGCTAAAATGCAGGTAGTTTCTATGTCTCCATAAAAATATTCAAAACCTTTGAGATAGCTGTCTTCATAAATTTTAATATCCTGTACAAAATGTTTGCTGGTTGAGGTTCCTGTGGTTCCTGAGCTGGAGAAAATTACATCCGCGAAAGCCAAATCTTCTATTACTGAATGTCTTTTGAAAAATTCAATAGGTAAAAATGGAATGCTAGAATAGTGATTTACGTCATCAGGATTTATTCCCAAGGCCATTATAAAATCGTGATAAACAGGAATAGTCTGAGATTGTAACCTAAAAGCATCCAAACAGGCGTCATTAAATTGTTCTTCCGTACGGAGGTTAAACATGTTCATGATCTAAATATATAAATAGGATTCAAACTTATAACGGCAATTAATAGGCATATTTAAAAGGATAATTTCTTAGCATATAGTATTTGTAATAAAAATGAGGATACATTAATCAAATTCAATTTTTGCGTTCACTATATAATTTGTAAACATATTGATATTTAATTTTCTGGATAACATTTTTTCAATATTCATGCGATAGAACTTAGCGTATTAGGAGCATTAATTATGACGGTTTAACAGATTTTAACTGTTTTTGATAATGATATTGCTATTTTTTAACTAAAAATGTAAAAAAAACTCACTTTAGTTGTGTTGTTGTTAAAATATAAATGTAAATACTTTTCAATAAGTAAAGTATATTAAGGATATTAGCGTTACTTAATGCTAATAATACATGACAAATAAAGATAAGGATCAAACTAATATTGATGATTCTAAAAATATAAAAGATCCAATGGATACCTCGGATCATATAGAAGTGAGCGAAGATGAACTTGATGAGGAAGCCATTCAGCATGTTAATAATCCAATTGTTGGAATAAAACCTATTGAAAAGGTTTTTTTGGGTGCAGTTAAGGAAGTAAGGCAAGAGAACAATAAGTACATCTTTTCAGATGGTTCTGCCTCTGTTGAAATCAGGGTGGTAAGTGATGAAATCATCAGGGTACGTTTGGCTCCGCACAGCGTTTTTTTAGATGAATTTTCTTACGCTGTTCCATCTTTTGATCAAAAAGTTGCCGTATTTACTTTTAAAGAGGAGGAAAGCTACTATGCAGTTTCTACCAATACCGTTTCCTGTCATATTGATAAATCTAACTTTCAGATTTCTTTTGTAGACAATGATGGAACGGTGACTGACGAAGATTACCTAGGAATGCACTGGGAAGAAAATGAGCAGTTTGGTGGCTACTATGTTTATTGTACAAAAAAAACCTATCCAGAACAGGCTTTTTATGGCTTAGGGGATAAGCCAACAGATTTAAACCTTCGCGGAAAGCGATTGCAGAACTGGAATTCAGACACCTATTCTTTTGCAAAACACCAAGATCCACTTTACAGAAGTATTCCTTTTTTTATCAGTTTAAATGAAGGCCATGCGCATGGTATTTTTTTAGACAATACGTTTAAAACCCATTTTGATTTTGCACAGGAAGATGACACAAAATTAAGCTTTTGGGCTGATGGAGGGGAACTCCAGTATTATTATATACATGGTCCGCACATGATGGATGTAGTTAAACGCTACAATTCCATTACCGGAACACATAAATTGCCTCCAATTTGGGCTTTAGGCTATCATCAATGTAGATGGAGTTACTATCCTGAATCTAAAGTAAAGGATTTAGCTTATCAGTTTAGAAGCAGAAAGATTCCTTGCGATGCACTTTATTTGGATATTGATTATATGGACGGTTACAGGTGTTTTACTTGGAACAAAAAATATTTCCCCAATCCAAAAAAGATGATCAAAGAATTGTCTGATGATGGATTTAAAACCGTAGTGATTATTGATCCGGGAATAAAAGTGGATGATAACTATTGGGTTTTTAAAGAAGGAAAAGAAAATAAATACTTCTGTAGACGTAGCGATGACTACTTTATGGAAGGTCACGTATGGCCAGGTCGTTGCCAATTTCCTGATTTCACAAATCCAGAAGTGAGGTTGTGGTGGGGAGGTTTATTCAAAGAATTGATAGAAGTAGGAGTAGCCGGAGTATGGAATGATATGAATGAGCCTGCCGTTTTCGGTAAAGGAACTTTCCCTGATGATGTACGTCATCAATATGATGGGCACCGTGGTTCGCACCGTAAGGCGCATAATGTTTACGGAATGCAGATGGTAAGGGCAACTTATGATGGATTAAAGAAAATCCAGAAAAATAAACGTCCGTTTACCATTACCAGAGCGGGATATTCAGGAGTACAACGTTACAGCTCCTGCTGGACAGGAGACAACGTAGCGAGCTGGGAGCACTTAAAAATCGGAAGCTTACAGATGCAAAGATTATCCATGTCTGGGTTGCCATTTGCTGGAACCGATATTGGTGGATTTAGTGGCGAGCCAACGGGTGAACTATTCACCAGATGGATTCAATTAGGTGTTTTTTCTCCTTTTATGAGAGCACACTCCGCAGGTGACACTGCAGAACGTGAACCATGGAGCTTTGGTAAAGAGCTAGAAGATATCAACAGAAAGTTTATTGAACTTCGTTATAAGTTACTTCCATATATCTATTCTGCTTTTTGGGAGCACTCTCGTTATGGCTTCCCAATTCTTCGTCCGGTGGTGATGTTGGAGCAAGATAATCCAAGTAACAAGTACAGAGAAGATGAATTTACCTTTGGTGATAAAATATTGGTTTGCCCAGTTTTTGAAGAAGGCGGAACTTCCAGAAATGTATACCTTCCGGCAGGCTTATGGTTTGATTACTGGACCCACGAGACCTTAGAAGGAGGTAAAGAACATTTGGTGCAGGCACCTTTAGATTCCATGCCTATTTTTGTGAAAGCAGGTTCTGTAATTCCAGAATATCCTGTGATGCAATATACCAGCGAGATTGAAATTGAGGAGCTCATGTTTCAGATTTATTATTCAGATTATGAGGTGAACTCCTTCTATTTTGAAGATCACGGAGATACTTTTGCTTACGAGCAAGATATTTACATGGAAAAGAAATTCATTGTAAATGGGGATAAAAAATCAATGACGTTAAAGCAATCTGTAGAAGGTTTATTTACGCCGAGATATGAAACTTATGATTTAAAGCTAATCGGTTTGCCATTTAAGCCAACAAAAGTGGTGGTTGATGGTAAAGATTATGTGGGCGATCTCAAGTTTGATGATTTAAAAAGAGTGAGGCTTAAAGTTCCTAAGCACTTTAAAAACATTCAAATTTCCAAATAAAATTTAAAGCCCGATTATTTATCGGGCTTTTTTATAATCCAAAAATTTCTTAAGGCAATAAATTTTGATAATCCCTTTTTATTTCAAGTTTATATGTAAATTGGAAATTAATCCTACTCAGATTAACTAAACCAATTTATAATTTCAATTAGAGGCTCATTCCATGGCTAAAAAAATAAAAGAAGTAACAGAAGAATCTATAAAAAAAATAAAAAAAGCACCTGTTAAAAAGAATGCAGAAAATGCTGATGAGGAAAAACCTAAGGTGAAAAAGACAGTGGCAAATGCAAAAAAAGCAGTAAGCGTTAATCAACCACAAACTCCAGTTCATTTGAATGTACACCCCTATAGCAGGTTTACAGATTTTGATATTTCCCTTTTCACCTCAGGAAAACACTATAAATTATACGAAAAATTCGGTTCTCATGTGGTCACACATGAAAATAAAGTAGGAACTTACTTTGCTGTTTGGGCACCTAATGCCCATTATGTTTCTGTAATCGGTAATTTTAATTATTGGGATAAAGCTACGCACCCTTTAAATGTAAGATGGGACGGTTCTGGAATATGGGAAGGTTTTGTTCCTGATATAGGTAATGGAGAATCTTATAAATATTTCATTAATTCTACTACAGGAGAAGATTTAGAAAAGGCAGATCCTTTTGCCCTAAGATCAGAAGAGCCACCACGTACTGCATCTATAGTTTGGGATAACTGGTACGTATGGAATGATCAATCATGGATGGGAAATAGATACCTCACAAATGGACTAAACAAACCCATGTCTGTTTATGAAGTTCATTTTGGCTCTTGGGCCCGAGGTGTAGAATCGCCAGATCAGTTTCTTTCCTACCGAGAAATGGCGCAACTGATGATCCCTTATGTAAAGGAAATGGGCTTTACTCATGTAGAGTTTATGCCATTGATGGAGCATCCTTTTTATCCGAGTTGGGGTTATCAAATTACAGGTTACTTTGCGGCTACCTGCCGTTTTGGAACGCCACAGGATTTGATGTATTTAATAGAACAGTTCCATGAAAATGGAATAGGTGTAATTATGGATTGGGTGCCTTCCCATTTCCCAGGAGATGCTCACGGCTTGTACAATTTTGATGGCTCTCATTTATATGAGCATGAAGATGTACGTAAAGGATTTCATCCCGATTGGAAATCTTATATTTTCAATTATGGCAGAAATGAGGTGAGGGCGTTTCTTATTTCTAATGCTTTATTCTGGTTAGAAAGATTCCACATAGATGGTTTAAGGGTAGATGCGGTTGCTTCTATGCTCTATCTTGATTATTCAAGAAAAGAAGGGGAGTGGATTCCTAATGAATACGGAGGACGAGAGAACTTAGAAGCCATTTCTTTATTAAAAGAATTTAACGAAGCGGTATATGCTAATTTTCCAGATGTGCAGACCATTGCAGAGGAATCTACTTCTTTCCCCGGCGTAAGCCATCCTACTTATACTGGAGGTTTAGGCTTTGGCCAGAAATGGATGATGGGATGGATGAACGATACGCTGAGATATTTCAAAGAGGATCCAATCAATAGAAAATATCACCATTCTGAGATTACTTTCAGTACCATTTATGCTTTTACAGAAAACTTTATGTTACCGCTTTCTCATGATGAAGTGGTACATGGCAAGCACTCGCTGATTTATAAAATGCCGGGTGACGAATGGCAGCAGTTTGCCAATTTAAGGTTACTGTACAGTTACATGTGGACGCACCCCGGAACGAAATTGCTGTTTATGGGTTCAGAATTTGCCCAGACTAAAGAATGGAATCCAAGTCATTCACTTGATTGGCATTTGTTAGAATTTGCACCTCATCAAGGAATGAAGAAAACAATAATGGCTTTGAACAAGCTCTACAAAGAAGAGCCTGCATTATATGAACGTAGTTTTGATGGTAATGGATTTGAATGGATTGTGAATGACGATGCTGAAAACTCAGTATTGGTTTACGCTAGAAAAGGCTTTGATGCTAAGGATGATTTGATCATTGCTTTAAATTTAACGCCTGTTCCTCTTCCAAATTACCGGTTTGGAGTTACCAAACAAGGGAATTGGAAAGAAATCTTCAATTCTGATGACTTACAATATTGGGGAAGTGGAATCCATAATGAAGATAAGCAAAGTGAAGCTAAAGGAAGCCATTGGAAGGCCAATTCCATTGAAGTTAGCATTCCGCCCTTGGGCATGGTTGTTTTTAAAGCAGTATAAATATAATTGAGCCAGGGTGATTTTTTTTACTCTGGCTTTTGTATAATCTATAAAAGGAATATCATATTTACTCTTCAGGTCTACTCCTTTCTAGTTAATGAATCTAATAAAGGGGATAATTTGCTTTCTAACCAATAAACCAAATTATTAGTTTAATGGCTTTATTTCAATTGATTTTAATGGCTATTTGATAGAATTTAAAGCATATCCGAAACGGTATCACCGGCTTTTTTGACACCGATGCCCAGCTTCTCTAATTTTTCTTTCTCTTCGCTCAAGAAATTCCGAAGACTTTTGAAGTAGTTGAGTTTCTGTTCTAAAAAGCTATCTGTCAAACCTTGAGTTAAAGTTCCAAATAGACTCCTTTCTTTTTCTAGAGAAAGTTGCTGTTCTTTCTCTAGGTCTTTAATTTTTTTATCCAGCTTGATAATGAGCGCTCCAATTTTAGAGCGGTCTTTTGGAAAAGCTTTTTTATTGGTATCGGCAAAGAAATGAATATCAAAATCTTTTACTGAAATTTTTACTTCACTTTTTCTATCCATATCAATCCTGTTCATTTTAAGGTGAGGAGAATCATCTAATGCTTTAGCTTTTAGGCATACACTACCTAATAATAGGAAGGTGAAAATGAGTAATAAATCTTTCAAAGGTATAAAGAATCTAAGATTTCAAAATTACAAATTAAACCTTAAAATCAAATACAGACTTGTCATCAATGGTAAAAAAAAAATAAATTTATTCGGTTTTCAATCTCTATCAACACAAAACATTTAATACCTTAGCCATAAGAATTTTTATAGCGTTTCCTTAGTAAAGAATATATATTAGCCTTCCTTCATGAAAATTTCAGAACTTAATATCCATCAATCCGTTAAAGATGTTTTTTATGTACTCATTGGTATACTTTTCTGTGGTTTTGCTTTAAAAGGTTTTTTGGTTCCCAATCAGTTTTTTGATGGCGGAGTAACTGGAGTTTCGCTTTTGCTTCATGAGATCTATCATTTCAATATTGCCTATGTCATTGTGATTGCAAATATTCCTTTCATCATTGTTGCGGCTTATTTGGTAAATAAAGGGTTTGCTGTAAAAATGCTTGCAAGTATAATTTTACTGGGAATTTGCTTACTTTTTATGCCTTTTCCTGTCATTACATCAGATAAATTACTGGTATCTATTTTTGGTGGTGTATTTATGGGGATTGGGATTGGATTGGCCATTAGGGGAGGTTGTGCTTTAGATGGAATTGAGGTTTTGGCCTTATATACGGTAAGGAGAAGCTCTTTTACCATATCGGAGATTATCCTGGGAATCAACATCGTCATTTTTCTGATTGCGGCCTTTCAATTAGGTTTACAAACTGCTCTTTATTCCGTTTTAACTTATTACACCGCTTCCCGAACCATCAATTTTGTAATTGAAGGCTTAGAGGAGTATACTGGCGTTACCATTATTTCGGCACATAGCGAAGAGATAAAAGAAGAGTTGGTGATGAAATTTGGCAGGGGAATTACGATTTATAAAGGTGAACGTGGTTTTTTAAAGAAAAGTTATAACATCAGTCAGCCCTGTGATATTATTTTCACGGTAATCACGCGTTTAGAAGTACGTAGGCTACGTAATTACATTAATACTGTAGATGATAAAGCCTTTGTTTTTACGAGTAGCATAAAAGAGGCTGGGGGTGGCGTATTAAAGAAAAGAGCAAGGCATTAGTATTTTGTTTTGGCTTTAGCCGATGGAGCAAAAATTTTGAATAAACATTACTCCACCACTTCAAACAGATTTACAGGCATTGCCTTATTTTTTAGGTTTACTTCACCCACTTCTTTACAGGAAAAAGATTCTTTAATTTCTTCATAAACTTTTTCTGTAATCAGGATTTGATTGGTACCCGCGGTGGATTGAAGCCTTTGCGCCAAATTTACTACATCGCCAATCACGGTATAATCTAAACGTTTTAAAGAGGCCGAACCAATATTCCCACTGATCATCTCTCCAGAATTTATACCGATAGAAACAGAAGGTTTGAAGTTGTGCTTTCCAAATTGGATACTCTCCTGTGCTTTCATGTGTTCCCTAATGGTAATTGCGGCATCAACTGCCCGGTCTAAATGGAACTTTCCTCTAAACACCGCCATTACCGCATCGCCCATAAATTTATCTACATGTCCGTTTTGGTGGATGATGTCTTTTACAATCAGGTCAAAGAAATTGTTGATCATATTTACCACCTCATTAGCCGAAGCATTCTCTGTAATGGAAGTAAACCCGCAAATATCCACAAACATCACCGTTGCTTCCAACGTTTCATTTGCGAGTAAACTGACTTCAAATTCTTTATGAGTCATGAAATTAAGGACATGCTCATCCACATACATTTTTAAAATATTGTTTTCTTTAATGGCTGTTAGCGTTTCTTTGATCTGTTTTACCTGAACCAATGTTTTTTCAATGGTAAGTTCTAAATCAGTAAAATTCACTGGCTTACAAACAAAATCAAACGCACCACGGTTCATGGCGGTTCTAATGTTGTCCATATCGCCATAGGCAGAAACCATTACCGTTCTAATCATTGGATAACTTTCTGGTAATTTGGTCAATAAGGTTAGCCCGTCCATTCCCGGCATATTGATGTCGCTCAAAATCATGTCGATATCCGGATTTTCTTCTAGCTTTTTTAAGGCATCTAAGCCATTTTCTGCAAAAACAAAATCATAAATTTCCTCCCTGATTTTTTTTCTGAATTTCTGCTTAATTAAAAGCTCAAGATCTGCTTCATCATCTACCACTAATATTTTGTTCATCGCTTATCCTGTTATATGTAGTTTTTCTTTTAAAGTTTTAAAATCCAATGGTTTGGTCAAAAAATCATCTGCACCCAATTCCATAGATTGTTTTCTGTTTTCATCATCACCATAAGCGGTGATCATCATTACAATAGGCGGTGGATTATCATAATCATGGCGGATTTTTGAAAGCAGTTCTAAGCCGCTCATGCCCGGCATATTGATGTCCGAAAGAATTAATACTACTTCTGAATGATGTGCTTCAATGTACTGCAAGGCCACCTCGCCCGAAAGGGCAAATTCAAATGTTACCGCACCGCTTTTTATCTCTTTTCTAAAACGCTGTAAAAATAAAGGTTTTACATCTTCCTCATCATCTACTACTAAAATTTTCATCTATATTTTTATTGAAATGGAATGGTGATTTGAAATTCGGCATATTCTCCTTCTTTATTATCCACTGTAATAGTGCCCCTGTGCCCTTTGGTAATGATATCATAACTCATTGATAAGCCCAATCCAGTGCCTTCTCCGGTTGGCTTTGTGGTGAAAAAAGGTTGGTAAATTTTCTCTAATGCTTCTTGCGAAATGCCGTAGCCATTATCCCTCACTTTTATAAGCACACCTTCGTCTGTTTTTTTAGTGGATACACTCAGCTCTGGACTGTAACCTTCGGGGTGATCTTTTTTCTTTTTATCTACTGAGTAAAAACCATTGTTAAATAAATTGAGCAGTACGCGGCCAACATCTTGTGCTACCATATTTATTAAACCAATATGAGGGTCAAAATCGGTTTTAAATAAAGCATTAAAGCTTTTGTCTTTTGCCCTCAGTCCGTGATAGCTCAAACGTAAATATTCATCTGCAATGGCATTAATATCTGCCGGTTCTTTTGTCCCGCTAGAACTTCTGGAATGTTGGAGCATACCTTTTACAATGGCATCTGCCCTTTTGCCATGCTGTGCTATTTTAGCAAGATTTTGTTTGATATCCTGCGAGATGGCAATTACTTCTTCTAAATTATTACCTGCAATTTCTGTTTCCATTTCGTCCAACAGCTCTATGCTTACTTCTGAAAAATTGTTCACAAAGTTGAGTGGATTCTGTATTTCATGGGCAATGCCGGCAGTCAATTCTCCTAAAGAAGCCATTTTCTCATGATGGATCAACTGTGTTTGTGTAGCCCTAAGCTCTGATAATGCAACCTGTAACTCCTCTTTCTGTTGCATAATTTCTTGTGTACGCTCAGCCACTTGATACTCAAGTTGTTCTTTTTTTCCTTCCAGTATCCTTTGTTTATCTAATTCAATTAAACGCAACTGTTCCGCCTTTTTCTCTGCCTTTACCTGTTTGTTATTCTGATACATCATGGCAAAAATCCATAGCAGGGCGAGTAAATGGGCTGTCTGAATATAGTTGTCTATAATGTCATACAGATCTGAACTGATCAGCTTAACTGCGCTACTGATTATAGAAACAATATAAAAAGGGATAATTGAATAGGTAACTGTGCGTACCAGTTTAAGTTCCTCATTCTGGTAAACTAAATAAATTACCCCACTCACTATTAGAAACATGAACCATCTTGTGAAAGCTTCAGAGACGAATATTGCATCAATCACCAAAAGACCTATTGATAAGAAAAATAAGCCTAATAACACCTTATCCATTTCTGGAATTTCGTCTTTGCTTTTGGTCCTTTTACGTATATAGCCAATTAAGGCTATCACAATAATATTTTCAGCGGTCATATAAATATTTTAGCTTCCTGTTGTAAATGATAAACAATTACAGCAAAATTAATAGGACTAAGGTAATTGTTTTAATAAAATACAGGTGAAGTATTTTTGTTTTTGCACTTATCTCATTTTATCCCAACTTAACTTCATTCTTAAGCTCCAATCCATTTTCAAAATCACTTAAGTTTTGTAGTGTTGTATTTGCGATTTCTGTGAGTGCTTCTTTAGTGAAAAATCCCTGATGTGCGGTAATTAAAACATTTGGGTAAGAAAGTAAACGCATAAAAAGTTCATCCTGATTAATAGTTTCTGAAAGGTCTCTGAAAAACAATGCGGCTTCTTGCTCGTAAACATCAATTCCTAAATAACCTAACTGTTCGTTCTTCAATGCGGTTAAAGCGGCTTCCGTTTCTATTAATGCTCCTCTGCCAGTATTAATGAGCATTGTACCTGATTTCATTTTTTCAAAAGCACTTGCATTCATGATATGATTGGTTTGCTCATTTAATGGGCAGTACAAAGAGATGATAGTTGCAGCACTTACCAATTCATCAAAGCTTGTATAGCTTACCTCTAGTTCTTTTAAAACCGCAGAAGGGTAAAGATCATAGGCAATTACTTTACAGCCAAAACCTAACATAATTTTACAAAAAGCCGTTCCAATAATTCCGGTCCCAACTACGCCTACTGTTTTACCATAGAGGTTAAAACCGGTAAGGTGCTCCAAAGAAAAATTATTCTCTCTTATACGATTATATGCCTTATGCGTTTTACGGTTGAGGGTTAGAATAAGCGCAACTGCATGTTCAGCCACAGCTTGAGGAGAATAAGCAGGAACTCGTACCACTTTGATATTACTTGCCTTTGCAGATGAAAGTGCAATGTTGTTAAAGCCTGCACATCTTAAAGCAATTAGCTTAATGCCGTTTGTTACTAATTTTTCAATAGTAGCCTCATCAATCAAATCATTTACAAATACGCAAACGGCATCAAAACCTTGCGTTAAGCCTGCTGTATTTTTATTTAAAGTAGTTTCAAAATAATTGAGATGATGTTTACCATCAGCATTAGCTATATCAAAGAATTCTTGATCATATTTTTTTGTACTGAATAAAGCTACTTTCATATCTGTTTAGGAGTGAGGGGTGTGAGCATCTTTAAACCAAGAAGATATTTACAGAAAGATAAAAGATATATAAATTTAATAGGAAGAAAAATATAGCAGGTATAGAAACCCACAAGCCATCTTTAATTTTGAGCCTAACAGCTACTCCTAAAAACATTAATAAAGATAAACCTCCTGCAGAAATCATTAGAATAGTGTTGAACATTAAGCCAACCAATAAACCTAAAGCACCTAATATTTCTAAAACAGCGGTAAGGATCCCTAATTTCCCTAATCCAAAGCGGATAAATTCACTTTTCATTTTTGGAGATGTAAAATAGGTTATGCCATAAGCTAAAAAAGATAGACTTGAAAAAACAACTAAAACTTTTAGTAAGTGCATTAGGAAATAAAATCTAGAGATACGGCTGCAATAAAAAGACTGAGGAGCAAAAGAAACAATGATGGCAAGCGCTTTTGCCAAGAGTTATGAACTTTAAAATGAAAATACTGAGCACTTAGCATTAAAAAAGCCATCAGAAGTGCCGGAATGAGTACCAAAGCAGGATACCAAATACCTACAACAAGTAAGGTCGCTAATACTATTTTAGTCGATCCTACAATTTCTCTTGTCAAATCACTCAGACCATATTCTTTAAATTCTTTCACAATATTATCGAAACGAAATACCCATACTACAACAATTGAAAAAGCGATAATAAGTTGTGCAACCATTGATAAATTTTCCATATTTCTTTAATTAGTTAATCATCTTTTGTTATGAAGTGATTTTCTTACATTATTTTACAGTCCTAAAATTTACTAGTTTATTTATCTTCCAATTTAAATAAAAAAATTGAAGCAAGAGAAAGCGATTTTCTTAAACAGAGAAAATTAGCCATGTTCTATTAATATCCTAAACTTTAATTTAACCCATAATGTTTGCGAAATTTTAAACAATAACTTAATCCAAAGGTTATGGAGGTATATAAATATAAACATGGAAAAATTAGCATTATTGGCAAGATTAGAAGCCAAAGAAGGTAAAGAAGCAGCAGTTGAAGCGTTTTTAAAAAGTGCTTTATCAATTGTTAATGAAGAAGAAGAAACCGTAAGATGGTATGCCTTAAAGTTTGGACCATCAAGCTTTGGTATTTTTGACACTTTTGAAGCTGAAGCCGGAAGAGACGCACATTTAAATGGAAAAATTGCAGCCGCTTTAATGGCAGGTGCCGAAGAATTATTATCAGTAGCACCAACAATTGAGAAAGTTGAGCTTTTAGCAGTGAAGTAATAAAGTGAATCGCTGATGGGTTAATAAGCTATCAGCGATTTATTTTCAAATCCTTTCTCTTACTAGTTTTCTTACAATAGGTTAAATAGCAGCCTTGAAATTGGTAATTGTACCTGCCTATTTTTGAATAATCTTTACTTAACCTAATACAGCCCTGTGTTTCATTTTAGATTTACTAAATCATTTACTTATTCTCTAGTTGCTAAACCTTAAACGGATGGGGGAAATAATATTAGCTAAAGCTTATTTAAAACCAGTTTTTGATACCAGGTAAAGAATACTAAACCTCACCAGTTTATAGCTAACTAAAAATAAAAGCGTTAATAAACTGCCAATTCCTATTGGTAAAATTCCTCCAAATGTATATACCATTCCAATAATAAATCCAAGAAGAAATTCTGCCTTGTAAAGAGGGATAAAAAATGAAAGAACAATTACGCCAATCATCATGTACTCTGGAATAATTGAGCCAATTGTAAAAAAGAAAGAGAGGATAATTCCAAATATGAGAGCCCCTAAAAAGCCATAAATCACTTGGTTTAACTTATTTGTAAGTGGTGTTTCATTGTGATTTATTCTTTTTGCTATCCGGAATAGAAGAAACCAAGTAATAGTAGGAATAGCAATACCTCCCCACCAATTTGATAGACCCGGTAAATCTTCACGTTTTAGAATATGATGAGTGGGAACGCCACTATGAAAGTAATCCCATATTAAATTTAGCCATACAAATAAGATTATCACTGATGTAAATAATATTCGATTTTTTAAGGATAATTTTTCCATCAAAGCCATATTCATATTTATATAAAGTTTGAGTTCCACACTTAATTTTTTGTTACGTAATGGCAATAAATTTATTTCTGATTATAAATCATTAAATGGGAATTGTAGCGTATTTATCTTAGAAGGGGTGATGGTTTTGATTAAAGATTTATTTCTTTTCATTTGAGGTATATCTTGCAATAATTATCGGAAGTCTCAAGGTAAATGATAGGAAATATTTCAATTGCTAAGTTTTTTTATTTGGGTTAAATCATCAATTAATCATTCATTCCATTACTGCATTGTTCAAAAAAGACCAATAAATACAATTGAAAATTGTCTATTATAAATTTAGGTTAATCTTTATTAAATAGAATGCAGACCTGTGATTAATTTTAGATTTAGCTCAACCCTACTTTTGTTCCGCACTGGCTTAGACTTAAAGCAGATAATATGGTGAAATTTCACAGAAAGAGAAGGTACATTGAAACTGCAAACTGCTTTACATAGGATTTGCTGTTTTAGGTAGTTTTTAAACAAAAAAAGTCCAGAGAAAATCACGGGACTTTTCATATGAATGATGCTTTCAGCCTTCGGCTTTCAGCTTCCTGCTCACAAAGTAGCCATGTGCTGTAAAAGAGTAATAATTTTTTTAGCGTAGCCCCACTCTTTATCATACCAAGCTACTACTTTACAAAGTTGTTGTTCAATGCGATACCTGCTATTTATTTGCCAATAAATTAAAGTAATGTTTTCAACAGGTTGTTAAATGGCTATTGAAGGGTATATAGGCTTATTTGCTTGTAAACAATTTCCATTTGTTGATGAATAAATTGCTTTTGCAGGTCTATAAGGCGCATTTACAGATTTGTGTTGATTAAATACAGGTCTGCTTTTTTCAAATACAAGTCTGTTTTTTCCAAATACATGTTTGTTTTTTATAAATACAGGTCTGCTTTTTCCAAATACAAGTCTGTATTTTATAAATACAGGTCTGCTTTTTATAAATACAAGTCTGCTTTTTTCAAATACAGGTCTGTATTTTATAAATACATGTTTGTTTTTTATAAATACAAGTCTGCTTTTTCCAAATACAGGTCTGTATTTTATAAATACATGTTTGTTTTTTATAAATACAAGTCTGTATTTCTCGGTAAGTTTAAAATAATGTTTTACGGATTAGAAGTAAAAGCGTTAAAAGATTTACATCATAGGCATGGTAAGGGCAAATACCATTATTCAATCAATGAGCCTGCAATTAAAAATTCATCATCACGCAAAAATGTTTTTTACCGCGACTTTAAGGTTCAACTAATCTAAAAAGATAAGGGGGTTTTAGTAGAAAGTAGAAATTTTCACTATCCATGTAAGAAAGGAGCATAGATTTAAACAAAAAAAGCCCAGAGAAAATCTCCGGGCTTTCCATATGAATGATGCTTTCAGCC
>JBDSHZ010000072.1:0-24613 GCA_039918235.1 Pelobium sp.
CAGCCTACAAAAGCCTTAAAAGCGTCTTTTGATTTATGCTTGCTGAGGATTTCTTTTGTTTCCTTGGCATCGGCCGGAAGGCTGAAATCTATTTTTGAAGGGTCGTCTACTTTTCCAAATTGCATGCTTTAAATTTAGTGTTGTAATATGTAAAAAAGGAATTTTGTAGGCGCTTTTTTATTTTCGTCGACTATAAGCTAAATTTTAGCCAGATATGACATTTTAAAGAGTATGTCTCCTTAGCATCTTCGACCTATTTTCGTTAATTTTGCAAGCTTTTAATACCAAAGCATTTAGAGCAGCGAAAGCATTAACTATGAGTAAGAAACCTATCGATCTTGGAGAACAAAGTGAAGTTGAAGTTTATGGTGCCAGGGTTCATAATTTAAAGAATATTGATGTTTCCTTTCCTAGAAACCAATTGGTAGTGATTACCGGTTTAAGTGGCTCTGGGAAATCTTCTTTGGCTTTTGATACCATTTATGCGGAAGGCCAGCGGCGCTACATGGAAACTTTTTCTGCCTATTCCCGTCAGTTTATGGGAGGGATGGAAAGACCGGATGTAGATAAAGTTTCAGGCTTAAGTCCTGTGATTGCTATTGAACAAAAAACTACTTCTAAAAATCCACGCTCTACGGTAGGAACCATTACCGAGATTTATGATTTTATGCGCCTTCTTTATGCCAGAGTGGCGGATGCTTATTCTTTCAACACGGGAGAAAAAATGGTAAAGATGTCTGAAGATCAGATATTAAACCAGATTTTGAAACAGTTTGACGGTAAGCCGCTTAATATTTTAGCCCCTGTTGTAAAAGGAAGAAAAGGACATTACCGTGAGTTGTTTGAGCAGATTAGGAAGCAGGGATATTTAAAAGTAAGGGTAGATGGGGAAATTGTAGATGTGGTGCCCAAAATGCAACTCGATAGGTATAAAATTCACGATATTGAGACCGTTGTAGATCGATTAGTTGTTTCTGAAAAAGATAAAAAACGACTGTATACTTCTATACAATCTGCTCTAAAAATTTCCAAAGGAATTATTAAAGTTTCTGACAAAGAGAATAATACCTATCATTTTTCTAAATATTTGATGTGCCCAACTACTGGGATATCTTATGATGAGCCACAACCAAATTCATTTTCCTTTAACTCACCTTATGGCGCTTGTCCGGAATGTGATGGCTTGGGTTATGTTTTTGATGTGGATGAAGAATCAGTCATTCCACATAAAAAGTTAAGCATTATCAATGGTGGTTTAGCTCCTTTGGGTGATTACCGCGAAACATGGATTTTTCAGGTCATCAAAGCTTTGGGAAAAAAGTATAATTTCTCGCTATCACAGCCAATGGAGAAATTGGATCCAAAAGCAATAGACATCTTACTTCACGGAACAGATGAACTGTTAACTGTTCCTGTTGCATACAATAAGTGGAACGTACAGAATTACCAGATCCATTTTGACGGTATCATTAAAATGCTGGAAGAGCAGAATGAGAAAAAAGGAGGTATTTCTGACGATTTAGACAGTTTTAGGGTGTTAAAAACCTGTCCGCTTTGTGATGGTGCAAGGTTAAAGAAAGAATCTCTCCACTTTAAAGTGGATGAAAAAAATATTTATGAGCTGGCATCTATGGATATCAGCAAATTGCAACAATGGTTTGAAGGACTGGAAGAAAGGCTAAGCGAGCGTCAGAATGTAATTGCCAAAGAGATTTTAAAAGAGATTAGGTCACGCATAGGGTTTTTAATGGATGTGGGTTTAGTGTACCTTACCTTAAACCGTACCTCCAGAACATTATCTGGCGGAGAAGCACAACGGATACGCTTGGCTACACAAATTGGTTCTCAACTCATGAATGTGATGTACATTCTGGATGAACCTTCCATCGGTTTGCACCAAAGAGATAACGACCGTTTAATCAAGGCATTAAAAGACCTCCGGGATTTAAGCAATACTGTTGTGGTGGTAGAGCATGATAAGGACATGATTCTGGAAGCAGATTATGTAATTGATATGGGACCTGCAGCTGGTGTACGTGGAGGAGAAATTGTTGCCCAGGGAACGGCCGCCGAATTATTGAAGACGCACACCTTAACCGCTTCCTATTTAAATGGAGAAAGAGAAATTGCCATTCCAGAAAAGAGGAGAGAAGGCAACGGATTGGTACTTTCGCTGAAAAAGGCAACTGGAAATAATTTGAAAAATGTAAGTGTAGATTTCCCATTAGGAAAGCTGATCTGCGTTACCGGTGTTTCTGGAAGTGGTAAATCAACATTAATTGGAGAAACGCTTTATCCGGTTTTAAATAAGCATTTCTTCAGAGCTAAAAAAACAGCCATGCCTTTTAAAGAACTGAAAGGTTTAGAACATATTGATAAAGTGATTGAAATTGATCAGGCACCAATTGGTAGAACTCCGAGATCCAATCCATCTACTTATACTGGTGTTTTTTCTGATATTAGGAATTTGTTTGTGGCCTTACCTGAATCGCAGATTAGAGGCTATAAACCGGGACGTTTTTCTTTCAATGTAAAAGGAGGAAGATGCGAAACCTGCCAAGGTGGTGGAATGAAGGTGATTGAAATGAATTTCCTGCCTGATGTTCAGGTGCCTTGTGAGGAGTGTGGCGGAAAAAGATATAACAGAGAGACTTTAGAAGTACGCTTCCGCGGAAAATCCATTTCCGATGTATTGGATATGAGTGTAGAAGATGCAGTAGCTTTTTTCGAAAATATTCCTTCTATCTATCGTAAAATAAAGACTTTAAAAGATGTAGGTTTAGGATACATCACTTTGGGGCAAGCTTCTACTACTTTATCTGGAGGGGAAGCGCAAAGGGTAAAATTAGCGACTGAGCTTTCTAAAAAAGATACCGGTAACACTTTCTATATTTTAGATGAACCAACTACTGGTTTACATTTTGAAGACATCAATGTACTTTTGGGTGTATTAAATTTGATAGTTGACAAAGGAAATACAGTTTTGGTTATTGAGCATAACCTAGATGTAATTAAAGTAGCTGACTATGTGATAGATTTAGGACCGGAAGGTGGATCAGGTGGAGGGAATATTGTTTTTGCCGGTACTCCAGAAGGATTAATCAAAGTAAAAGAAAGTTTTACAGGCCAATTTTTAAAGAAGGAAATGGAGTCACAATTAAAGAAAGCTAAGCGCTAAT
The DNA here is from genome assembly GCA_039918235.1 of Pelobium sp. Lineage (GTDB taxonomy): Bacteria > Bacteroidota > Bacteroidia > Sphingobacteriales > Sphingobacteriaceae > Pseudopedobacter. Next base: position 3,180 of record JBDSHZ010000072.1, read on the forward strand.
CAGAGAAGAACTTTGTTGCTTTGTAAACAATTTATCAGTAAATTTAGCTATCAAATGGAAGATAAGAAGTTAAATAAGGTTTCGGAACCAACTGCTGATTATGAAAAGGCAGAGATGAATTTATTGCGCAATGCTCAAAAACACTCTTTTACGGAACGTTTTTTAATGATGACTACGCTAATGAAAATGGATAGAATGATTAGAAGTGCTAAAATTACTAATCATAATCCTGAAAATGTAAATAAATAGACGATGGATATTTATGATGAAACATTTATAAACTTTTGGAAGGCTTCTAATAAGTTTCAATTAAAATGTATTCTGATTGGAGATCTAGCTATTAGCTTACATGCCAATACTAGCTTTGGAAATAATGTAGAGATTTGGATAAAAGATACTCCTGAAAACCGCAAAAATCTATATGAAGTTTTTAAGGAGACTGGAATGGGCGATCTAAAATCATTGTTGACCATTCAATTTATTCCGGGGTGGACTGATTTTTATTTAGATAATGGAGTCAGATTAGATATCATGACATCTGTTAAAGGGTTGGAACAATATTCATTTGATGATGCTTATAAAACGGCCTCTGTTGCTGAAATTGAAAACATCAAAGTTCCTTTTCTTCATATCAATCAGTTAATTCAGGCTAAAAAAGCGACTAACCGACCAGAAGATCAGGTGGATGTTATTGCGCTTGAAAAGATCAAAAAACTAAGAGAAGAAGGTAATTAATCTGAGAAGAAAACTACGTTCATTCCCCTATAAACTCTTAGTTATTAAAACAATTATTTTCAAATTGCCGTTTTACAATTATATAGGAAAAATAATATGCTCAAATTACTCACCGCAGCACAAACTAAAGAAGCCGACCATTATACGGTGATAAACGAACCTATCCGCTCTTCAGAATTAATGGAGCGGGCAGCAAAGGGATTCGTGAAAGTATTTATCGAAAAATTGAGTGACCGAAAAAAAAGTATTCTTGTTTTTTGTGGTAAAGGAAATAATGGTGGGGACGGCTTAGCCATTGCCCGGCTGTTAATGGATGAAGGTTTTCAGCAGATTCAAATTTATATTGCCGATTTCTCCGCCAAAGCCAGTGAAGATTTTGACCTTAACCTAGAGCGATTGCAACTTAAAGAAGCACCGCTATTTTACCTCTCTTCGGCAAACGACCTTGATTTTCAGGAAAGTGATATTGTGATTGATGCACTCTTGGGTTCTGGCTTAAATAAGCCTTTAGAGCAAGAGTGGGAAAAGCTGATTAAGAAAATCAATAAATTCCCAGGCTATAAAATTTCTGTAGATGTACCCACAGGATTGCCTTGTGAGGGTGAATTGCTGAGTGAGAATGTCATTAAATCTGATTGGACAGTTACCTTCCAGAGACCTAAACTTAATTTTCTGCTTCCTATTTCTAGTCCATATATTAAAGAGTGGAAAGTAGTGAACATTGGGCTGGATGAAAATTATATTCAAAGTACGCCTTCTCCCTTTTATTGGTTCTGGAAAGGAGATGTGCAGAATTATATTAAAGCCCGCCAGCCTTTTGAGCATAAAGGATTGTTAGGCCATGCTTTAATTATTGCAGGTGCAGCTGAAACAATGGGCGCAGCCTTACTTTCAACAGAAGCTTGTGTGAAAAGTGGCGCAGGTTTAACTTCCGCATTAATTCCGGAAACGGGATTAAGAGCGATGAATGCCCGAGTGCCGGAAGCCATGTTCAGTAATCGGAACAATCTTGCTAAATTGGAATGGGATAAATTTAAGGTCTTAGGAATTGGTCCCGGATTAGGGACAGATGAAAGTGCGTTAGAATTATTGAATGCAAGCTTGACACATTTTAAACAGCCGATGGTTTTTGATGCCGATGCGCTGAACCTGCTTTCTGATTATCCTGATCTATTGGCTAAAGTTCCTGAAAATTCTGTTTTTACGCCCCACATGAAAGAGTTTGACCGTCTTTTTGGCACACATGAAAGCTGGTGGAAAAGGATTGAAACAGCTTTAAAAGAAGCTGTAAAACTGAAGATTTTTATTGTATTGAAGAATAGGTACACCATGATTTTTACACCGCAGGGAATATGTTATTTTAATTCTTCGGGTTCACCCGCTATGGCAAGTGGTGGAATGGGAGATGTACTTACAGGGATAATTACAAGTATGATCGCTCAAGGTTATGCTGTAGAGAAAGCGGTGCAATTAGCTGTTTTTAGCCATGGTTATACCGGTGAGCAATTAGGACAAAAAATGTATGTAGTGCCTGCTACCAGCTTAATTAAAAACATCCCTTACATATTGAGGGAGTTAATGCCCAAGTAATAGCAGGATATAAGATGAATGATCCAAACGAATCTGACGCAGTTTTTAACTTTCCCGAATTGCTTGAAAGTTGTAAAAAAATGCTTTCAGAAGGTGCTAAATCTGCAAATCATGCTTTTCATTTCCCTGTTTTAGGAACTTTAAATGAAGAAGAAGCGGAGTTGAGAACAGTGGTGTTGCGAAAGGTAATTCCCAATCCGCTGGTTTTGGTTTTTTATACTGATGAGCGTTCACCGAAGATTGCACAGATCAAAAAAAATAATAAAGTCTCTTGGTTGTTTTATGATGCTAAAAGTAAAATACAGATCAGGATTAAAGCCAAAGCTGTTTTGCATCATAATGATGAAATTAGCCAAGGCCACTGGGATAAATTAAGAATAGAAAGTAGAAAAGTTTATAGCTCCATCAATGCTCCAAGTACTGTTATTCATTCAGGTGAAGAAACCGAAAATCCAATTGAAAATGAGGCTTTAATTTATCAAAACTTTATAGTAGTTTATACTGAAGTATCAGAAATTGACTGGTTGAAATTAGATCCAAATGGAAATAAAAGAGCCAGGTTCCTCAATGAGAAATCAGGCTTTATGGGTGAATGGTTGGTACCTTAAATATTACCAATCACCATTAATTTTTCTAAAGTTGGGTTTGCGCTTCCACCTCTTGGTTCAAGTGTTACCGCAAATGTTTGTGCTGTTCCAATAGATTTCATGTCTTTCATGCCTATCTCGTTAGCTTCGGCATCAAACACACCTAAATCAACAGGTTTTCCATCTACTAAAGCCCAAAGCTGATATTGATGCTCTTGATCATTCTTAGGCATTTTCATGCTCCGTAAATCAAGCATCACTTTCTCTTCTTTTTGGTTAAATGCAACTGTAATATTAGATTCAGGAGCATTATCTGTTCCCTTTAAGCTCACCATCTTCACATCTGGATTGCCATAAAGGTTAAGAATTTCATCACTTTTAGATACTCTTTGATCTAAATAGTTAACCCTATTCGCAAATCCCTGATTGCTGGTCTGCAAAGCTAAAATCTGCTGCTCAGAATTTTTTAAATTACTATTTAAGTTAAAAATAGCCGCCACACTTAACAATAGCAATGCTACACTGGCTGCAAAAGAATATTTGTAAAAATTTAATTGTTTGCTATTGATAGCAACAACTTTAGCTTCTTTTACATGGTTAACGCTAACTGGAGCTTCCACTTCATCCTTAAAAGTAATGTTGTTAAAAAAACCAGTTTTCACTTTTTCTGATGGCTCAACTGCAAATTCTCCTGCCAATTTACCCATCGCACTTTCTATCTCATCCAATTCGGCTTTCACTTCAGGATGTAGCTTAGACACCGCCTCCACTTCAGATCTCTCTTTTGTGTTAAGGTCTCCTAGAACGTAAAGTTCTAAAATGCCCGACTCGATATATGATTTAATGTCTTCCAATTTATTTAAAATATTTTCTTAACTCAATAATCCCCATCCTCAGGCGTGTTTTTACAGTACCTAAAGGAATCTCTAATTCATCCGAAACCTCTACATGTGTGTAGCCTTTAAAATAAATCATGTCTACAATGATTTGCTGCTCAGGCCTTAATTTCTGTAATAGGTCTTTAACACCCAAATGTTCAGGTTTGTAAACAGAGTTTCTCTGGATGTCGATTGAATTTACGTGGTTTTCTAAATCTTGGTTTTTAGAATGGTTTCTAAAATCTTTTGAACGTACTTTATCTATGGCTAGGTTACGGGCAACATTTACCATCCAAGTGAATAAACGGCCTTTGCTAGCGTCATATTGCTGAATGGAGTTCCAGATTTTTACCAGAACATCTTGTAATACATCTTCTGCAATCTCTTTATCAGAGATTACTCTCGCCACTACACCCATCAAAGATCCAGAATACATCTGGTAAAGTGCATCTGCTCCAATCTTTTGCTGTTGCTGAATAGCGGCCACAAGCTCAGGTTCCTCTAAAAATAATTTTTTGGTTTTAATCACGATTGGTCTAAGGTAACTAGGATAATTTAAAAATCAAACAAGTGTTTTTCAGCATGATACGAAGATCGTACCAAAGGACCACTCTCAACATATTTAAATCCCATTTCCCTACCTCTTTCTTTGTAAAAAGCAAATTGATCCGGATGAATCCAATCTATTACCGGATGATGATTTTTGGTTGGCTGTAAATATTGACCAATAGTTAATACATGAACGCCAGCTTCTTTCAAATCATGCATGGTTTCCAGTACATCAGCTTCTTTTTCTCCTAAACCTAACATGATTCCAGATTTTGTTCTTAAACCATCCTCAGAAATTCTTTTCAGGCATTCCATACTGCGGTCATATTTCGCCTGTATCCTCACTTCTTTGGTCAATCGCCTTACGGTTTCTATGTTATGGGAGATCATCTCAGGTTTTTCCGCACAAACACGGTATAAATTATCCCAAACACCTCTAAAATCAGGAATTAAAGTTTCCATGGTAGTAGCCGGGCTTTCCCTTCTGATGGCGCTAATGGTTTCTGCCCAGATGATAGAACCTCCATCCTTCAAATCATCTCTATCAACAGAAGTTAAAACCGCATGTTTTACATTCATTAATTTGATGGAATTTGCTACCCGGTTAGGCTCGTCGGTATCTACCGCTAAAGGCCTTCCGGTGGCAACGGCACAAAAAGAGCAAGATCTGGTGCAAATATTGCCCAATATCATAAAGGTAGCAGTACCAGCTCCCCAGCATTCACCCATATTAGGGCAGTTCCCGCTCTCACAGATGGTATGCAATTTATGCTCATCTACTAAACCGCGAACATGTGCATATTCTTTTCCAACAGGCAGCTTAACCCTCAGCCAATCTGGTTTACGCTGCATCTGATTTGCCGGAATTACAGGTAATTCAATCATAGTTGCAAAGATATTAATTGTTTTGCTATTGGGAGCATATCCTTATTTGAAGATTTTTTATTTTGACAGTAGGAAGATGTGGTCGTAAAGAATGTACTAATATTTTGGGAAGAGTAAAAAAATCTTAAAAGCTGAATAGGATTAAATTTAAAGACGGAACAAAAAATAAAAACATACACAACACACAACAGATTGTTGTCAATTTGAAAAAGGCATTTTAAAAAGGTCAAGAATTTTCGCCTAGAGTTTCAAAAATCTGCACAAACATTTAGGATATCTTCTCAAAAAATCTTAAAAATTAATAAAAAAACTCCTTTTGCAATGTGCTTTACTTTGGATCTCTCAGTTTCTAAATAAGATCATTATTGTAATTCGCGTAATTCCGATTTAATAGACTTCAACCTCGCCTTTGTCTGGCGGTATTTTGGTGTGATTCGGTTCCAATCAGATAATAGATAAGTGGTTCCAACAAAAAAAGTTGGTCCACCTATACCTCCGGTAACATAAGGCGCCACATCTGAGTCAGGGTTTTTAATCATCCACATTACCAAAGCACCTGTTACCGCGTAGTAACCTAAGCCTTTTAAAAAGTGCCCGAAACCTTCACGGTTTTTCTGTTTGATATAGGATGTAAGTACTATTTTTTCCATCTGAAGGGTATACTGTTTTTCTTGCACAGCAAAAGTACTAGCCTTATTGATAAGGGGATCTGAATCACGTATCACCTTCACCACTGGCTCATATCCTTTCTCTTGAGCAAGTTTAAGAGGTGTAAGTTTATCATTATCTATAATTTCCTTATTGGCGCCCCCTCGTTGAATCAAAAATGCTGTCATTGCTGTGTCTGCTTTGATGACAGCCAAATGAAGTGCTGTTTGTCCTTTGTTATTTTGGTGGTTGATATTTGCCCCGTATTTTAAGAATAACCTAACAAACTCTTTCTGCGAAGCATCTGACGCTACCTGGATAGGCGTAGATCCATCAGCATTTTGGGCATCTAATTTTGCACCCAAGTTCACTAAGCTTTCTGCATAATAGTAATTCTTGGTGTTCATGGCCACTTCTGACAGTGGGTTAATGCCAATTCCCTCGAAAACAAGCACTTCATTTGGATCAGCACCTTTTTTGACCAATATTTCGCTTATGCTAGTATGGGTATTGATTACAGCAACTTGAAATGCAGTCTGTCCATTTTTGCTGTTTGGTTTTGCGTAATTGGCCCCTGCGTTAAGCAATAGGGTCATAAAATCTTCCTTTTGCTCACGTACAGCTTTTAGAAGTGGGGTGTCTCCGTTTTTATCTATGGACTCCAGATTGGGGTTTAAACTCAATAAGGTTTTAAATACTTTGATGGCTTTTGTGCCAATGGCGGCGTGGAGCATTGGTGTTCCATCTGCAACATTCATATTAACATCCAATCCCAGCGATAGTAGGTAATTGAACTCCGATAGATTATCAGTTTTTATGGCCTCGTAAATATACTTAGACGGGTTGGCCTGTTTATCGAGCTCTTTTTCTACTACGGCAATATTATCTTTAGAAGCGCCTACCTCTTTATATATTTGTAGCAAGGCTGCATCTTTCGATTTAATGGCTACTTGGTAAAATTGTTGCTCGTTTGCTTCGTTAAGCTTGGCTACTTTAGTGGTGTTTTTTGTATTTGTTGCAAGCTCTTCAGCGTTTGCATTCACTAAATCGTCTGTTATTTCTTTCTTCAATGCTTCACTCTTCTGTTTTTCAATGGCATCCAATTGCAACCATATATTTTGCTTGTATTCAAGCATTGCGGCATATGCATCGCCATTTCTAGAATCTGAAGGCAATAAGCGGTCGTAATTTTTATAGGCTATAGCTGCATTTATCCAATCGCCCTTTTGTACCAGCGCCTGGCATTTTACGGATTCTATTCTAGCATTACTGCCGTTGAGTGCCACTTGGCAGTTTTCGAGGTATTGGAGACAGCGGTCAGCATCACCTTCTTCAAGTGCTACTTTTGCAGATGAATAAAGTTCGCGAGCGTCTTGTGACAACACAACGAATGGGAGGCAGCTCACCAAGACGATGAATATGAATTTTTTCAACATAAAAATTAAATTATTTGTTAATCGCAACCGGTGTTGCCGTTTCGCTTATATCCCTTGGCCTCTAATTCTGCACCATATTTAGCACGTAATGCAGCCTTTTTTTCCTCCCATTGTCGTTTCCATTCTGCTCGTTCCTCGGCTGTAGAAGAACCTGAGCTTACCGTCAATGAAAGTGGTGTACTGAAATAAAACCACTTTGAATTACCTTTAAGACCGCTCATATTAAATATGGAAGTCTCTCCGTAAGTTTTCTCGTAAGAATAATTTTCTACACGCTCATTAACTGAATTAGTAGCGTACACATTCCCATCGTTACAAGCGCCGATTCGTGGGTTTTTTTCCATCAACTTCTGATGGATTACCCTTCCTCCCGGATTCAGCACAAATACTGTATTCCCTTTTGAGGCAATAAAATATTTTCCTTTCATGCTTTTTACAATATTGTCGTATAATGGCTGTGTAACGATGCGATTTTTTTTAGTTTTAATACCATATTTCCTTGCAGTTTGGTCATAGTAAGGATCACCATCCCCATCTAACAGATCCGGGTCGTCCCAAAATCCATCTCCAGCTTTAGCTTCCTTTTTACCTTCCTCCACTTCATCAAAAGCTGTTGGTTTGTCTTTTCCCGTTTTATAATCTTCAAATTTCTTTGCTATGTAAATAAAATCACTTATTTTCCATTTAATTTTACTGATCTTAAAACTGCTGATTTTTAGGGTATTCCCTAATTTAAATAATTCAATCAGTCTACTTTCTTTGTCCTTATATTTTTCAGGGATATTTAGAAAAGAATCCCACCCTCCTAAAAGTAACCCAGGATTAAGCCATTCTTGATGCTCACCACTTGGCTTTAATGCGATATAATTGCTGTTTATTGTTTTAGTAAAGCTTACAGCATACCCCGCGCTACCAAGGTCTTCCATTATCTTATATTTATCTCTGAAATTGTAATAGTCCTTATCAGGAATGTCTCCACTGTCAAACGTAATCTCAAAACCAATATCAATAGGTCTTAAATTGTCAAAACGCTGCAGCAGATTTGGATACTTATCTAATTCATATCTATTGATACGTTGAAATTTATTAATCCCTTTGTCATCTACATAGCTTACTTCAAAATATCCTGAACTCTTCCAATCAAATTTTGACCGTTCTAAAGGGCTACTTGCCTTTGTCCACCATTCTATAAACAAAACGGCATCATCCATTATCCCTCTCATTTGTTGATTCCCTTCTTCATACCATTTTTTCGGGTCTGCTTTAGGGTCAATACCCATAGGATACGCTGATTTAACTCTGGAATAGCCTTCAGCAAGCTTACTATTGGGTAAAAGCTCCAAGGCGCCGGTAAATGATTTGTTCTTCAACGGAATCCTACCTTGGGCAACCATCAACTCAGGGATGCTGCAGAGAATGAAGAGCATCATTGTCCATTTAATGATAGGAAAGAACGTGTAGCGTGGGGATTTTAAGGGCATCATATTTTTTTCTTAAAAAAACAAAACGGAGGATTAAATCTCCAAACCAATAATTATTAGGCATTGTACACACTATCTACTTGGTGATGAAAGAGATGTGACTGTTTTAACAAAACTATCAGTTTTTGAAACCATACGCAATACCCGTTTTTGGGTATTTTTAAATGTTAAATAGCCAGATTTTTGAGTTTTTAGATTATCTGCGAGCCTGTAGGATATGTTTATAGTTTACAAAAATGATAAAGACAAGGTGATGTTTGTTAAAAGCAATACCCAGTTCTGATGTGGGAGTTTTTACTTTAGAGGAATAGTAGTAAAACAAAAAGGCCTTATAGCAGAAAAGCCTCACATTTCTGTGAGGCTTTTGCTCCCAAGCCTGGACTCGAACCAGGGACCCTCTGATTAACAGTCAGATGCTCTAACCAGCTGAGCTACTTAGGAATTTTCCGGAGCTTTTAAGCTCTTTCTGGTTAACAAAGGCTTTTTTCAAAGCTTTTGTCCCTTTCGGGAGTGCAATATTCGGGATTTAAAATTAATTATGCAATATTTGCACAGAAAAAAATAAAAAAAAATTTATGAGTCTAGTTGTTATAGGTACTGTAGCCTTTGATGCCATAGAAACACCTTTTGGAAAAACTGATAAAATAGTTGGCGGAGCAGCCACCTATGCCAGTTTAGCGGCATCTTATTTTTATGATAAAACCAAAATTGTAGCCGTAGTGGGCGACGATTTTCACAAAGAGGATATCGAGGATTTTAAGAAACACGGAATTGATGTGGAAGGTATTCAGGTGAAAGAAGGAGAAAAATCTTTCTTTTGGTCAGGGAAATACCATAATGATATGAACAGTCGTGATACTCTCATTACAGAATTAAATGTATTGGCTGATTTTGATCCCATTATTCCAGCGTCTTATCAAGATTGCGAATTCCTGATGTTGGGGAACTTGACACCACAAATACAACAGACGGTGATCAATAGAATGAAAAATCGCCCTAAGCTGATTGTGATGGATACCATGAACTTTTGGATGGACATTGCCATGGACGATTTATTGGAGACCATTAAAATGGTAGATGTATTAACCATTAATGATGAAGAAGCCCGTCAGCTTTCCGGAGAATATTCTTTGGTAAAAGCAGCTAAAAAGATTTTGACCATGGGTCCAAAATACCTGATCATTAAAAAAGGAGAACATGGGGCATTGTTGTTTCATGAGGATAAAATATTCTCGGCACCAGCATTGCCTTTGGCAGAAGTGTTTGATCCAACAGGAGCAGGCGATACCTTTGCAGGCGGTTTTATAGGTTACCTTGCAAAAGTGGGGACAGTAAATTTTAACAATATGAAAAATGCCATTATTTATGGTTCGGCTTTGGCTTCTTTTTGTGTAGAAAAATTTGGTACTGAAAAAATTAAAAACCTTTCTGAAGCAGAAGTAGCGGCTAGAGTGCAAGAATTTGTAAAGTTAAGTAGCTTTACAATCGCTTAAGCACTTATTTTTAAAAGCTATTTTGAACCAGCAGGATTTATCTTGCTGGTTTTTTATTTTAAGGTTGATAGTATTGAATATTTCTACCTAAAAAATAAGCTGCATCATCCAAGAAGTTAAAGTCCAGATAACCCATATTGCCAGTAGCATTACCACAATAAAAGCAATCAAAATAAAGGTGATCATACCTTTACCACTTCCTTGATGCTTGCCTTCCTGATAGTATTCACGCAAAAGCACCAGGTTGCGGTTATTAGATTTGAAATAAAAATCGAAAATCCAGCCAACTATGGGGATGGCACCTATTAAGAAATCAATCAGCACATTGCCCAACATTTTAACCACTATTTTTGAACTTGCTCCATGTTTACGCATGGTATAAACCATTAATAAAGAAACCAGCGTAGTGGCGCCATCTCCAACAAATGGGATAAGGTTAAGAATTGGATCTAAACCAAACTTAAAGCCTTTTATATTAAATTGACTGTCTAGCAATTTAGAGACAGTTTCAAGGGTTTTTAAACGGGAATCGGTAGCTGTTGTGCTCATTCTTTAAAAATACATAAAATGAGGAAGAATTTTTACTGCAACTTTCATTGCCTAAATGATGTAAAATTGTTTGCCAACATTTTACGAATGATCATCAATTTAGATTGGAGTAATTCTGGTAATCAGTTAAAAAAAATTATTTTAGCTTGCCAATCACCTTAAACTTTTCAAAAACGGTTTGGGTATGTGGTGCATCTTTAAGTTCATCGGTTAAATCCTGACCGGCCCAATGTTCATAATGCTTGCCGTTTCGCCAAAGTCGGCTTTCGGTCACATCATAGATTAATCCTAAATAAGCCACCCAAATCTGCGGTTTATCCTGTCCGTTGCGAAGAGCGAGTTGTGATTTTGTATATTCAGGAATGAGCTCCATTTACTTTTTTGCTCCTAAAATATTCAAATAATAATAGATTGAGCAGAAATAGAGACATAGAGTAGAAATGATCTTCAAAAGGAATAGTTCCCACTCTAAAGCCAATATTTTCTGCATTATTATAACTTACAATGGGTATAGCCGTTAAAATCCCGTTAACAATGTAAAAAGGAATTAGAGAAACCAAATAAGCGATGTAGAATTTACCCATGTCCAATTTGTGGTTTTGCCATAAGGTGTAAGCCAAGATGACTACCAAAGTACTGAAATTGATCAGGCTGTATAATTTATCATGATTTAAAACCAGCATCACCAAACAAAAAGCCAATAGGAAATAGCTGATGTAACGGCTTATTTTTTTAGGAATTGAAATACTAAAATAACTGATGAGGCATTCGTAAATGAAGATGCAGGCAAATGGGACAGTAATAAAAAAGAGAATTTCTTCTATTGGCAATTCAAATAATTTGATTCCTGTAATGTAATCTCCATTAAAAGACCATACCTCATTAAGGGTAAAGATATAATCCCAAACTAAATATAAAATCCCCGAAAGGATTAAGCCTGGAAGGATGAATTTCCATTTTTTATAGAAATTAACCTTTTTATCAAAAGAAAGAACAATTGGGAAAAATACGGTGAAAAAATTAATGAGTAAATAACTATAATGTTTGTCCATTTAAACGCTTAGTTTTTTAAGTGATGTAATTTCATGAGCGTTACATTCTTTGCTTTCAATCATAAAGTGGATCATGTTATTGATCAGGTCTTTTTCTGCACCCAAGCTGCCTGTGTTTTTATTCTTCAGCAAATTGATGATCTTATTTTTGTCTTGAGCTATATTTTTGCTATGCCCTAAAAAATCGGGTACGTAATGCTGTAAAGTGAATCGCAGGAAACGGACTTCTAATTGATTAGGATCTTTCTCAACGGCAGCATCTAATTTTTTAAAACCCTCATTTAAAAAGCTCATTTTATGATATGGGTTCCAAGAATGTTTGGCCCTAATGGCTTCCGCCGAACCTAAATAAGCTAAGATAATAGCGTCCGGGTTTTTTATAGCAGAGAGATAGCTGTATAACTCTTCTGATTTTTTACTGTCTTTAACAGCTGCGACATAATCTTTTCTGATTTTTGCTATATCATAAGCCTTAACCACATTGTAGCCTGCAAAAAAGAATAGTATGAAAAAAAGTATAGGCTTCATTTCTCGAATTTATTGAACGCTGAATTGTTAACGGGAAAAACTTAAACAAATTTCAATTTGCTATTTACTATGGCCTGCGCCATTAAAAACAATTTATGGGGATTGGATACGCGAATCCTTTTTTCTGAAATAGCATGGGCAGAAGTGTTCCTGATTTTTTTGAAGAGCTGTAAATAATAACGATAGGCAATAAAAACACCCAGTTTTGCACCATCTGGTAGTTTTTTTATACCCTCAAAAGCATCTGTAAAATCATTTTGAATATCAGCTTCAATCATTTTTTTATCAGCTTCGGTAAACTGAGTGAAATCCACTTTCGGAAAATAAGTTCTTCCACGCTCTTCAAAATCAGATTTAATATCCCTTAAGAAATTAATCTTCTGAAATGCAGCTCCCAAGCTCCGGGCTTTTGGCAACAGCGCTTGGTATTGACTTTCATTTCCTTCACAAAAGATTCTTAAACACATCAAACCTACTACCTCTGCCGACCCATAAATATAGGTGTTGTAGCTTTCGTCTGTATAACTTGTCTTATCCAAATCCATTTCCATAGACTTTAAAAAGGCATCAATCAAATCAAACTCAATTTGATAAGTGTTTACCACATGCTGAAAAGAATGTAAAACAGGGTTTAAACTTATCTTATCTTTTATTGCGGCTACAGTATCTTCCCTAAACTTATCCAGCAATTTTCTTTTGTCCTGATCATGAAAAGTATCCACAATTTCATCTGCATACCTCACAAATCCATAAATGGCATATATTGGGTACTGAAACTTTTTATCAAAAGCTTTAATTCCTAAACTAAATGAAGTACTATATTTATTGGTGATCACTTTACTACACTCGAAACAGGTTTCATTATATAGGTCCATAAAGGGCTTAATATTTTTTAGTTTCACAAAATACATTTTTTATACACATTTTGTTTTCAGTACGCTCAAACAAAATAGCTAATTTTAAACTTTTCTCCACATGAATCAAAAATCTTCTATTCATATTATTGGTGCTGGCTTTGCCGGATTGGCAGCAGCTGCTGTTCTGGCACAGAAAGGACATCACGTTACCGTTATTGATAAAAATGACCAAGCAGGTGGAAGAGCCAGAATTTGGGAAGAAGCGGGTTTTAAATTTGATATGGGACCTAGCTGGTATTGGATGCCTGATGTGTTTGAAAACTACTTCGAATTATTTGGCAAAAAGGTAAGCGATTTTTATGAATTGAAAAGGCTCGATCCGGGTTACCGGGTTTATTTCAGTAAAGATGAATGGATGAATATTCCTGCAAATATGCAAGAGCTGGAAGCTTTATTCGAAAAATATGAGCCGGGGAGTACCGCTGGCTTAAGGAAATTTATGAAGCAAGCGGCTTATAAATATAAAACGGCCATGGGCGATTATGTTTTTAGACCTTCACATTCTATTACAGAATTTATTGATCTGAAATTGATCATTGAAAGTTTGCGCATCCACATGCTGAAACCGATGAGCAAACACGTAAGGCAGTATTTCAAAAATCCCAAATTGATTCAGCTTTTAGAGTTTCCGGTACTATTTCTCGGGGCAACAGCGCAAAAAATCCCGGCCATGTACAGCCTAATGAACCATGCTGATTTAGCCATGGGAACTTGGTATCCGATAGGGGGGATGCATGAAATTGTAAAAGCAATGGTAAAAGTTGCGCAAGAGCAGGGCGTAAATATTTTACTGGAAACAGCTGTAGAAAAGATTGAAATAGAAAATGGTTTTGCCAAGCGATTAATCACCGATAAAGGAATTTTTGAAACTGATTTCGTGATTGGAGCAGGCGACTATCAGTACATTGAGCAGCATTTGCTGGAGCCTCAGTATAGAAATTACAGCTCTGCTTATTGGGACAGCAGAACCATGTCTCCTTCTTCTTTGTTGTTTTATATAGGTTTAGATAAAAAAATAACTGGAATAGAACATCATAATTTATTCTTTGATGAAGATTTGGATCAGCATGCAAAAGAAATTTATACCGAGCCTCAATGGCCATCTAAACCCTTGTTTTATGTTTGCTGTACCACTCAAACTGATTTAGAGGGCGCTCCGGAAGGAAAAGAAAATTTATTTTTTCTGATCCCTTTGGCACCTGGATTAAAGGATACAGAGGAGTTGAGAGAACAATACTATCACAAAATAATGGACCGTTTTGAGCAGATTACAGATCAAAAGATCAGAGGACATGAAATGGTGAAACGCAGTTATGCCATGAATGATTTTAAAAAAGATTACCATTCTTTTAAAGGCAATGCTTATGGTTTAGCCAATACTTTAGCACAAACAGCATTCTTTAAGCCTTCCATGAAAGCTAAAAAAGTAAAAAATCTGTTATTTACAGGTCAATTAACCGTTCCAGGTCCTGGTGTACCTCCATCTATTATTTCCGGACAAGTGGTGGCTAAAGAAGCAGACTTATTATTAAATAAAATATAGATTTTCTTAATTATTTCAATACCTCTAATTTTAGAAAAGCATATAAAAGTCCAGTCACATGTAATGCTTGTGGAATCTCATTTTTAACAAGCATTTCTTTAACTTCTTCAATAGAATAGAATTCTATATCAATATCTTCATGCTCATCTAAATCCTGATCCTGCACCTTTAGGCCTCCAGTTGCTAAATAACAATAGGTAACATTATTAGAGGTAGCTGGATTTGGGTAAATGGTAGAGACCAATTCAAAATTTTCAAATAGGTAACCAGTCTCTTCTAGGAGCTCTCTTTTAGCTGCCGCGACGGGTTTTTCGTCCCCATCAATTACGCCTCCTGGTATTTCAATAGAAATAATGTCTCCGCTATGGCGATATTGCTTAACCATAATCACTTTCTCGTCTTCGGTTATGGCTACTACATTTACCCAGTTTGGATATTCTAAAACATAATATTCATTGGCAATCCTGCCATCAGGAAGTTCACATTTATCAACCCTTAAAGTTGCCCAAGGCTTTCGTACCAAATATTCCGAAGAACGGGTTTTCCATTTCTCAATACTCATAGGTTAAAAATAGAGAATCCCGAAACATTTCAGGGATTCTTTTAAACAATTGTGCTTATATTTTTTTTTGAAGTTATCGGTTATCAGTTATCAGTTTTGAGTTCTCTTCTATTACTCATCAACTATGAATCATCAGCTAGCTATCAGCCACGTTACCATCCTCCACTAGCACCACCACCGCCAAAGCTTCCGCCACCAAAACCACCGAAACCGCCACCTCCAGAAGAACCGCCTCCAAATCCACCGCCAAAACCGCCTCGACTTCCTCCACGGCCACCACTCGCCATTCCAGATAATAATGACCACCAGAAAATATTGGCTCCGCCTCTTCCGCCAATCACATTTCTGCCACCTCCGCCACCACCTTTACCAATAAGGCTAATGATCACAACGATAACAATAAGGATTAGACCTACTGGGAAACCACGTCCTTTAGCAGGTTTTTTACCTGCATCTGTATTTTTATATTCCCCCTTTGTATAACTAATGATGGCATTTGTGGCAGCGTCCATACCGCCATAATAATCACCTTGCTTAAAATTAGGCTTAATCTCATTTTCAATAATCCTTTTGGAAATTGCATCAGGCAAAGCACCCTCCATTCCATAGCCAGTTTGTATGGTGACTTTACGGTCACCTATTGAAGCAAGAACCAATATCCCTGTATTTTTGTCTTTCCCGCCAATTCCCCAAGCTCTGCCCAATTGATAACCATAATCACTGATATCATAACCGTTTAAAGACTGAATCATGACTACAGAAATCTGAATAGAAGTGGAATCATCAAAAGCCACCAGTTTGCTTTCTAAGCTGGCTATTTGAGCACTGTTTAACGTATTGGTATAATCATTAACTAAACGGTTTGGTTTAGCGGGGAAATTCTGTGAAAAGCCAAGGAATGATAATAAGCTTAAGCATAAAATTAAAAAAGTCTTTTTCATGTATTTTTGAGCTATCATCAATTTAAGAATACAATGTCGTCAGGAAGTTCATTAATGTCGTCACTTTGATAAGGAAAGTATTTTTTCAATTGCTTACCCGCCTCAATCACTCCAATACTTATTCCTTCAGCAATTTCTCCCGATTTAAATTTCTGGAGCATTAAACTTTTTGTACTGTTCCAAAATTCATCATCAACTAGTTGATTGATTCCTTCATCTCCAATAATGGCAAACTTACGGTCCTCTAGAGCAACATAAATCAAAACACCATTTCTAAGTTTGGTGGTTTCCATCTTTAGGTCATAAAAGCATTCTACCGCCCTTTCATATGCTTCTTTTTCGCATTTTCCTTCCACGCAAACCCTAATTTCACCACTGGTAGCTTTCTCAGCCCACTCAATGGACTGCTTAATTTTTTCTTGCTCTTTATCACTTAGCGAACCCATATGCCTTTATTTATAGTTCTAATTTTTTTATCCAATTATTTTTCTTCCTAATCTTCCCAACTCAACATCCCTGAAATCCTTGATCAACGCTTATATTCTTTGCTGTTTATAAGATTCGATTAATTAGCAAAATTAGTGTCTTAAAGTATTAAAAGTTGGAATCCGTGAAATCCTTATAATCCGTGGCGAAGTAAAAAAAACTTTATAACCCTCGATAAACCCCCTTAATCAAAGACAAAATTCTAGCTAGTTAAAATCAACTTTCGGTGCTTTATTCGCTCCTGCTTCAGCAGCAAAGCTTCCTTTTTGTTGGAAACCAAACATTCCTGCAAATAAGTTATTAGGGAAAGTTCTGATATTGGTATTATAAGCTTGAACAGATTCGTTAAAATCCTTTCTTGCAACCGCTATCCTGTTCTCTGTTCCTTCAATCTGCGCCTGAAGTTCTAAAAAGTTCTGATTGGCTTTAAGCTCAGGGTATCTTTCAGAAACAACCATCAACCTACCTAAAGCTTGTGACAATTCTCCCTGTGAAGCCTGGAATTTCTGCAAGGTTTCTGGTGTTAACTTGTTAGGATCAACCTGTATAGAAGTAGCTTTTGCTCTAGCTTCAATTACCTGAGTTAAAGTTTCCTTCTCAAAATTTGCCGCACCTTTTACAGTAGCCACTAAATTGTCAATTAAATCAGCTCTTCTTTGGTACTGGTTCTCCACCTCTCCCCACTGAGCTTTTACTTTTTCATCTAATTTAACCGAACTGTTGTAACCACAAGAGCTTAAAGAAGCTACGGCGAACAAGGCAATAAAGCCGAACAATAATTTTTTCATATCTTTTTTCTGTTTTTTTTGAATTTAATACTTTGAGTTCAAATTTCATACCTTTGTTACAATTCGGGATAAAAACCCGACAAATTAGCATGATAAAAGAAATAGAAATTGTCATCTCTCCCGATGATATCTTTGATTTAAATAAAATCAAAAGCACAATCCTCCAAAAAGAAAAGCTAGCTCCAAATAAACTCAATCATTTTTCTATTAGGAAAAGATCCATTGATGCCCGGAGTAAATTCCCAATCTACAGACTAAAGGTAGTATTATATATAGGAGAAGAATCATCTTTAGAAATCCATACTTCAAACTATCCAGATGTTAAGAATGCAAAACCAGTTTTAATTGTTGGTGCAGGCCCAGCTGGAATGTTTGCAGCATTGCGCTTAATAGAATTGGGACTAAAACCTATAATTATTGAACGCGGAAAAGACGTAAAGGAAAGAAGAAGAGATTTGGCCAATATCAATAAAGAAGGAATTTTAAATCCAGAATCAAATTATTGTTTTGGCGAAGGGGGAGCAGGAACTTATTCTGATGGCAAACTCTATACCCGATCAGATAAAAGAGGAGATGTCTACAAAATGCTTCAAATTTTAGTTGCACATGGAGCAACCGAAGACATATTGATAGATGCCCGCCCACATATCGGAACTAATAAACTCCCACAGATCATCACTTCAATTAAAGAAACAATTTTGAATGCAGGTGGAGAATTTCATTTCGGAACAAAATTAACAGACATATATATAAGTAACCAACAGATTCAGACAGCGGTTACTTCAAATGGGAATTTTGATGCCAGCGCTTTAATCTTGGCCACAGGGCATTCGGCTCGTGACATCTATTACTTATTAAGAAAGAAGGATTTGTTGTTGGAGGCGAAACCCTTTGCCTTGGGAGTCAGAATAGAACATCCCCAATATATAATCGATCAGGCACAGTATCATTGTGAAACCCGACATGAAAATCTGCCTCCTTCTTATTATAGCTTAGTTACTCAGGTAGAAAAAAGAGGAGTGTTTTCATTTTGCATGTGTCCCGGAGGAATTATTGCACCTTGCGCTACCGATCAGAATGAGATTGTGGTAAATGGATGGAGCCCTTCTAAAAGGAATAATCCCTATGCTAATTCAGGGACCGTGGTTCAGGTAGAACTAAACGATTCTCCTTCAAACGCCCAACAGGATGCTTTCGCTTTAATGGATTTTCAATCGAAGATTGAGCAGAAGGCTTTTCAGGCAGGAGGTGGGGCTCTAAAAGCTCCCGCACAAAGAATGGTTGATTTTGTGAACAATAAAATTTCTGAAGATCTGCCCGCCAATTCTTACCTGCCTGGCCTAACATCCGCCAATCTTCATGACGTACTGCCTTCATTTATCACCCAACGTTTACAAATGGCACTTCCTCATTTCGGAAAGAAAATCCCATCAGTTTTTGGCAATGGAGGTTATTATACCAATGAGGCAGTATTGGTTGGTGTAGAGTCCAGAACTTCCTCTCCAATCAGAATCCCTAGAGATAGTGAAACCTTGCAACATCCGCAGGTGAAAGGTCTATATCCCTGTGCCGAAGGTGCAGGTTATGCCGGTGGCATCATTTCTGCTGCTATAGATGGGCAGGCTTGCGCAGATGCGGCATTCAAGCAATTAAAATAGAAGGATTAATTTCTCAATAATAAATGCTCAATTCAAAATACTGAAAAATGAAAAAAACATTAATATTAGGAGCAACACCAGATAGTTCTCGTTATGCTAATATGGCTTCGTGTCGTTTAGTGATACATGGGCATCCAATTGTAAACGTAGGGATTAAAATGGGGGAAGCTGCAGAACAACCTATCGAAAAGCCTGAGCTTATCCATAATGATATTGACACCATTACCATGTATGTTGGTCCAAAAAACCAGAAAGATCTTTATGATTATATTCTAAATACAAAGCCAAATAGAATTATTTTTAATCCAGGTTCCGAAAATCCTGAATTAGAGAAGTTGGCAAATGAGAAAGGAATCAAGACCATGGAGGCATGTACACTAGTTTTATTATCAACCGATCAGTATTAGTTATTAGAAAAGCAGGTTCCGGTTTAAGGATGGGGAGTTCAGCCCCGCTGTACATTCATACTGCGCCCCGGTGCACAGGCCCATCCCACAGCCTTATCCACGGCCAGGGGGCACAGGGCCGGGACACTGCCGGTACCCATTCCCATCGGGTTTAGCAGAGGCAGGCCATTACAGCTATTGAAAACAGCACTCATATATATTATTGTGAACCTCATATAAACGGCTAAAGTCTGTCGGCCAGGGCTGATAATTCCTTTGTTAGAGGACTGATTGAGGCGTCCGCTGAATTTTTTCTATCACGGAATCAGCTGTTTAGTGAATCCGCAGAAAATAAAAGCAGGGAGGCCTTGCGTAACGGGATAAAAAGCCGCACCTTTGCACTCCGCAACCGCAAGGGGGGCGGGATATTGAAAAGCATAGAGGTGGGTTTATGTCAGCAAACAGCCGGCATAAAAAAGTGAAAAAAGATTTGCGGGGATGTAAAAAAAGCCGCACCTTTGCGACCCGGCTAAAGAGAACCGAAAGGCAGATCAAGACGGGAAAAAAATAAAAAAAAAAGATTTGGAATTATAAAAAAACACTCCTATCTTTGCACCCCGGTCAAACGGGAAACATCTTAAGAGCGATTCGAAAGATGGACATAAAACAGAAAGATCATCCCGCAACAGAGCGGGACAGATATAAAAGCCGGACCGTGAGGCGAGGCGCACAAGTTCTTTAAAAAGATATCATGTAGCGTAGAGGGGCACCGGACTGGTTCCGGTGCCGGCTCACAAAAAGAATAATTAATTATATTAACATCAAGTTAGTATCGAACACAACATTTTACAATGGAGAGTTTGATCCTGGCTCAGGATGAACGCTAGCGGCAGGCCTAATACATGCAAGTCGAGGGATAGTATCGTAGCAATATGATATGAAACCGGCGCACGGGTGCGTAACACGTATGCAACCTACCTTTCACTGGGGAATAGCTCCGAGAAATCGGAATTAATACCCCATAACATTACGACCTGGCATCAGGATGTAATTAAAGCTCCGGCGGTGATTGATGGGCATGCGTTGCATTAGCTAGTTGGTGAGGTAACTGCTCACCAAGGCTACGATGCATAGGGGGTCTGAGAGGATGATCCCCCACACTGGTACTGAGACACGGACCAGACTCCTACGGGAGGCAGCAGTAGGGAATATTGGGCAATGGAGGAAACTCTGACCCAGCCATGCCGCGTGCAGGATGACGGCCCTCTGGGTTGTAAACTGCTTTTATACGGGAAGAAAAAATGCTACGTGTAGCACATTGACGGTACCGTAAGAATAAGGATCGGCTAACTCCGTGCCAGCAGCCGCGGTAATACGGAGGATCCAAGCGTTGTCCGGATTTATTGGGTTTAAAGGGTGCGTAGGCGGATCTTTAAGTCAGTGGTGAAAGCCTGCAGCTTAACTGTAGAACAGCCATTGAAACTGAAGATCTTGAATTAGGTTAAAGTAGGCGGAATGTATCATGTAGCGGTGAAATGCTTAGATATGATACAGAACACCGATAGCGAAGGCAGCTTGCTGAACCATTATTGACGCTGAGGCACGAAAGCGTGGGGAGCAAACAGGATTAGATACCCTGGTAGTCCACGCCCTAAACGATGATCACTAGGTGTTGGGGAAGTGATTCCTTGGTACCGCAGCTAACGCGTGAAGTGATCCGCCTGGGGAGTACGGCCGCAAGG
>JBDSHZ010000073.1:0-12368 GCA_039918235.1 Pelobium sp.
GCATGAATATTTTAATCCTTGGTTCTGGAGGCAGAGAAAGTACATTCGCTTGGAAATTAGCGCAAAGTCCGCTTTGCGAAAAACTTTTTATCGCACCCGGAAACGCCGGAACCGGTGCTTATGGAAAAAATGTACTACTTAAAGTCACTGATTTTGAAGGAATTAGAAATTTTGTAATTCAAAATAAAGTGAATTTGGTGTTGGTAGGTCCAGAAGAACCTTTGGTGAAAGGAATCCATGATTTCTTTCTAGCGGATGAGGATTTGAAAAAAATCGCGGTAATTGGGCCCAAAAAAGACGGTGCGCAATTGGAAGGAAGTAAAGATTTCTCCAAAATATTTATGGAAAAGTATCAAATTCCTACCGCAGCATCGCATACTTTTACCATAGAAACCTTAAAAGAAGGCTTAACCTATCTCAAGCATCACCCAATGCCGGTGGTTTTAAAGGCAGACGGTTTAGCGGCTGGAAAAGGAGTTTTAATCTGTACTACTTTAGCAGAAGCACAAGAAGAATTAAGACTAATGTTAGCAGAGTCTAAATTTGGAGCAGCAAGTGAAAAGGTAGTGATTGAAGAGTTTTTAACAGGTATAGAACTTTCGGTTTTTGTAGTTTCTGATGGGAAAGATTATGTGATTTTACCTTCTGCAAAAGATTATAAAAGGATTGGTGAAGGAGATACAGGTTTAAATACCGGTGGAATGGGTTCGGTTTCTCCGGTTCCGTTTGCTGATGCGGCTTTCCTAAAAAAAGTGGAAGAACAGGTGGTGATTCCTACCATTAAAGGTTTACAAGAAGAAGGGATCCATTATAAAGGCTTCATTTTTATTGGCTTAATGAATACAAATGGCAAACCTTACGTAATAGAATACAATTGCCGTATGGGAGATCCGGAAACGGAAAGTGTTTTGCCTAGAATGGAAAGTGATTTTGCCGAATTGTTAAAAGCCGTAGCAGAAGAAAAAATAGCAGATTATCAGCTGAAGATTTCTCCTAAAACCGCTGCCAGTATCATGTTGGTAAGTGCAGGCTATCCTGGAGATTATATAAAAGGTAAATCAATTTCTGGTTTAGAGAATATTAAAGAAAGTATGGTTTTTCATGCCGGTACCGAGCTGGATAATGGAATAGTGAAAACAAATGGTGGAAGGGTGCTCACCGTTACCACCTTGCAAGATGATCTTTTTAGTGCATTACAACAGGCTACAGCTGATGCTGGAAGAGTTTATTTTGATGGAGCTACCTTTAGAAAAGACATTGGATTTGATTTATTATAAAAATTTGGGTAATATTATTGGTCAATTAAAGCATTTATAATTGCTTTTTTCAACTTTGATAAGATGTTTTATGGTTTAATATGCTTTGAAACACGAATAGCATAAAATGAAAAACGGGCATAATATTTCACTAGTTTGATATAAATGAAATTATTGAAGCAATATACTTTTGTGCTTTTCTGTTTGCTTTTACTGTCAGGTTGTGCCGATAGGACATTTGAATGGATAAGTATTAAGCCTGAGAAAATAAATTTGGCTAGAGAAGCTGTGCTTGAAAATGGTGGAGTAAGAAAAGTGGACATGACTTTTACACTTCAGGAAAAATCAAAAGAGAATTACTTTAATGATGCAAATACTTATTTAACAACTCAGAATAGCAGTAATTCTGTAATAAAACAATCCCCCAAAACACCTGCAGAAAATCCCAACAGAAGATTAGGTTCAAGAAAAACTTTTATTACCTCAAAAAGTGCCGATCCCTTGCTCAAAAAATCAGTAGTTAATGAGGTTGCTAACGTTCCTGAAAAAGAGAAAAAAACAACTAAATTAAACGATGCTATTAAATTCCATAAAAATTTAAAGCCGAAATTATCGTCAGAAACTACAGCATTGAGAAATGAAACAATGCATCAAATGCTTAACGATAAAAAGAGGGAAGATCTTAGCAGTAATAAGATCAGTGAAGACTCAACAATAGAAAGTAAAGAAAAAACTGATCGATTCTCAAAGATTAAATCTTCAGAGGACATAAGAAAAGGACAAAGTATCATGTGGGTTGGGTTGATTTTAGTGCTTCTTGGCGGCATATTAGGTTTTATCTTTGGTAAGAATGCTTTTTATATTACCGGTGCAGGGTTAGTTTTTGCTATTATTGGTTACTTCATCAAGATGTAATTCTTACAATTACTTCTTAATCCCTTATTTTTGTTTCTTGGTCTTATATAAATAAAGACTTAGGTATTTAATTTGAATTTTATGGAAATCACTCCAGAAATTAAGGAGAGACTAGAGAAATTACAGCAGAAGTATGGTGCTATGGGACAGGATATGCTGTCTTATTTAGATGGCTTATTGTATGCAGATTACCTTACCTATTGGGATTACATACATTTGGATACACTTTTGAGCCTGCAAACGCCTAAGACTTCATTGCCTGATGAAGAAATTTTCATCATGTACCATCAGATTACTGAGCTGTATTTTAAACTCGTGATTCATGAATGCAAGCAGCTTACAAATCATTCTGATTTAAACGTATCATTTTTTACAACCCGATTAAAAAGGATCAATAACTATTTTGAAGCTTTAACAAATTCCTTTGATATTATGGTAGAAGGGATGGAGAAGGAACAATTTCTTCAGTTTAGGATGTCACTTTTACCTGCTAGCGGCTTTCAGAGCGGCCAGTATAGGATGATAGAAATTTATGCAACCGATTTTATTCATTTGGTGGCAAAAGATCATCGTGAAGAATTGAAAGATGCCAATATGCAAGAACAGTTTAAACAGATTTATTGGCAATACGGCGCCACTGAACTTTCTACTGGTAAGCAAACGCTCACTTTAAAGCAATTCTATGGAAAGTATGCTACAACTTTTATGGAACTGGCCCAAAGTGTAAAAGCCACCAATCTTTGGCAACTGTATTCAAAATTATCGTTAGCTCAAACTGATGACGAATTGAAAAACTTGTTAAAAAGATTTGATGTACTGGTAAATGTGAACTGGCCTTTGGCGCATTATAAATCAGCAGTTAAGTACCTCAACCGCCAACCAGAGGAGATTAAAGCTACAGGAGGTACCAATTGGCAAAAGTATTTGCCTCCTCGTTTTCAAAAAAGAATCTTTTATCCAACATTATGGAGTGAGGAAGAAAAAGAAGAATGGGGAAAGGCTTGGGTAGAAGAAGTGTTGCATCAATAGGAGTGAAAAATCATTAAACAAATTTGTAAATTGCAGGTCTTGAAATTTAATATATGACTGAGACATTAGCTATTAAAATAACAAAAGCAACATCGTCTAAATTGGCTGGTGTTGATTTTGATCATCTTCCATTCGGTAAAACATTTTCTGACCACATGTTAATGGCAGATTATGCTGATGGGCAATGGAAAAATTTTGAAATTTTGCCTTTCGGCGAGATTGGTTTAAGTCCTGCTATTTCTGCATTGCATTATGGTCAGGCTTTTTTCGAAGGCTTAAAAGCGTATAGACATGCAGATGGTGAAATCTCCATCTTCCGTCCGGATAAGAATGCCATTAGGTTTAATAAATCTGCAGAAAGAATGTGTATGCCTTCTTTACCTGAGGAATTATTTTTACAAGCCATAGCCGCAGTTGTTGATATAGACAGAAATTGGGTTCCGGATAAAGAGAATTATTCTTTATACATCAGGCCGTTTATGTTTGCTACAGATCCATTTTTAGGTGTAACGCCTTCATCAACCTATAAGTTTATGGTTTTATTAGGCCCAACCGGACCTTATTTCTCAAAAAATTTAAAAGTTAAAATTGAAACAGAATATACAAGAGCAAGCGAAGGTGGTTTTGGTTATGCAAAAGCTGCCGGTAATTACGGCGGTTCTTTATTGCCTGCAAAAAAAGCAATGGAAGAAGGTTTTGATCAATTGATTTGGACGGATGCTAAAAGCCATGAATATATTGAAGAATTGGGAGCGGCAAATATGATGTTTGTAATCAACGGTAAGTTGCTTACCCCTTCAACAAGAGATACAATTTTAGACGGAGTAACCAGAGACAGTGTTTTGCAACTGGCCAAAGATTTTGGAATGGAGGTGGAAGAACGCAGGGTTTCTGTAAAAGAACTTTTAGAAGCGATAGAAAATGGAACTTGTTCCGATGCCTTTGGTGCAGGAACTGCAGCAACTTTAGCTCAAGTAGCAGAAATTGCTCATGAAGGTAAAACTTATACTTTACCAGACCCTTCCAAAAGCGAATTCGCCAGTAAAATGAGGAAAACTCTAGACGACATTAAATATGGTAGAGTGGAAGATGTAAAGGGTTGGAATTACACGGTTTAGTTTAGATAAAGGATTATTAGAAACAAGAACAAATAAAGTTTAAGGATTAAAGAATAAAGAGCCAAGATTCCAGCAATCTTGGCTCTTTTAGTTCTTTATTCTTGACTCTTTCTTCTTAACTCTATCTTAAGCCTTATAAGAAGTCTTTCTTCTTTGCTCTTTCTTCTTTAATCTGTTTTACCTTACCTGTCCAAAGCATCATTTACCAATTGTTCAAACTGGGTCCTCAGCTCTTTACTGTGTAAAGCAGGATAAACTTGAGTCATTAAGATGGCAACAGATTTTCTTTCCGGATCAATCCAGAAATAAGTATTGAATGCACCGCTCCAGCTCAATTTTCCTGATTTAGCGCCATGAGCTACCCCATCTGCAGTGGTAATTTCAAAACCTAAACCAAACTTGTTTTTGCCAACCGATAGATTGCCGATTTGGTTAGTAGTCATCGCTTCAACCGACTCGAAAGCGAGAATTTGCTTTCCTCCAAAAGTTCCTTTGTTTAAAATCATCTGGCAAAATTTGGCATAATCATCAACCGTAGAGCACATTCCTGAACCACCAGAAAAATAAGTTTTTGCACCATCAATCGGGTAATTCACATTATATCCTTTTGTTAGCTTAGGAAGTCTTTCTAATCTTCCGGTTTTAGTTTCGCCGTACATCACCGTTAACCTTCCCGCTTTTTCAGCAGGCAGAAAAAAGAAAGTATCATTCATACCTAAAGGCTTAGTAATATTCTCGCTCACGTAGGTTGCAAGGCTTTCTCCACTGGCAACTTCTATTACATATCCTAAAACATCAATACTTAAACCGTAATAAAATTTGCTGTCTGGTTGTTCACCTAAAGGCAAGGTTCCCAGCTTTTTTATTTTTTCTCCAATAGTAACAGAATCGGCAATAGCCAGATCAGGAATCCCATTCTTTGCATAAATTAAAGCCATCCTAGGGTCTGCAAAGCCATAACCTATCCCTGAAGTGTGCGTCATTAAGTTTTTAATAGTGATGGGGTTTTTAGCGTCTACCGTGGTGTAAGTGGTGTCGTTTTCATTAAAAGTAGCCAGCACTTTCATGTTTTTAAATTCGGGGATATATTTAGAAACAGGATCGTTCAAGTTTAACTTTCCTTTCTCTACCAATGTCATTGCTGCTGCAGTAACAATAGGTTTAGACATAGACGCAATTCTGAATTCATCAATAGGTCTCATCAAAGCTTTTGATTCGCGGTCTTTAAAACCAAAACCTTTTTCATAAATAATTTTTCCGTCAACAGCAATTAAAGCGGTAGCTCCTGCCATCCAGTTATTGATTAATCCTGATGCTATTAAGCTATCTACACGGTCTAGGTTTTTTTCTTCAATACCTAATTTCTTAAGATTGGTTGTTGCTGTTAACCCATTGTTTGTTTTTTCAGAACAAGCAGCAAGGCCTATAATTAGGGTTAATAAAAAGGTTAGTAATCTAATTTCTCTTCTCAATAAATTCATGGCTTATTATTTATTCTTTCTTTCTTTCTTCTCTTCTTTTTTGTCTTTCCTGTTTTCTTCGTTCCCTAGCAGCTTTGGCATCCTTGAAATTCTCCGCTCTCTTAGTGAGTTTTGCTTCTTTATCTTTACTAATTCCTATGCTTTGTTTCAACCCTTGAAAAATTGTCTTCCACATTAAATTAAAGAAAGATCCTTCTGGTGGCCTGGCATAATAAGGATGAGCTACAGTTAAGGGGTTATTTCCTTTCGGATTAGCATTATTTACTAGCAAAGCATTCGCAAAAAGAGAAATTAATCCCATTTTCTTAAAATTTTCTGCTTCATCCTTTTTCATCAAAATCACATTCAAATCATCGTATCTTAAGGTCAGGGTTCCTCCTGCACCATCAACATTTCCTTTAATATTAAAATCCATACCATGCACCTGTCCCGAGCTGGTTTTAACCATAGCTAGGGGAATAGTGATTGAATTAATGGCAGAAGTGGGCATACTTCCTAATTTCCCATCGTAACTAAAACCTCCTTTAGGGTCGCTAAGGTTAAAGGCAATATGTACGTTTATTTTTCCTTTTCCCATCAACATGGTTTCTAAGTACGCATTTGCAATATTTTTATTGCTTAATGATGCCGAATCATTTGTAACATTAAAGATTGTTCCTTTTAATCCGTTGAAATGAATAGTTCCTTTTGCTTCCGTCTTTGGATTGTATTCTGAATAACTCACATTGATATTTTTGATCACAGTAGTATCCACAATAATATCCCAAGGCACTCTTTGTAAAGCCAAATGAGGAAAATTCTTTCCTTTATCAATATTTTTAACAGGTTTTTCCCGATTGAGGAAAACCGCCAGTTCTCCATTTTTGATGGTAATTTTATCAGATTTAACAGTTCTGCTATCAATCAGATTATTAAAATTCAAATTATCTACCATGATAGAGTCGAACGTTAACCGGTAACTTTCCTGCTGTTTTTCAAACTGTCGCGAGAATGCCATATCAGTATACCTAGGAATTAAGCCGGCACCCGAAATGATCAGTTGCTTTTTCAAAGTGGATATAAAAGCATGCTTGAGATGCAAGTGGTACATGGAATCAGGAGTGGCAAAATCATAATCGCTGATTTCTGCAATGATATCCTTTGCATTAAAAATTCTTGTACTGTCATTCTGAGAGATAGAATCAATTAAAATATCATTGATCCTGATATTCATCCTATCCAAAAAGGTAGTCTTGGTTTTTTTTAGCGATTGATCTACGTATTTAAACTTTACATCATTCAAAAAAATACTGCCAATTTTTAATTCGTCTAAAACACTTTTTAACTTTTGATAAGGTGTTCTATTATCTGGTGCTTTTTTTAACTTATTAGGAAGTTTAGTATAAAATATAGATAGAGAAGGATCCTGAATGGTAATGTTTTCTATTACTAATTTACGCTCTCTGTATACTTTTAAAGGATTTACCTGTTTAAGAGATAATTTGGAGAGGTTAATTGAAAATAGATTTTCTGGGGCTATCCTTTTATCGATTAGTTTTTTATAAATTCTTAAATCAGGAGTGATTTCAACACTGTCAACAATTACGCCTCCTGATAAAATATTGACTTGTATTTTTGTAAATTTTACCCGATATAAGCTATCTGTAGCGTCAATAATTGAGTTTTCAATTTCTGTAGTGAGTAAGGGTTTCCATTTTTCATTTAAATACCAAGCAGTGGCGCCAGCTAAGAGTACAATGGTTATGATAATGCCCAATACCCATTTTAATAGCGTATGTTTTTTCTTAGGTGAGGTGTTCTCCATTTTCTAAAGATAATAATTTAACCATCCAATTATTCAGCCAATTATAATTTATAAAAGCTTGAAATTTGTTAAGGAGAAAGGTATTTAATATTTGAATATTAAATAGGGAATAGTTACAACGCCTGCTTTAACGTATCAAATCTTTTGACGCTTAACCTTGAGCTGATGAAAGAAGCAATTAAGGAAATTACAAATACAGTGATAAAAACCAGAAAGAAATCACCAATTCTGATAGCCATGGGATAAGCACTCATCATCATATTGCCTTGCGAGAGGGTAATGATCCCGAATCGGATTTGTATCAAACAAAAAACACCGCCAAGCACAAGACCTATTCCACACCCAATAAAAGAAATCATCAGTCCTTCTAATAAGAAAATCTGACGGATCATTTTTTTGCTTGCGCCTAAACTATTTAAAACCGCAATGTCTTTTTGCTTATCAATTACCAGCATGGTTAAAGAACCTACAATATTAAAAGTGGCAATGAGTAACACAAAAGTCAGGATTAAGTACACTGCCCATTTTTCGGAATTAAGGATTTTATAAAGTAGGGCGTTCTGTTGTACGCGGTCTTTTACAATAAAATTGTCTCCTAATTTTTCCTGAATTTCATTTCTTAAGTCATCAGCCTGATCAGGGTCTTTTAGCAAAATTTCTACGGCACTTATGTTTTTATTTTCTGCTAAAAGTGCTCTAGCTGTTTTTATAGGAATAATCACTTCATTATCAGACTCCTGGTTCGATTCAAAAACGCCTACAGGACTTAAAAACCTAGATACAAATTCATCAGCGGGAGTAAATGATCCAGCAGTGCTCTTATTTGGAGAATAAATCTCCAGCAATCTGTTAGTGTCATTAATATTTATTCCTAACGTATATTGAACTGTAGAGCCTATCACGGCATAGTCTTGGTCCCCTTCGTTTAAAATGAATTCTCCCTGTAATAAAGTAGCCTTTAAAGCTTTGTTTTTAAGAAAATCATTACTTACTCCTTTTATCTGGCCAATAAATTGTTGATCTCCATACTTCAATAATGCTTTTTCCTGTAAAACTTCTGTATAATTTACAAAAGATGCGTTGTTTTGAAAATAAACCAAGGCCTTGTTGTTTGGATCGAATGTTTTACCTCTAGTGGGTTCAATTCTTAAATCTGGAGTAAGGGTATTGGACATGGAAACCACCAA
This sequence comes from Pelobium sp., assembly GCA_039918235.1. Taxonomy (GTDB): domain Bacteria; phylum Bacteroidota; class Bacteroidia; order Sphingobacteriales; family Sphingobacteriaceae; genus Pseudopedobacter. The sequence continues at coordinate 8,791 of JBDSHZ010000073.1, forward strand.
ATCTTCCAGTCCGTTAAAAGCAGACAAAATGATGATTAACGCAGCGCTGCCTACAAATACACCCAACATAGAAATGCCAGAAATGATATTAATGGCATTGGTAGATTTTTTTGAGAAAAGATACCTTTTGGCTATGTATAAAGCGGTATTCAAGCTTAACTGTTTAAAAATGGATTGTAAAGTTTCTCAAAACCGATAGTGGTAAAAGGCCCATGACCAGGATATACTTTTACTTCATCAGGCAATGTAAATACTTCATTTCTGATACTGCTGATCAAGATATCGTAATTCCCGCCAGGTAAATCTGTTCTGCCGATGCTGTTTTTGAAAAGCACATCTCCACCAATAATAAAAGCATCGGCTTTGCTGTAAAAGCAAAGGTGAGCAGGGGAGTGGCCTGGAGCAAAAATAATTTCTAAAACGCCATTTCCTAAAGGAATTGATCCGCTGGTAGGTAGGAAATTTTCAGGCTCTGGAGATAGCTCATAGTTAATGCCTTGCGCTGGGGCATAAGAAGGTATGGCATGCAATAGCGGTAATTCTCCTTCAGATAGCTGAGGTTTTAACCCATATTGCTCATAAATAAACTTGTTCCCTAAAACGTGATCAATATGGCAATGCGTATTCAAAAGCATTACCGGCTTCAGCTTATTTTCTTTAATAAATAAAACTACGGCATTTTGCTCCGAAGCATTATACATTCCTGGGTCTATAATGGCACAGTCCCCACTTTCATCATAAACAACGTAGGTGTTTTCCTGATAAGGGTTATTTACAAATACTTTTAAATCCATCATCTTTGTAATATCCAGCTCGCTAAATCATCTACTATGGGTTGGTCAACATTTCCTGCTTCTTGGTATTGGGCAGTTGTTCCTTTCTCTGGTACAAAACTGAACAAATGATTAAGCATAGGATATAATTTGGAGTCGAAACCTTTTTTACCTTTTAAAGCGGTGCTCCAAAGTGTGAAATCTTTAGTTGATACCTGAAAGTCATTACCTCCCTGAATTACAAAGATTCTTTGAGGTATTTTTTTGGCTAACGCAACCTGATCCATCATATTCAGATCAGCCCAATAAGCTGCCGGTAAACCTAAAATTACTGAATCTGCCGGTAAGCTAGTTGCAGTAATGGATTTGGAAGCCGTTAAGTCTTTAATGGCTAGGTCTAAATATTTTTTACCGTCTTTAGTAGTGTCTTTTTCTATATTGAAAAAGTAATTATTTTGCTCTATAGATATATCCTGAAGCTTTCTTGCAGGAGCGGCAGCTAAAATTATTCCTTTTAAATCAGGTGCTAATGTAGCAATCTTAGGAGCCAGCATTCCCCCTAAACTATGACCGAATAAATAAACATTTTGAGAATCTACCTGTACTATTTTTTTAGTATAAGCAATCACGGCTAAGGCATCATCTAAAACCTCTTCCTTTGTTGTAAATGCACCACTAAATTCACCGGCATATAAAGCTGTTCTTTTTACATAACGTACAGATGCAATTCCTTGTGCGGCCAAGCCTATCGCCAAATCTTTAAAAGGTTTTTGAGCACCAACGCTTTCATCCATATCACCAGGTCCAGAGCCATGTACAAATACAACCACCGGGCAGTTCACGGTGTCTTTTGGTAGCGTAATCATAGCAGGTAACTCATGTGTGCCTGATTTAATGGTCACCAGTTTCTCTGTGAATTTATCACAATCAGTATATATTGGAAGCTTATAACTGTTGGTAGTTGGCTTTGGAAGTATAAAAAAACCAACCATCTTTTGATCTTTGTTAAATACAAATTGGAAAGGCTGTGAGCTTTTACTGAATTTACAATCCAGAATGACAATCTGAAATTCATCCTGAACTTTATTTTGTGCGCCATTAACAGATTCAAATTCTCCTAAATTTGTTTTTAGGTTTGCCCACATTGTTTTTAAAGTTTCTGGAGGCAATTTTTCTTTAACAGAAACATCAAAGAAATCTTGGGCTTCTTGATATTTCCCTTCTTCCAGTTTAGCGAAAAAATCACTGGCTGTATTGATAGAGGTAAGGATATTTTGTGCCGACGCACCTACGGTTATTAATAACAATAACACTGCGAGTTTGATTTTTTTCATTTGATATTAATAAATTATATTGTTTTATTATTTATTCTTGAAGTGAAACGTTTTAATCATTCTGTCAATATCTGCTTTTATAAAATTGACAATTGGTTGTACAGAATCGGCCTGCGGTTTTTCGTTAAAATACAACGCTCCTCTTAAAAAATTTTGGTTACTATCTGTAAGGAAAAACTGTGTAGAAGAAGCCGTGTTACCTTCAATGGTGTAAAATATGCCATTGATATTGTTTTCAGGAACTGTAATTCTTCCTTCGTCTATGCCTGTAGCTTTAACCGTATGCTTAAATGCTAATTTTCTCGAATCCTCTATTAAATTGTCAAATTCAGCTGGGCTTGTAATTGGATAATAGCTGATATGTAGGCTTGCATTAAATTGAGGAAAAGTTAAATTATACCAGTTTGGTCTGTTCCCATCAGCACTGTCTAAGTACATTTTGGCGTATTTTGGGTACTCGAAACTGTAAAATGGGTTATCCTTAAATTCTTGATATTCCTTTTTTGGGTATTCAATTCTGAAATACCCTCTTGGTTTTGGCGAATAATCTGAATTGCTACCGCAGGCGGCAATCATAAGTCCAATACCAATAAAAAGAAACAGATATTTCATGGCTTTGAAGGTATAAAAAATTTAAAGAAATCTGATTTTGATTTTAGGAAAGCCAAGGACATTAGCTATTCCATATTTCCCATGATTTTTCTGCCTGTAAAACCAACATATCCGCTCCATTTTTTGTGACTGCACCCTTTTCTTTCCCTTTTTGGAGGAACAGTGTTTCTTCAGGATTATACACCAAATCGTACAATAAATGTTGAGGAGTCAGAAATTCATATGGAATATCAGGACAGGCATCAACATCTGGGTAGGTGCCTAACGGAGAGGTGTTCACAATGATCTGGTATTCTTTTAAAACCTTTTGGTTTAATTGCCCATAAGTAAACATGTTTTTTGCAGCCTTTCTGCTGACCAGTTTAAAAGGGATTTTTAGCTTTTTAAAAACAAACTGAATTGCTTTTGCAGCGCCACCGTTGCCTAAAATCAGTGCTTTTTGATGATGTTTTTTAAGAAGTGGACTAATGGATTTTTCAAAACCATAAGCATCGGTATTGTAGCCTATTAAGGAATATTTTTTCTCGTTTACCCTACATAGTTCACCACTAAAAAGTGAATTTACAGAGTGTCGAGTGCATATTTTAATACAATTTACGGCTCCTACTCCTTCGGCTTCTTTGCTCAATTCATCTAAAAATTGCATCACCTCAATCTTGTAAGGAATGGTGACATTGATGCCGGATAAATCAGGATTGTTCTTAATCAGCTCTGGGAAATCTTGTATATTTCCCAGAGTGATTAAGCTATAAGATGTATCGTTGATATTTTCTTTTTCAAACTTCTCTGTAAAATATTTTTCAGAGAAGGAATGGGTTAAAGGATACCCAATTAGTCCAAATTTTTTCATCACATTTTA
>JBDSHZ010000074.1:0-22700 GCA_039918235.1 Pelobium sp.
ATCCAGTGCAACTTAACCTTAGGACGGTTTTTAGATCCTGAAGGAAAACCTAAAATCACATGACTAGATGGCGGGCAACTTTCTGGAAAGTAACCTCTTTTAAATTCATCAATATATACAGAGCCCACACTGGCTTCTACAGTTTCAGGACTTTTGAGATTTAAAACAGAAAATGGACCTTCCATTAAGTGACATCCCATATCTCCTAATGCTCCAGTTCCATAATCCCACCATCCTCTCCAGTTGAATGGAACTAATTTATCTACATAATTTTTTTGAGGTGCAGTACCTAGCCATAAATCCCAATCTAACTCTTTAGGTATTGCCGATGCTGTTACTGGCCAAGGAATTCCTTGAGGCCAAACAGGTCGGTTAGTCCAACAGTAAACTGTATGCACATCGCCTAATAAACCGGCATTATACCACTCTTTCATCTGGCGAACACCGTCATTTGAAGCACCTTGATTTCCCATTTGGGTAACAACCTTGTATTTTTTTGCTGCTTCTCCTAAAATATGAGCTTCATAAATGTCATGTGTTAAAGGTTTTTGTACATACACATGTTTACCCAATTGCATGGCCGCTAAAGTAGTAATGGCATGGTTGTGATCTGGTGTAGAAACTGATACGGCATCAAAATTTTTGGATTCTTTATCAAATAACTCCCGCCAATCTTTATAATATTTTGCATTTGGATAATCAGCCCTGGCTTGCGCTGATCTACGATCATCTACATCACATAAAAAAGAAATACTTGCTTTTCCTGTATTGTAAAAACTCTTTAAATCGCTATAACCTTTTCCTCCGGCACCGATTCCTGCTATATATAATTTATCGCTTGGCGCCAGAAAACCTTTTCCACCTAATACAAATCTCGGAACTATAGTAAAGGCGGCTGTTGCTACTGCCGCAGATTTAATGAATTGCCTTCTACTTTTATTTTCCTGATTCATGTATAGATAGTTTCAAGTTTTGATTGACTAAATATTTCCCTTTTTCAATTCATTTACAGCATGATCTACAGCTCTAGCAGTGAAAGCCATATAAGTTAAAGAAGGATTTACGCAATTTGCCGAAGTCATAAAAGATCCATCGGTGACATATACATTTTTGGCATCCCAAACTTGATTGTGTTTATTCAATACAGAAGTTTTAGGATCTTTGCCCATACGAGCTGTGCCCATTTCATGAATACCCTGACCTAAAGCATAACCATTATCATAGCTTTCTACATTTTTAATTCCCGCTTTCTCCAGCATTTCTTTGGCATCAGCCATCATATCCACACGCATTTTCCTTTCATTGTCTTTGATTTCTGCATCAATGGCTAATACATTTAAGCCCCACTTATCTTTTACAGATTTATCAAGCATCACTTTATTTTCATGATAGGGCAATGTTTCTCCAAAGGCAGTCATGCCAATAGTCCAGTTTCCTGGTTGCGACAATGCTTCTTTCAATTCTACGCCAATTCCAAGTTCAGAAATATCTCTTTGCCATCCTTCTCTACTTGCACTCCCCTGGTAGCCAAAGCCTCTGATGTAATCTCTCTTTTCATTTATGTTTCTAAATCTTGGAATATAAAAACCATTTGGTCTTCTTCCATAATAGTATTTATCACCATAACCTTCTGCTATTCCAGAAGCTCCAGCCCTAAAATGGTGATCCATTAAATTATGACCTAGTTCTCCACTACTGCTTCCTAATCCTCCATCCCAAACATCTGTTGCGGAATTCATTAATACCCATGCCGAATTTAGCGTAGAAGCACATAGGAAAATCACCTTTGCATTATACACGTAGGTTTCATTTGTTTGCGCGTCAAGAATCTCTACTCCGGTAGCTTTTTGAGTGTCTTTGTCATATAATATTTGCGTAACAATAGAGTAAGGACGAAGCGTTAAATTCCCGGTGGCCTGCGCCGCAGGAAGTGTTGAAGATTGGGTACTGAAATAACCTCCAAAAGGGCAGCCTAAACTACATTTGTTTCTGTATTGGCAATTGCTTCTACCTGCTAATGGACCAGTAACATGAGCCACTCTTCCAATGATTAAATGCCTTTGATCATCATACTCCTTTTTGATACGCTGCGCCACATCTTTCTCTACACAGTTCAAATCCATAGGAGGTAAAAATTCACTATCCGGTAAATAAGGAATGTTCTCTTTTGAACCACTGATTCCTGCAAATTTCTCTACGTGAGAATACCAAGGTGCAATTTCATCATACCTAACTGGCCAATCTACTGCTATGCCATCCTTCGCATTAGCTTCAAAATCCATATTACTCCAACGGTAAGATTGCCTCCCCCACATTAAAGATCTTCCACCTACTTGATAACCTCTATACCAGTCAAATCGCTTAACTTCTACATAAGGAGACTCTTTTTCATTCACCCAAAAATCCAGGTTTTTCTCACTCAATGGATAATCTCTTTTTAAAACAGGGTAGTTCTGAATCATTTCCTGAGTACGCCCGCCCCTATGAGTAAATTCCCAAGGTGCTTTAGTCGCATTCTTATAATCCTTTACATGCTCAATGTTTTGCCCACGTTCTAACAAAAGTGTTTTTAACCCTTTTTCAGTTAACTCCTTTGCCGCCCATCCGCCGGAAATACCCGAGCCTATGACTATGGCATCATAATTATTATTTGACATGGAATTTTTGTTTGGTTGATAAGTTTATAATCCTAAACTAATTTTAAAATTTCAAACAAGCAAGAAAATTTCACTAAATATTATCAGAAGGGGAAATTTACACCCATTATCATACAATCAATTACCTTTATTGAATATTCAAATCCTCAATTTATGGAAGCTATTTTTAAAAAAAATTAAATTCCTATTCTTTGCTATAAATTTTTAATTTTGCAACCCATTCAAAACTGGAGAGATGTCAGAGTGGTCGAATGAGCCAGCTTGGAAAGCTGGTGTACTGGCAACGGTACCGAGGGTTCGAATCCCTCTTTCTCCGCTGATACAATCATCAAAAAAAACCTGCAAATCAAAAGATTGCAGGTTTTTTTATTTTTAGGAAAACCGAATTGAAAATAGTTAAAAGCAAAGCTTTGCTAGGCATTTGCTAAAGCTCTATCTAAATGAACGTAGCCACCATCTACATGTAAAATTTGCCCTGTGGTGTGGCTTGATTTTTCACTGAGCAGAAAAACGACCATATTTGCAATTTCTTCCACTGTGGTCATCCTATTTCCCAAAGGGATTTTTGAATTAATTTCTTTTAGTTTCTCTTTGGGATGACTCAATGTTGTGATCCAGCTTTCATATTGGGGAGTCCAACATTCGGATACGATAACAGCATTTACACGGATACCATATTTCAATAATTCTACTGCCCATTCCCTAGTGAGTGCGTTTCTTCCGCCATTAGCCGCTGCATAAGCAGAGGTATTCCCCTGACCTGTTTCTCCAGTTTTAGAACTGATATTTACTATAGCGCCTTTAGATTTTTTTAATTCCGGCAATGCGTGATGAACAATCAGGTAATAATGAACTAAATTACGGTGAAGGCTTTCCATAAACCCTTCATACGATCCATTTTCCAATCCTACTCCATCGTTTAAGCCTGCGTTGTTCACAATCCCTTCAATTCTTCCAAATTTTTTAATGACAGATTGAACAGCCTTTTCACATTCTTTAGGTTTGGTCAACTCTGCTGCTACAGCATAAACCTGATGTCCTGATTTTTTAATTCTATCTACTTCTTTCTGGTTGTCTAGTTTATTTCTGCCAATAATTACGGGAATAGCACCTTCACTGGCTAAAGCTTCTACTATTCCTAAACCAATTCCTTTTGCACCGCCTGTTACAATAATTACCTTATCTTTTAATCTTAAATCCATAATTTTTTACCTGATCTCCTCTGATTGAAATATTTACGCTACAGAACTAACGACTATTAAAATGATGAACATTTAAATTACGCTTGAACAAACCTTTGATTAAACTACTGTTAATTTGCATTAATTCTTTGTGTAAGCAATCACTTTTTGTTGTGATGTACCCAATCCTGCTATGCCTAATTCCATCACATCTCCTTCTTTTAAAAATACAGGTGGTTTAAAACCTAATCCAACGCCATGTGGGGTTCCGGTAGAAATAACATCTCCTGGCAGTAAAGTCATAAACTCGCTTAAATAAGAAACCACGTCAGCGATATCAAAAATAAAATCGTCTGTGTTGCCATCCTGCATTGTTTTACCGTTAATTTTTAACCATAAATGCAAATTATTAGGGTCTGCAATCTCCTCTTTAGTGACCAACCATGGCCCTAAAGGAGCAAAGGTATCGCAACCTTTTCCTTTTGCCCATTGGCCACCACGTTCCAACTGAAAAGCCCTTTCACTAATATCGTTATGAAGTACATATCCTGCAACATAATCCATCGCTTCTTCCTTAGAAACATAACTTGCTTTTTTACCAATTACAAAAGCGAGTTCTACTTCCCAGTCTGTTTTTTCTGATCCTTTAGGCAACATCACTGCATCATTAGGACCAATTATAGAAGTAGTTGATTTAAAGAAAATAATAGGTTCCTTTGGAATTGGAGCATTGGTTTCTTGAGCATGTTTTGCATAATTTAACCCAATACAAACGATCTTAGAAGGGCGGGCGACAGGTGAACCTAATCTCACTTCATCATTAATAAGAGCTAAGTTTGCGCCATTGTCCTCCACAAATTTCGCCAAACGGTTTAAGCCATCATTTTCAAAAAATGCTTCATTATAATCTTCTCCAAAAGCTGAAGTGTCATATTTCTTTTCTGCTATAATTACCCCAGTTTTCTCTTCCCCTAAATTCCCGTATCTTATTAATTTCATTTTGTTGTTTTTTATTTTCAACTATTGCATATCTCAACAGTCCACTGTTTCTGCTTTTATCTTGTGTCTTGCTTCTTGTGTCTTTATTCTTTTTTCTTAATCCTTGTGTCTTGTATCTTGATTCTTTTTTCTTTCTAAGCTAATTGTTCAATTTGATAAACCCGCCATCTATTGGGTAATCACAACCGGTAATAAACCCTGCTTCATCAGAACATAAATATAAAGCTAAACTGGCTACTTCTTCAGGCTTTCCCATCCTACCTATTGGCTGACTTTTTGAAAGTTTCTCAAAAATCTGTTCCTGATGATCGGGATAGTTTTTAGCAATAAACCCATCTACAAATGGCGTATGTATTCTTGCCGGCGAGATGCTGTTGGAGCGGATTCCATCGGCTATATAATCCCGGGCAACAGACATACTCATGGCATAAATAGCCCCTTTACTCATCGAATAGGCAAAACGATCTTCAATTCCTATTAAAGCTGCAATAGAAGCCATATTTAAAATTGCTCCTCCACCTTGCTTTTGCATGAGTGGCAATACGGCATACAAGCAATTATACACTCCTTTCACATTCACCTGATATACTTTGTCAAAATCGGCTTCTTCAGTAGTTGATGCTTTACCAATATGTGCAATACCTGCATTATTCACAAGGATGTCTATTTTACCGATTTGTTCAAAAACTGTTTTTACTTCCTGCTGATTAGAGACGTCACAACCATGTGAAAAAGCTTCTCCAAATGTGCTGATTTGTTTAACCGTTTCGTGTGCAGCTTGCTGATTCAGTTCAATAATATGAACGGTTGCACCCTGTTTAGCAAACAGCATGGCAATGGCTTTTCCTATACCACTGCCTCCGCCCGTTACCACTGCGCATTTATCTTTTAAACTAAACATCCTTATTTTATGTTATTGATTTATAATTATAAACTTACACCTTTTTTCTAAGGTGCAAAATGAACCTGCATTAAAAAACTGCTGAAAAAAGATCAGGTAATAAAGGGGATAGATGGACAAATCATAGAACTGAAAGGTTGTGATCTAAAATTAAAGTTGATTGCCTAGTTTTTTGTAAATTCTCCCTTAATAGAAGTCCCCAATCTGCGCAGTAATCTATCCTTTGGGTAATTTCTTCCTAAAAGATACATCAGCTTGGTAACAGCGGCTTCAAAAGTCATGTCATACCCGTTGATGACGCCCATCTTTTTTAGCTCACTACTGGTGGCGTAACGCCCCATCTCTACAGATCCTACCTTGCACTGGGAGATGTCCAGAATTATTTTTCCGTTTTGTATTGCTTTCCTCAAGCTGTCTAAAAACCATTTGGCCGTAGTGGTATTCCCGGTGCCAAAGCTCTCCATAATAATGGCCTCTGCATCAGAATTTAATACTGCATCTACAATTTGCGGACTGATACCTGGATAAAGTTTTAATACTCCGATATTATTACTCACCGAAGTGTGTACCCTTAATTTTTTAGTGTCGTTTTTCAGAATAGCGCCATCGTTGTATTTGATGTGCACTCCTGCTTCTACCAAAACCGGATAGTTTGGTGAGCGGAAAGCTTCAAACTTTGCCGAATTATATTTAAAAGTTCTATTTGCCCTAAACAGTTTATTCTCAAAATAGATACATACTTCTGGCACACGGGCCATGCCGTTTTCCAGCTTTGCAGAGGCAATTTCTAAAGCCGTAATAAAGTTCTCCTTCGCATCTGTTCTTACTTCAGAAATGGGAAGCTGAGAGCCCGTAAAAATCACTGGTTTATTTAAACCATCTAACATAAAGCTTAACGCTGATGCTGTAAAAGCCATGGTATCTGATCCATGGAGAATTAAAAAACCATCATGGTCATCATAATTATCCTCAATTAATTTAGCCAATAAAGCCCAAATTTCCGGCGTCATATCAGAGGAATCTATGATTGGGTCAAAAGAGTGAACCGTCAACTCATAATCCATCCTCCTTAATTCTGGAACATTATCTATGATCTGTTCAAAAGTAAAGGGACTTAAAGCACCAGTAGTAGGATCAGTAATCATCCCAATGGTGCCTCCGGTATAAATCACAAATATTTTGGTCATGGCTACAATTTTTCCTCTTTTATCTTTTATGATGATACAAATAAACAATTAAAATTTATAGCCCGAAAACTTTGACAGAATTTGCCGTGGTAATCTCGGCAATTTCTTCCATTGAAGTTTGCTTCAAATCGGCGATTTTTTGTGCAATATGCACCAAGTAAGAACTTTCATTAGGTTTTCCTCTGAACGGAACCGGAGCTAAATAAGGTGCATCTGTTTCTAAAACGATACTGCTCAAAGGCAATTGTTCAACTACCGCTGCCAAGCCAGCTTTTTTATACGTCACCACGCCTCCTATCCCTAAAAGAAAACCCAGTTCAATAGCCTGATGTGCCTGTGCGAGATTTCCAGTAAAGCAATGGAAAATCCCTCTCATCTGCTCATCATTCATCTCTTCCAAAACTTCAAATACTTCATCAAATGCGTCTCTGCAATGAATCACAAAAGGAAGACCTAATTCTTTTGCCCAGTTAATCTGCGTTTTAAAGGCATCTTGTTGGGCAGTCAGAAATGTTTTGTCCCAATATAAGTCTATCCCGATTTCTCCAATAGCATAAATTTGATGCTTTGTGCTTGCTTCCCTAATAATTGCTAACTCTTCTTGATAGTTTTCCTTTACATCACAAGGGTGCAACCCCAGCATTGGAAAGCAGTTTTTTGGATAAGCCTCACTCATCCCCATTACCAAAGGGATGGAAGCACTATCTACATTAGGCAAAAACAATCTGGAAATGCCATTTTCTAAACATTTATTGATCTGTTCCTGTCTTTTTTCTGGATCAGTTTCATAATAAATATGGGTATGTGTATCGGTAAGGATCATAGCTTGCAAAAATAAGGAAATAAAAAACCCCTTCTGATTTGGAAGGGGTTAAATTTTATTTTGTTGGCTCCATTGGTGGCGGAGGAGGAGGCATTGAATTTACCTGACTTCCCGGAATCACTTTTACCAATTCAATTTCAAAAATTAGTGGCGTAAACGGACCAATCATTCCGCCCTGCATTCCTTGTTCACCGTATCCTAAAGAAGAGGGGATCAATAATTTGTATTTTCCACCTTGCTTCATTTTCATTACACCTTCATCAAAACCTGCTATTACTGCTCCTCTTCCTATTACTAAATTAAGGGTAGTGTAAGGTGATCTGGAAGGGTTAAACAAGCCTTCTTTCTTAGCTACGTCTTCTAAACTAGTGTCAAAAGCTTTACCAGAAACCAATCTGCCTGTATAGTTTACATTCACGCTATCTCCAGCAACTGGCTGTGCACCTTTACCTTCAATAACGGTTGCAATCTGCAATCCTGAAGGAAGTTTTTCTACTTTCAGTTTGTTGTCGTCAATATATTTTTGGATTTTACCCATTTCAGAAACTTTAGCTTTATCACCTTCAGTCTTGAAAAACTCTTCAATTTTTGCTTGGAAAGCTTGTTGGTTAGCGGTGTCTTTATGGATTACATTTTCTATTTTAACAGTATAGATGATGTATTTCCCTTTAATTCCCTGAGGTCTTGGTTGCCCTTTTGCTTCGGCTGAATCTAAATCAATTTTAATGGTTGCGCTATCACCTTTGTTCAACATTTTAATGGCGTAGAACAAATCTCCGTCATAAGTTGGTTTTGGAACAAATGTTTGAGAAGCCCTGTCTAACTCATAAGAGTTGTAAAGAACTGAATCTGCATCAGTTTTTGCAATGATGTTTAAACTGATAAAATCTCCGTCCTGGATGGAATCACCTTTTACATCATTGTGAATGTTGTACATTAATCCCGCTGGGCCTTTCTTCATCCCCCCGCTACAAGCCGCAAAACCTAATGCCGCTACTGTTAATACTAATAATCCTTTTTTCATTTATGTCTATTGTTTTTTATTTGCATTCAAGAACCCATTTTGGGTTTTTTCATTGTTTATTTATTTCTCTTTTTTTTATAAAGTTTGCAAGTTCTTGATACTTTCTACTTGATACCTGCTACTTTTCACTTTCTACTTCAAAAATCCCTAAGCCAACAGCTGTGTCTGGTACTCTGGCAATAAAGCCTTAAACTGCTTCACCACTTTTTCAAAAGGCTCATCAGACTGTCCTCCAGCTGCGTTTCGGTGTCCCCCACCGCTAAAATACTTTTTACAGATCTCATTTGCAGGAAAATCTCCCACTGAACGCAAAGAAAGTTTTACCTTTTCGCCACGCTCAACAATAAACGCCGCTAACTTAATACCATTTATTGAAAGCGCATAATTTACGATCCCTTCTGTTTCACCTGTTTGGATATCAAATTTCTTAATATCCGCTTTACTCACGGTAATTAACGCAGTATTATACTCCCTCAATACTTCCAGTTTATTGCTCAAACAATAGCCTAAAAATTTCAACCTTCCTTCTGTGGCATTGTCATAAACCTGTTGGTGTATCTTCCAATTCTCTGCTCCTGCATCAATTAAGCCTGCAACAATACGGTGCAGATTGGCTGTAACATTAGGAAAACGGAAAGAACCCGAATCGGTCATGATTCCTGTATATAAACAGGTGGCTACATCCTTGTTGATCAATGCGCCATCATTCAACTGATTCACTATAAAATCATAAATCAGCTCCGCAGTTGCACAGGCATTAATATTCCAATGGCGGTAATCATCAAAACCTTCTGGTTCTAAATGATGATCAATCATAATTTTAATAGCATCAGCTTTTCTCACCTCTTCCCCCAATTCATTGATTCTGGAAAGGGTATTAAAATCTAAACAGAAAATCAGTTCTGCTTCCGCCACTAATTTTTTACTTTCTTCTTCCTTTTCGGTGTAAATAATTACCTCAGGATTATTAGGTAACCAATGCAGAAAATATGGATAATCTGTTGGAGAAACTACTTTTACATAATGACCTTTTTGGATCAAGTAATTATACAGCCCTAATGAAGAGCCCATCGCATCGCCATCAGGCTTATGATGTGTAGTAATTACAATCTTACAAGGTGTGGCTAATTTCTCCTTAAGAGCGTCTAAATCAATCATCAAAATATTTGAAAGTGCGAAGTTAAACAAATCATCTGAAAATTCTGACAATACTTTATGTTCCCGTTTTAAAAGCCTACTTTTGCTGCAATTTTAAAAACAAAACAATGGCAACTAACAGAACTTTTACCATGATTAAGCCAGATGCAGTAGCAAATGGACATATTGGTGCAATTTTAAATGATATTACAGCAGGCGGTTTCAAAATTGTAGCAATGAAATATACGCAACTATCTCCTGAAATGGCTGGTCAGTTTTATGCAGTACATAAAGAACGTGGTTTCTTTGGAGAATTGGTTAGCTTCATGTCTTCAGGACCAATTGTAGCGGCTATCTTAGAGAAAGACAATGCAGTAGAAGATTTTAGAAAACTGATTGGCGCTACTAACCCTGCTGATGCTGCAGAAGGTACCATCCGTAACAAATACGCAAAATCTATTGATGCAAATGCGGTTCACGGTTCTGATTCTGACGAAAACGCACAGCTAGAAGGCAGTTTTTATTTTACTGCTTTCGAAAGATTTTAAGAAGGCGGAAAGCTGAAGGCTGAAGGCTTAAAGCTCAAAAAATTTAAAGCTCTGGTTTTTAACTGGGGCTTTTTTGTTTGCCTATTTTCGTAAATTGGGAGCTCATTTAATTGACTCTGTTTCTTTTTAGAATGCAAAATTTAACCACAGCGCACTTATTAGGAAAACACAAAAAAATACAGAGGGAAATTAAAAACCATGCCTTAGTAGACTCTGTGGAGATCTCAACGAACTCCGTGGTTAAAAACATCAATCATTTAATTTTAATCCTTAAAAATAATGTCAGTGCAAATCAATACCCTACTAAAAGACCTAAAGGAAAATCAAATCAAATTTGCAGCAGTAATCTCTTTTATAGAAAATTTATATCAGCATCATCCTACTGCGTTTAAAAATGGAACAGTTTTTAACCAGGCAGATCAAAATCAAGGAAGTGCTAAAGTTTTCTATTTTGCGCAATTGAAAAATTTATCAAAAGAAGAGACTTTGCTTTTATTTGCCGAACATTACCAGTCGGTATTAGCTAATCCAGAAGGCACAGATCATCAAAATATCCGCCAGTTTATGCTAAATGGATGGGCAGGGATTTCATTTGAAGGTAAAGCATTAAAAAGTAAATAATACTACCTTGCTTCAAAACAAGTTGATTGGTTAAGAATAACATTGATTGATGACTAAATTTAAATTAAACATTGCAAAAGATTCTTTCCCAAAAGGGATCAGCAATTTCTGGCATTGGCTGATAGGAGCACCGGCTCTTTTTAATCTGGAGAGCAGGATCTTTCATTCCCTCAGTATTTGTCTAATTGTATTGTCCACCTTCTATGCACCATATAATTTTTATGCAGGGCTTTATGTAGCTGCTGCTTCCGCTATTTTTTTTGCTGTTTTTTATTTTTATCAATATTACCATTCCAGATTTTTAGGCAAAAAGTATAGCACTATCGCTTTCGGCTTAATCGGTATTGTCATTTTCGGTAGTAATTATTTTTTCACTTCCGGTATAGATGGCTCTACCGATTTGATCTGGCCTGTGCACCTACTGATCATATTCGCTATTTCACCATATAAGCAGCACCTAAAATGGTTGGCTTTGTACCTGCTTTTTTTTATAGCCATCCATTGGGTTGAATTCCAATTTCCATATTTGATAACACATCCTTTTAGTGCTGGTAAAGGGCAGTTCATAGATCGCATTACAGCGTTTCCAATCCCAGTAATGGTCATTTATTTCATCATCACTTTCATCAGACAGAGCTATGATCGTGAAAAAAAATCGACAGAAGAAAAAACCTTGGCTGTAGCAGCAAGTAATGAACATATTTTATTGCAGAAAGAACAGCTGGAACACAGTAATATTGAGAAAAACAAGCTAATGTCCATCATCTCCCATGATCTGCGGACGCCACTCATCAATATTCAGAATTACTTAGAGCTCTTGCATGAATATGATTTGGAAAGTACCGAACGTAACCGTTTAGAAAAAGCATTGCTCAGCTCCACAACGCATACCCTAGGAATGCTATCCAACTTGTTGAGTTGGTCTAAATCTCAGATGGAAGGACCCAATGTTCAACTGGCACAAGTCAATCTGCTACAGGTATTGTCCGCTACCTTAGAAATGGAGAAATTGAATGCCTCTAAAAAGGAGATCACCCTTAACTATCAAATACCAGCAGCACTAAATGTGATTGCCGATGTAGATATGCTGCAACTGGTGGTGAGAAATCTCATCAGTAACGCGGTTAAGTTTACGCCCAAGGGCGGAGAAATTAAGGTGAGCGCATTAGCCGTACTGGAAAATTGTAAAATCAGTATTATAGATAATGGAAAAGGCATTCCTGAAGATAAAAAAGAAAATATTTTCTCTATTAAATCCGACCCTGAATTTGGCACCAACAACGAAAGAGGTGTGGGTTTAGGTTTGGTGCTTTGCAAAGAATTTGTGGAACGCCAAGGCGGAAGCATCGGCTTTAAAAGTAAGTTAGGTGAGGGTGCTGAGTTTTTTGTTTTCATCCCTTCCACTGCTTAACTGGAACAGTAATTGCAAACCCCTGATCTATGATCAAACAATTGAAAGCCTCTTTTTTAAATATCATGAAAATAAAATTATCCCTCCTCATTTTCATCAGTATTGCTTTTAATGCCTGTGTGAATACCAATCAAAAACAAACTACCATCCCTTCAGATAATGACAGCGTTGCGGTTTTAAAAACCGACTCCACAGAAAAAATCCAGTCAAAAGAAATCCAATATTCTTTGGCATTAAGCGCACACGCGATACAGATGATTAACCCGGAGAACGGTTCTACAAAAGAAATTGGTTTCGGGATGCCTTTGGAGCAGACTTTAGCAATAGTAGAAAAAATCCTAAATGCTAAACCAACGGTGAACATCAATAGCGAATGTGGTGCCGGAGTGCTAAAATTTGCAACTTGGGACAATGGTTTAACGCTAATTTTTGAAGAAAAAAACAAAGAATGGTTATTTGCTGGCTGGGCGGCCAATAAAGCTAAAAATCCAAAAGCAAAATTAACCACCATGTCTGGTATAGGAATTGGCAGTACCAGAAAAGAAATGGAGAATACTTATGTGATTAAAGCAATGAAAACTTCTTTAGGTGATGAATTCTCTACCAAAGCTGAAGACCTTTCTGGCATTTTTGATGGCCCAAATGAAGATGCAAAAATCACCAATTTATGGAGCGGGGTGAGTTGTAATTTTAGGTAGTGGTTTTTTCTTGCTGATTTTAAATGCTAAATTTCTCCTTATCTCCTGCTGAAACTTTAAACTAACTGAGAAAATAAGTAATACCTAAAACTGTATATTTACCGCAATATGGGTTACGCAAAAGAAAGAGGAAAGCTTGAAAAGCTAGCAACAAAGTTTAGTAGTTTAACAAATTACGATGACAAGAGTTTGGCGATGATTACAGATATATATGAGCAGTATTCTCATTCTGTAAGAATATTAAAAAACAAAAATCCAGAGGCTTTTAATGGCCTTTACCAAAACGAGTTGGAACAAGTAAAAGTTTTTAAACAGGCTTTAAAATTAAGTGATGAACTTGATAGACAAGACAACTTTATAAAATATAGAGATTCATTGTTGAATGCATTGACCAGTGCCATCTCGGTAACAAAAGAGGCTAAGTAAACCTACAATAACAGCTCATCAAGCTTTCAATGTTAATATCCATAGATTATGAATTTGTAGCATAATCTAGATTATTGTTTTTTGCTTTTATAATTCTCATTTATTGATAATGGGTTGCCATAAAAAATCACTACAGCCTTTTTTCAATTTTCCCTAACCTTCATACTTGCACCAGATATGGTGAGCAGTGCAGTTTGCTCTAGGAATACCGCACAGGGATTACAAGATGTCAAAGAACCATTCGGGCATGGCATCAAGTATGCCCTATCTTTTAAAAAACAACTCAATTTTGCAAAACGCCTGCTCTTTTCCTATAAGCTGGGCTTATAATTTATAACCGGAAGGATTAGGATTTATCCTAATAGATCATGGTGATCATTAACATTAAATAATGCAATCATTTAAAATCTAAGCCTTTCCACCCTATAGTCATGGCGAGGAACGAAGTCATCTCTAAACTTACGATTTTAATGCCTTTAACTGACCCCCAATTTAGCGCAAGAATGAGGTTTTAGGAAAGAGCGTAAAGGCTTCTTGTGCTATTTATTTAAAAAGCATAGGTATCCATTCCGCAGGCTCTAACTTTATACTTGCGCCTAAGTGTGTGGAGTATTTTTTTATTCCTTTGTGGCTGCTTAGACATTTAGGCAGATTTTTAATCATTTTAAATGAAGACTTAAATTAATAATTACTCCTCATAGTTGTCAAGACATTTCTGAGTATAATTATGAGGAATAATGTTTTACCATTGTTAATCACACAACATCAATTAACATCTAGAATATTTCCTGCCAAATCTTCCCATCTATAATATTGAAAAGTTTTGTTATCACTCATCGCTACAAATAAGCCATGTTTAAAATCTGCATTTAAAGGTATTGAAACTACATCTGAACCGTCGCTGAAATTTGTGGAAGTTTTAATATTCATTAAATGGATATGCTTTCCATTCTCTACTTCTCGGCTAAACACTTGAAATTGATTAGCTTGTTGATCTGATACTAGAATGTAACCCGTTTTGCCTGAGGTTTTATAAATGCTTATCCCTTCATGGTCTGAGGTAAAGCCTGAAATAGCAAATAGTGCGACTTCTTTGTTTCCCATTTTTGGGTCGGCATAATACTTCCTTACTCCAAATTGTTCGTCGCTATAGTATATAAAACCTAGTTCATTATCTACAGCAATAGACTCAATTTCCTTCTTCCCGCTGTAAGCTCCAAATTTCCTTACCAAGGTAGCTTTAACTTTACCATCACCAGCATCCTCTAATTGGTATTGCCAAATGTAAGAACCGCTTGGGCCACTTTTTCTTCCTACCATAGCAAAAACCTCTTCTTTTGGATTTTTATACATTGCTATACCCATTAGATCTCTATATAAATCTCCAGTTTCTCCAATAAACATCTCTATTCCTCCATTATCCAAAGGAGAGAAAGAGGGTAACTCAAATATCCTGAGCTTATGGGTAATCCTTTCTGTTACCACTGCAATATCAACTTTTTTCCCATTAAGAAGCAGTCCGTAAGCGATGTCTACATTATCTGGTCTTTGCAGATTTTTAATTATTTTTCCTGGTATAATATGTCCCTTAAGATCAAACGCATATAAAGCTCCATTTGAATCTTTATCAGTACCTATCACCATAGATTTTGACGGATCATTTGGATTTACCCAAATCGCGGGGTCATCAGTATCAAACTCCACGGGATCGGTCTCATATAAAGGTTTGATTACCTGAGCCGTTTTGACACCATCCGTCTGCTTATTATTAGAACATGATGATAAAGCTATAAGTATTACGGTGTAAATTAGATTATTAAACTGCATTTTAAAGTATTAACCTTCGGAACGCATTGTGGCATCCCGAAGGTGGTGAATCCACTATTTGGTTAACTTTTTATTTTGTTTTAAGGTTTTCTCCTCTTCAGAAGATACATCTTTCATCATGGTAAAATGGTCTCTAATTACTCCGTCGGCACAAATCCATTTTACATCAAAACGGTTACCTTCTACTTCCATCATCAATGCTCCGCCAACTTCATTGTTTGAGTAGTACATGGCATCATGCGGATAAGTTGCTTTATGACCACCCAAAGCGCCTGAAGAACCACTTACAATGTAAACAGTTCCCTTATTATCAGAAGATTTTTTGATATATGGAATAGAATTCTCAGAACCGTCATAAAAAGCAGTGCTATTGCTGAGGTAGTATTTTTTCGCATCAAATGAAGCCTCATTACCGTAATAACCTTTCATCAGTTTAGACCTTTCATAAACATGGCTATGACCGCAAACAACCAAATCAACCCCAAAATCTTCTAAGTTTTTAATGAAATTCTCTCTAATTTTAACCAGAAGTCCCTCTGTATCCGAGTCATGAGAACCTTTAGTATAGGGAGGATGGTGCCAGTAAGCCACTACCCATTTACTTTTATTTGCTTTTAAATCTTCTCTCACCCATGCTGTTTGTTCTCCCAACTGATCATAAATGTGGAGTCCTTTATTGTCAGGACCATAAGAGTCCAAAGAAAGAAAATGAACATTTCCTATGTCATAAGAATAATAAGACTTCGTTTTTGAAGCTACACCTCCATCCTCTGCTTGAGTAGGAACAGTAAAATTCTGATAATAGGCCATCTTATATTGGTCTTTTACCGATGCGGATTCAAAATCATGGTAATCATGATTCCCTGGGGAAGGGAAAAGGGGGTACTTTTTCAATAGATTATCTTTATAGATATTGAAAAATTTAGCCTGAAACTCGGCATCTGTGCCATCAGAATAAGCATTATCTCCTAATAAAATCCAGGCATTTATGGGTTTATCAGCAATATATTTTTCTACCTGATCTCTCACATTTCTTTGGTTCAAAGAATTATTTCCGCAATCTCCCAAAGCTGCGATTCTCACAAGGCCTTTATTATCCTTTTGTGGCAAAGTATAGAAATAATTATCCTCGTCACCTTGCAAGGTAGTGTCGGCAAAATTACCTACCGTATAATAATATTTTGTTAAAGGTTTTAATCCTTCCAGTTTTACGATATGCTCAGATACTAGTGTTGAATCATCCTGATGAATATCCAATTTTTCTGACGCTAAGCCGTAACTCACCCTACTTCTGTCATAAACGTTGGTACGCCATCTGATGGTCATGCTGGTTGGGGTTGCCATCTGTAAGTAAGGACCTCTTAATAAATCGGCCTGTAGGCCTAAAGATTTTTTCTTCACAGAACTTACAGGATTTTGTGAAAAACTGCAAAAGGGAAGGATAAATAAGAATAAAATAAAAACTGTTTTTTTCATGATTGTGGTTTAAATTTTTGTGTGGTTTACATTTAAATGATCTGTTAATGATTGGATAAAAGCGATTACATCTTTTATTTCCTGCGCTGTTAGCAGCAAAGGTGTTGACGATAAAGATTGTTCTTCAATGCTCAAACCTAAACCAGCACCACCGCCCTGATTGTAAAATTCCATCAGTGTTTCTAGGGATTTGAAGGAACCATTGTGCATGTAAGGAGCTGTTTTGGCTGCATTTCTTACCGTTGGTGTTTTAAAAGCTTTGTTGTAATATTTAATTGGATACAAATCATATCTTCCCAAATCATGGTCGGGTTTGGGATTTTTGAAATCTTCTGTTTCGGTAACTCCCAATATCTCCAGTTCGGAAATTTCATAATATGGTGGCAATAGTCCATTAAAATACGGTGGAAAGTGGCAAGTGCCACATTGCGCTTTTCCCATAAAAAGGTTGAAGCCCCTCTTTTGATTTTCATCCATCGCTTTTGAATTTCCTCGGATATATTGATCAAAAGAAGAATTAAGTGGATGCAGCTGTTTAACATATTGTGCAATAGCCAATGCAATTTCATCAATACTGATATTTTTTTCCGTCCTAGCTGGAAAAGCATCTTTTAAGAGAGAAGAATATGATTTATCTTTAAATAACTTTTTATAAGAGCTATCTTTTTGGTCTCCCATTTCCAGCGGATTAAATAAAACAGTTTTCACCTGCTCCTTTAAATTATTCGCCCTGCCATCCCAGAATTGCTGATGTTGCCATCCTGCATACAACAATGTTGGTGTATTTCTTTTTAAGATGGAGTCTGGGAATGCCGAAGGACTTTTCACCAAAAGGTCAGAAAAATAGTTTTCAGGTTGATGACAATTCGCACAGCTGATAGTTGAATTTGCAGAGAGTCTTTTATCAAAAAAAAGTTTTTCTCCTAAAGCATTCATTGCTATTTTGTTGTAACCACTGTCAGTATCCCAATTTTTAAGAAAGTCAGGACTGAACAAATCATCTGCATCATAATTTATAAGGCTGGTGGTATTAAGGGTGAGGTTTAGCCTGCTAATAAAATGTCCGATTTCCTTTTGAATGGGTAATGCCTCATCCTTATAAAATTTTAACCTGTCAAAAGAATCAAATGAATTTTTTGAACTTTGTAAATTATGGATAACCTGATCTAAAAGTGATGAAATCTTTTTTGATGCCCGTTCATTATTTTTAAAATAAGGTGCTAAAACTTCTTTAAGCGTACAAGCCACTTCAAAAGACTCGGCCAAGCCTGATTTTAGGTTTGGAGCATCATACCCCGTGACGGATAAAGTCATCATCCTTAACCACTCCATTCTTACACTCTCTAAAACCTGATCATCGTTGGCTTTAAAATTGTACATTAATGATTTAATATCTTGAGCAGAAGACCTCATTAGTGCTACCTGAGCGATCAAAGATGCTTTACTCCCAATAATATCTTCATCGAAAAGCAAAGCCTCTATCTGCTGTAACCCTGCCGGTTCCACAAATTCAAGCTCTGGTTCCTCTACTTCATATTTTGGTGCAGCGTTGTATATTTTAGAAACACTTGGAAAAAAATATTCACTAAAAAATTCAATTCTTTTATACTTTAGCCTGCAATCTTTTAAAGCTTCTTTTGCAGTTTGAAGGGAGCTAGAATCTTTTGATAAACCTTCAATTGCCTTTTCCAAGGTCACGGTACTTTCCACAAACAATAGGGCATGCTCATTAAAATAAGCTACTGTTTGCGGTACTCCAATTGCTTCTTTATCATTAGGGCTCATTTTAAAAGATACTAATAAAAAAGTAGCTAAAGAAAGAAATATAATAGTTTTACTATTCATGTTTTAAATAAAGGTGAGACATTGCTGTCTCACCTAAACAACTTTAAATCAATAAACATTCAGTTTTATCCCTAAAGTGGCGGTGGCGCCAGTATATAGTGATGAATAAGTATATTCTGATTGATACTGATACCTTCTTTGCGCTTGGTTTAAAAGATTATTTCCCGAAGCATATAACACTAATTTTGGTGTCAAAAAGAAATTTAAGTTGGCATCAAGATAGCTCACCTTGTCATAGTAAACATCTCCTTTGTTGTTAGTCCCTAAAATGGTAACGAATGGAGAAGTATTATTATAAGAAACCCTGGCATTAAACCTTTTTATTTCATAAGCTAAAGAAAGGTTTAAAATATCACTTGCAGTCCCTGGTAGTTTAGGGTCTCCTTCTTTAACGAAAATGAAATTATGTGTATAATTACTATAGATACTTAAGTTGCTAAAAGGCTTAGGTAAAAATGTTAATCCCCTTTGGAAAGCAAGTTCAAAACCTAGTAGATTGGCTCTGCCACCATTACCAGGTTTTGTACGTTCCAAGTCACCGTTTGCTGCTTTCAGCTTATCATAATCTTTCTTATAGCTTGCTATTGAGGTTGGATTAGCTCCCTGATCTAATAACGACTGTGGCGTTTCAATAAATTCTTCTACCTCGTTAAATTTCACTAAATCCCGGGCAAGGATTTTATAATTGGTGATGTTTTTCATGTAAATCCCAGCAGAAATCAGTCCGGTATTACCGGTATAAAATTCTCCTAACAGATCAAGGTTGTTGGATAGCGTAGGCTTTATATCAGCGTTGCCTTCTTTAATCAC
Source organism: Pelobium sp. (assembly GCA_039918235.1). GTDB lineage: Bacteria > Bacteroidota > Bacteroidia > Sphingobacteriales > Sphingobacteriaceae > Pseudopedobacter. Next base: position 19,572 of record JBDSHZ010000074.1, read on the forward strand.
TTTATCTTTCACATTTACACTTAGGTATGGCGAAATATCTTTATAATCAGGTTTAGAAATGGTGCGTGTATAGGCAAACCTGAATACTTTACTATTATCAGGAGTATATTTAGCATGCAACGCAGGCATAAAATTCAAGAACTCTGATCTGGTCAATTGTTTGGAAGGGATGAAATTTGCCCTTTCATTGTAATTGAACCCTTCATATTCCACAACGCTTCGCTCCACCCTTCCACCAAAAATTAAAGAGAATTTATCACCAAAATTCTGAGTACTCATCACATACGCTGCAGATACCCCCTCATCTCCGGAATAATTATTAGCCAGTACATTTTGGTAAACCTGGTTTAACAAAAATTCACTGGTATTTCCGTTTACATCTGTATTTAAGGTGGATAACCATTTGGCTGATGCAGCGCTACCTACATTATAATCGGTATTTAAATGTAAGTTATTACTGATATTGGTAAGATTACTACCAAAGCCTCTCCAAAAATCTGACCAACCAGCATAATCTCTGGCATTCACACTCTTTCCACTAGCTAAAGCGGCCTCATACTTAGCTTTCATCTCAGGGGCAATCTGTGGGTACCATTGCACTCTGCTTGTAGTTTTATTTTCTAAATTTAAGCCCCTATGTTTTGCACCAAATTTAATGGAGTTGCTAAATTTTCCGCTTTTTATAGGTAAAGTAAAATCTACCTGAGCCAAGTATTGCTTGGTATTTGCCCTTCTATCTGTACCAGTCAGGTTATCCATATACCAGGTATCTACAGAATCATTGTGAAAAGATTGTCTTCCCTCTATATTTTGAAGGATGTTTTCTATTTCAAAACCATTATTTGCCTTAATGAAAGCAGAATTGGTATAATCCATCTGCACATTTTTTTCGTTTTCACTCTCTAGCTCCAATTCCCTAGTGTTAGGCCTATCTGTTACATTTTTAAGGTAAGAGCCTTTCCAATTCATTTTTAACTTTCCAATGATATGCTCTCCTTCCATTCCCAAATTCATAATACGCTGTGTAATCTGAGCAGCATTTCTATCATTTACCCCCCCTTCTATATGGCGCTCAAGTTCTGGCTGATATTTTGGATGCAGATGATCATTTTTAAGGTTTAGGTAGGGTTCGTTCGTTTTGTCATCAATATAGTCTTTGTTTTCATCTACAATTACCTTATCCACTCCCTCGTAACCTGGTGCCCTTTCCCAGTTTAATGGGTATTGTGCCCCTAAATCATCCACTTTAAGGGTAGAAATTTGACGCCAGTCATTATAGTTGTTATAAATACCTGTAAGTGTTAATGTATTTTTCTGATTAAACTTATAATCCACTCCAACTGTATAACTTTGTCTTATACGCTCCAGATTATTTTGAATCATATTTAAAAACTTAGGCATAAAATAAGTTTGTTGATCAACCCATTTTACATCTTCCCAAGTAGTCTGATGATCGCTAGAGCCTAGAAATTGCTGGTAATAAGAACCAGACGCCATTACCCCTAATTTTTTATCTTTTGCATACCTATTACCGAAAACGATATTACCGTTATAAGTAGGCTTTTGCACAATAGCACTATAACCAGAACCACCGGTAACAGAAAGCAATTTTGTATAAGGGGCTTTTCTGGTGATTAAGTTTACCACCCCACCAATGGCGTCACCATCCATATCTGGTGTAACTGCTTTGGTAACCTCCACAGTCTGCACCATATCTGCCGGAATTGCACTAATCCCAACAGCCCGGTTCTCTCCGGTACCCGCAATGCTTGAACCATTTACATTAATGGTGCTTTTTGAAGGGTCTGTTCCCCTGATACTGATCAAAGATGCCTCCCCTTGATCTAATTGTACATAAACTCCCGGAATACGCTTTAATGCATCTCCAATATTGGGATCCGGAAAACGTCCAATCTGATCAGCCGAAATAACATTAACAATTCTGTCTGAATTCTTTTGTTGATTTAATGCTTTTAAAGTAGAACTCATCTGCCCCGAGACCACAACCGTTTCCAAGTTAGTGCCTAAACCCAATTTCATTTTAAAATCCAGCTTCACTGAATTGCCATTAGTAATAGCAATAGCTTTCGTAAGCGTTTCATAACCTATATAGGTTACGGTTACCTCGTATCGGCCATCGGGTACATTTAATAAAATATAGCTCCCTATTTCATCTGTTACTGTAAATTTGTTTATTCCTTTAATGGCAACTGTTGCACCAGGTAAGGTTAAATCACTTTCATCAACAACTCTTCCTGATAGCAGCCCTTGTGCCCACGAGGTGCAGGGTAACAGAAAAAGCAAAACTGCGAATGCGTAAAAATTTTTCATCTTTTCTTTTCTAACGATTAGTTTTTAATATGGATAACTTTTTGAGCCCTTTTTACGGCTTTAGGACAAAGGTTAGTGACAGAAAAAACTATTCAAAATGGGAGGCGTTGCAATAGCGCTACAATTACTATATGAGGCGTCACAAGGCGTGAACAGTTTAAAAAAAAATACATAAGTAATTGATAATTAACTCAATGAAATAAGAAAACCTGCCATTAAGTTTGTGTTAGCATAACATGATGAAATCTTTAATTAAGATGTTATCAAAAGTTTTTACAGTTCATAAATAAATTGTTGCAAATTTTCTCCATCAACTAGGTTAAGTTTCTTTCGCAACCTGTATTTAGAAGTTCTTAAACTATCGTGAGATATTCCAATCATAATGGCAATATTGGCTGAACTTAAGTTCATTTTCAATAGCGCTAAAAGATGATGATCAGCAGGACTTAAGGAAGGGTAATTTGCCAGTTTATTAAAGAAATCAGCATGTACATTTTCAAATATTGTCCTGAAATCATCCCAGTTTTTATCCTGATCAGTATTGTAATTAATTTGAGAAATGACCTCTTTAAGTTCCTTTCTTTGATCTCTCTTATCACTTTTAACTATCGTTGAAAGTTTTGAATTAAGTCCTTCCAACAATTCGTTTTTTTGGATAATCAGTAAGATATGGCTGGTAAGCTCTTTACTTTTATGATGAAGATCTGCCTTTAAATTTTCCTCCCGCAATTGTTGATTGGCCATTTCCAATTCCATTGCTTTTCTTGACGATTCAAATTCCAGTCGTTCATTCTCATT
>JBDSHZ010000075.1:0-20654 GCA_039918235.1 Pelobium sp.
TCTCCTTTTGAACAACCTTTTGATATTAAGGTTCATGCTAAAAGAATTTCTAAAAAACTCATTAAAGATATAGGCATTTCAAAAGCTTACGAAAAAGAGCCGGTTACTTTTTATACTGTTAGGTTTACCTAATCTACATTTCTTTAAAGCACTTTCTTTTTCACCGATTATTTACTGCCATTCACCGAATTTATTTAGCCAATCATCGGTTTACTGTTTCCAATTCTTGTTTTTCAAGCTACATTTAATTCATAATTTAAAAACAATGGAAAATCAAGAAATAAACAAAGGGCCTCAGGGTAACGGAAAAAAAGTTGTGGGGGCAGCAATACTAGTAGTTGGTCTTGCACTATTGGTCAAGCAATTAGGATTTATAGAAGCTCCTAGATGGCTTTTCAGCTGGCCAATGATTTTAATAGTTATTGGTATTGCCAGTGGAATAAAACATAATTTCAGAAATGCCACTTGGTTTATCCTTCTTTTAATAGGAGGTGTTTTTCTTTTGCAAGAGATTAGCTCAGAGTTCTCAGTCGCACATCTTACCTGGCCAATTATTTTAATAGGCGTAGGTCTATTGTTTATTTTTGGAAAAGGTTTTAAGCGTTCAGAAAATTATAAAAGTAGAAGGAAATGGAGAAGAGAGCATCATGATTCTTATTATCAAACCTCTAATGCTGGTTCAACTGACGAGCCAAAAAAGGATGAACCTGTAGCTACAGAACAAAACCGTCAGGCTACAGGTGATGAAATTATAGACAGTGTAGCTATTTTTGGCGGAACAAAAAGAAACATCTTTTCCAAAAATTTTAAAGGCGGTGAAATTGTAAACATCATGGGTGGTGCAGAAATTAATCTCACACACGCTGACATTAATGGAGTAGTAGAATTGGAAGTTGTGCAGATTTTTGGAGGCACAAAAATTATTATCCCACCAACTTGGGACGTGAACTCTGAAATGGCGGCTGTATTTGGCGGAATAGATGATAAACGATCTATGGCTCAAGTATTACCAGACAGAAGTAAAGTGCTTATTATTAAAGGAACTTCCGTTTTTGGAGGAATTGAAATCAGAAATTTCTAAATTTAAAATTATAGAATATGAATTGGTTTGTCGCTAAAATGATATTTCAGATTGAGGGTAATGATCAAACCTATCCTCAGTTTGACGAACAGTTGAGATTGATAGATGCCATTAATGAAGAACTGGCTTTAGAAATTGCTCACCAAATGGGCATGATGCATCAAGATGAAGTTCAATCCAGCAACCAGCAAATTTTAACATGGAAGTTTGTAGCGGTGACAGAGCTTCAATATATTGGAGATTTAGAGCATGGCAAAGAAATTCATTATAGAATTACTGAACCGGAACAAACAGCAAACTACTTGGAAATGGTGAATGAAAAGGCAACAGGATTAAGAAAAAGAAAAGCAGCATAATTTTATTTTGGCGGCCTCCCCACTATCAAATAAAAAGTTTAAAATAGCGTTTATCGCTATATTTTTAATATTAGCATGCTTTCAATATTATACCTTAACGGGATTGGACATCAATCCTGAAATAGCATTAAAAGATAGTATTGCATCAAATATATTATTAGGATTATTTTGTTGGCTAATTGCCAACAATCTCTCTTTTTACCAACCAAAAGAGAATCGTTTTATCTACATTATTATTTGGTGCATTGTTTTAGCTGGAATTTTTGTAACCATCATAAAGTTCACTTTCCCTGCTTTTGATTACAGCGATTTAGATTATTTGAAAATCTTTTTAAAATCATTGGCCATCAGGTATATTTTCGGTTTCCTATTGATTGGCTGTATGGCTTCCATCAGTATTTTATGGTACAGTCAACAAGAAAAAGAAGTCTTAGAACAAAGAAGAAATGAAGCCGATAAACTGACAAAGGAAGCGGAGTTATCCTCTCTAAGAGAAAAATTGCAACCTCATTTTTTATTCAATAGTTTAAACTCTATCAGTGCTTTAACCGTAAGCAAACCTTTGGAAGCAAGAAAGATGGTTCATCAGCTTTCAGATTTTTTAAGAGGAACCTTAAGAAAAGAGGATGTTTTATCGAGCTTAAAATTAGAATTGGAACATTTACAGCTGTATTTAGAAATTGAAAAAGTGAGGTTTGGAAACCGTTTAAATACAGAGATACAAGCTGATGAAATGGTGCTTGAAAAAAAAATACCTCCAATGCTTTTACAGCCTTTGGTAGAAAATGCCATTAAGTTTGGATTATATGATACCCTTGAAACAGTAACAATTAGCATAAAAGCTGAATTCATTAAGCCTTATTTACAGATAGAAATTATCAATCCTTTTGATGCTGCAACCGCTCACCCAAACAAGGGGACCGGCTTTGGTTTATCAAGCATTCAGCGAAGATTAAACCTTTTATATAACAGAAGTGATTTGTTAATCACTAAATCAACCACTGATCAGTTTATCACCATTATTCAAATCCCTCAAACTCATGATTAAAGCTTTAGTAATTGATGATGAGCCATTGGCAAGAAGCATAGTTGTAGATTACCTTTCTGCCTACCCGCAAATACAAGTGGTAGAAGAATGTGGAAATGGATTTGAAGGGCTAAAAGCGATTGCACAACATCAACCAGCACTGGTTTTTCTAGACATTCAGATGCCGAAAATTACAGGTTTTGAAATGTTGGAATTATTGGATGAATTGCCATCTATTATTTTCACTACTGCATTTGATGAATTTGCTATTAAAGCATTTGAGACCAATGCCGTTGATTATTTATTAAAGCCTTTTGATCAAGAAAGGTTTAATAAAGCAATGACCAAATTTTTTAATGCCAATAAAGAAGAACAAAAAAAGCAAACCTCATCGGTGTTAGATTCTATTGCCACATCCAACACACAAAATGAGCGCATTGTAGTTAAAATTGGGAATAAAATTAAAATTATTTCTATTTATGACATCACTCATCTGGCTGCTGATGATGACTATGTAAATATCCATACCAAAGAAGGTGCATTCCTAAAAAGCCAGACTTTAGCATTCTTTGAGAAAAACCTTAACCCTCAATTATTTGTAAGGGTACACCGCTCTTATATTGTAAAGATAGACCAGATCACCAAAATAGAACCTTATGAAAAAGAAGGGCATGTGGTGATTTTAAAAACTGGAGAAAAAATTCCGGTGAGTAAAACCGGTTATCCAAAATTAAAAGCAGTTTTAGGGATTTAATTGCCCAAAAATGTATCTTCGCTTTCATGTCGCTTTTTGATGTAACCGAACAAATTGATGCGCTTGTGCAAGAATTAAAATTGCACAATTACAATTACTATGTGCTGGCCATGCCTACTATTTCTGATTATGATTTTGATCAGAAACTGAACCAGCTGGAAGCCTTAGAGAAAGCCAACCCTCAATTTATAAGACCTGATTCCCCTACTCAGAAAGTGGGAGGCGAAATCACCAAAAACTTCAAGACTATTGTGCATAAATGGCCCATGATGTCTTTAGGAAACACTTATAATGAACAAGATTTAATTGATTTTGACCAACGCATTAAAAAAGCCATAGGTGAAGATTTCCAATACGTTTGTGAGCTGAAATTTGATGGATTATCCATGAGCTTGACTTATGAAAACGGTAAATTATTAAGAGCGGTAACTCGTGGCGACGGCACAAAAGGAGATGAAGTTACGGCAAACATTAAAACCATTCGCACAATTCCTACTCAAGTAAAAGGAGAGAAAATGCCCGAGCACTTTGAGATTCGCGGAGAAGTTTTCATGCACAAAGCTGCTTTTGAAAGGCTGAATGAAGAGAAAATAGAAAATGGGGAAGTCCCTTATGCAAATCCAAGAAACTTTGCCTCAGGAACAGTAAAAATGCAGGATTCTGGAGAAGTAGCCAAGCGACCTTTAGATTGCTTTTTATATTTCTTTCATAGCGATCAAAACCCATTTAAAACCCATTGGGAAAGTTTGCAGGCAGTAAAAAGCTGGGGATTTAAAATCTCGGAAGAAAGCAAACTTTGCGATACTATTCAAGATGTTTTAGATTTTATTTCCGTTTGGGACGAAAAACGTTTCAAACTAAGTTATGATATTGATGGGATTGTACTCAAAGTAAACAGCTACGCACAACAGCAGGAATTAGGTTTTACCGCAAAATCACCTCGTTGGGCAATCAGCTATAAATTTAAAGCACAAGAAGTTGAAACCGTTTTAGAGAAAGTAACCTATCAGGTAGGGAGAACTGGGGCAGTAACACCTGTTGCAAATTTAAAACCTGTTTTATTGGCTGGCACAACTGTTAAAAGAGCCACACTTCATAATGCCAATGAGATGGATCGTTTAGATTTACATGAACATGATACTGTGCTGGTGGAAAAAGGTGGAGAAATCATTCCAAAAATCATCCAAGTAAATCTGGATAAAAGAAAAGCCGGAACAACTAAAATTGAATACATCCACAACTGCCCCGAATGTGGAACTGAACTGATCAGAAAAGAAGGAGAAGCTGTTCATTATTGCCCGAATGATGAAGCCTGCCCGCCACAGATTGTAGGGAAGATGCAACATTTCATCAGCCGTAAGGCGATGAATATTGAAGGCATTGGCGCAGAAACAGTAGAAGCGTTTTATCAAAAAGGATTGTTAAAACACATCAGCGATCTCTATCAACTGAAAGAAAGAGAAGAAGAGTTGACGCAATTGGAACGTTTTGGAGAAAAATCTATCCAGAACTTATTTGAAGGTCTTGAAAAATCTAAAAACATGCCTTTTGAAAGGGTTCTTTTTGGATTAGGAATTAGATATGTTGGCGCAACAGTCGCTAAAAAGTTAGCCTTTCATTTCAAAAATATCGACCGTTTGATGCAGGCCAATTTTGAGGAACTGATTGTGGCAGAAGAAATTGGTGAACGTATTGCACAAAGTGTGATTGAATATTTCAGCAATCCACTCCATATTAATGAAATCAATAGTTTAAAACAAGCCGGACTTACTTTTGAAATTGAAGAAAAGGAAGTAATTTTAGCTTCCGAAAAATTAAGCGGAAAAACCTTCATCATATCTGGCGTATTTGAAAATTTCAGCAGAGATGATTTGAAAGATATGATTGAAGCAAACGGCGGAAAAATTTTAAGTAGCATTTCTGCGAAATTGAATTATCTTGTGGCCGGAGATAACATGGGACCTTCCAAACTGGAAAAAGCCCAGAAATTACAGATTCCAATCATCACTGATCAGGATTTGTTAAACTTATTAAAATGAGAGAATTATTTAGCCGGATCAGGTTAAGATCTGGATTATATCATCTGAAACAGGAAATCAAAAAAATAAGCAGAAAGAATAAATCTGTATCTCTTGTTAATGCTCAAAATATCGGGATTTTGGTCACCATAGAAAATCAGTCGGCATTAAATGAAGCAGAAGCTTTAGCCACAGAATTTAAAACTGCCAATAAAAATGTAAAAATTTTAGCATTTCTCTCCAATAAAACCCTGAAATTAAAACCGAGCAGTAATATAGAATTGATTTCTGAAAAAGACATCGACTGGAACTATGTTCCTAAGAAAGATAAAATCATCAATTTCATCAACAATGAATTTGATATGCTAATCAATCTTTGTACAGAAATCTGTTTCCCCTTAATGTACATTACTGCTTTGTCTAAGTCTCTTTTTAAAGTTGGGGCTTACAACAAAAAAAACGCTGCTTTTTTCGATTTCATGATCGAAACGCAACAGCACAGCATCAGCGGTTTTTCAACCGAATTAAAATACTATTTAGATAAAATAAAATGAGCAGATTTTTTGGGACCGGAGTAGCAATGGTTACTCCCTTTCTTGAGGATGGAAGCGTTGATTATAACGCATTAGAAAAAACTATTGATCATTTGATCAATGGCAAGGTGGAGTATATTGTAGTCATGGGCACTACTGCCGAATCTGCAACTTTAACCAAGGAAGAGAAACAGAAAATCTTTGAATTTGTAGCTAAAAAAACAAACAAAAGAGTGCCTTTGGTAGCTGGAATTGGCGGAAATAACACTGCAGAAGTAGTAAATGAGGTGAGTATTTTTGAAATAGATGGCTATGAAGCTGTTTTATCTGTAGTTCCTTATTATAACAAACCGAATCAAGAAGGTGTTTTTCAACATTACAAAGCAATTGCCGAAGCTTCAAAACTTCCAATTATCCTTTATAATGTACCTGGCAGAACTGGCATCACTATGTCGGCAGCTACTACTATACGTTTAGCAAAAGAGGTAAAGAATATTCTTGGCACTAAAGAAGCATCTGGTAATTTTGATATTTTCAATGAAATTGCTGCCCAAAAACCAGAAGGTTTTCTCTTAATTTCCGGTGACGATCCTGTTACTTTACCCATGATTGCCCTCGGCGCTGTAGGCATTATCTCTGTGATTGGGAACGCAGTGCCTTTGCAACTTTCTACTATGGTACGTAATTGCTTAAACGGAGATTTTAAGGCCGCTCAGCCAGCACATTTTAGTTTGCTAGCGTTTATCAAACTCTGCTTTATAGAGGGAAACCCTGCCGGTGTAAAAGCTGGAATGAAAGAACTGGGCATCTGCCAAGATCACCTACGTTTGCCTTTGGTGAAAGTAAGCGATGAAATACGAGCTAAAATCATTAAAGAAATTAAAAAAATTAACTAACAATATTATGTTATCATGATCATAAAATCATCATACAATATTCACTTTAATACTAATTAATAAGACTACCTTACTCGCTTAATCAATTAAGCTTAAATGGCGTTTCTTATTTTTTTTGTTCTTCACTGGTATCTTTCTTTATTTTTTCAATCTATATTTCACCATCGTTATGCTGCACATAGTCAGTTTACTATGAGTAAAGGTTGGGAGAAATTTTTCTTTATCGGATGTTTCATTACCCAAGGTTCTTCCTATATCAGTGCAAAAACTTACGGATTATTACACCGTTTACACCATGCACATACGGATACTGAATTAGATCCACACTCTCCTAGTTACACCAAAAACATTGGCACTTTATTGCTGATGACGCGTAACAGCTACCATTATATTTTCATAGGAAAAACTGTTGTAGAAGAAAAATACCATAAAAACTTACCAGACTGGCCAATATTTGATAAAATTGCTCATAATTGGATGGCCCGGGTAATGTGGGGTGCTATCTATGTACTTATTTATTATTTTGTGGTTACCCAATGGTGGATGTGGCTATTCCTTCCCGTTACTTTTGCTTTAGGTGCATTACACGGTTTGGCCATTAATTGGTGGGCACATAAATTTGGTTACACCAACTTCAAAAATGATGAAACTTCCAAAAACATACTTCCTATTGATATTCTTTTTTGGGGCGAAGGATACCACAATAATCACCATGAGAACCCGTCAAGAGCAAATAATGGCGTAAAATGGTTTGAGCTGGATTTTGGTTATTGGATGGTTTTACTGATGGATAAAATGGGGATTGTGCAAATGAAAAAGAAAGTAAAATTTATTCCAGAAGTTATTCCAGTTTCACCAAAATTAATTTATTCAGAAAAGGTTGTCTCCTAATAGCAGGACTTTTAATTAAGGCGTTCCGCGAAAAAGATATAAAGCCACTTTAAACAAAAAAAGGAGAACATTAAGCTCTCCTTTCCTTCTCCTATTTATTTCCTTTACTTTTTCCAAGTATCGTTTTTAGAATTTGTATCTGGCAAATAATGTTCTGAATCAAAACTTACGGATTGAATTTCTTCAGTTGATGGATATTGGAAAGTCCAAACTTGGTTACGTTCCCAAATTTCTACTGGTAATTTAATAGTTTCCGTTTTACCGCTCACTGTTTTAATTTCCAATATAACCGGTATCGGCATTTTCTCTAAATTCTCAATGGTAATTAAAGCCCCGTTTTTAGCATCTCCATTTACATATTTAACATTGTTAACTGCTACATCAGCTTTCCAGTTATTTACAAACCAGCCTCTCCAAAACCAATTTAAATTTTCTCCTGCAACATTTTCTATAGTTCTAAAAAAGTCCATCGGTGTAGGATGTTTAAATGCCCATCTATCAATATAAGTTGTAAAGGCTCTATCAAAACGTTCAGGACCTAAAATCTGCTCTCTTAGTAAAATTAATCCAACACTAGGTTTAGAATAGCATAATACCCCAATATTTCTTTCCTTCATATTATCCGGACTAGACATTATTGGCTCAAGCGCAGGGTTCATATAGGCCTCTGCTGTTTTGTGCATATCTGATCTGCCTCTAGGCTTATACTCTCCGTTATTAAAATCCTCAGTAGCAAGTGTATTGATAAAGGTGTTGAATCCCTCATCCATCCAGCCATACAAACGCTCATTTGATCCAACAACCATTGGGAACCAGTTGTGTCCAAATTCATGATCTGTTACACCCCATAATCCAGCTTTTTTTGATTTCCATCCACAAAAAACAATACCTGGGTACTCCATTCCACCTTCGTTTCCGGCAACATTGGTAGCAGCAGGATAAGTGTATTCATACCATTTTTTTGAATTGAATTCGATAGATTTCTTTACATATTCTGTTGAACGGCTCCATGCAGTATCGCCTGCACTTTCTACTGGGTAAGCAGAAATTGCAAAAGGTGTTTTACCACTCGGCATATTCATTTTAGCGGCATCTACCACAAATGCGGGGGAAGAAGCCCATGCCACGTCTCTAGCATTCTGCAATTTAAAATGCCAGGTCAATTCTTTAGCGCCAGTAGGTCTTGAATTTGGATCCGTTACTTCTTTAGCCGTACGGATCATTACTGTTGCATCACTTTTAGAAGCAATTTCCCATCTTTTAACCTGTTCTGCTGTATAAACTTCTTTTGTATTTACCAACTCTCCTGAACAAACCACAATATGGCTTGCAGGTGCAGTAATTTTAATATCAAAATCTCCATAATCTAAATAAAACTCACTTGGACCAGTGTAAGGAATGGTATTCCAACCTGTTACATCATCATACACGCACATTCTGGGATACCATTGCGCCATGGTAAATATCTTCCCGTTTCTCGTTTCCAAAACGCCCATTCTATCTGATCCATATTCTGGGGAGATAAAAGAAAAATCTATTTTCAGTTTTAATACGCCACCATTTGCTTTCAGATTCTTTGGTAAAAAAATCTGGATGCGGGTATCTTCAACCATGTATTTTAAGTCAACATCCTCACCTTTTCCATTGATACTTATTAATTTAACTGATGAAAGTTTATGGCCACCATCAAATGCCTCTCCTCTGCTTCCATTACGGCTTCCAGTTGGAGGAATTATAGCAGTACCTCTTGAATCATTTTTAAAAAGATTCTGATCTAAGTTCATCCATATAAAACCAAGATCATCTGGGCTGTTATTGGTGTAGGTAAGCACCTCAGATCCTGTGATTTTATTTTGCTCATTATTTAAGCTGGCATTTAACTGGTAATCTGATCTATTCTGCCAGTACTGATGTCCCGGTGCACCGCTTGCCGAACGATAAGTATTCCCGTTTTGGGTATAAAAAAAGGGCCCGAAAGCATCGTGGTAATTGTAAACGTTATTTTCAGAAATTGGTTCGGCCGCAGGTCTTTGTCTTTGCTGTGCATTAGCCTCATGGCCCTGCATCGCTATAAAAAAACCGAGTGCAATGATTAATTTACTTTTTATCATGAAATTATATTTGATTTGAAATGGCAATATATTGAGATTTAGCGCAATCATGCGCTATATCATTTAATTGTTACTTAAAAGCTTCCGCTAAAAGATGTTTTAGGCAAAGGAGGATAAATTCTTAATTCTGCTGGCAACTTTATATAACTGTTGTAGGAATTTACAATATAAGTCCTTAAATCAACATCATTCATATCAGAAACTTGAGAATATGTTGGGCGATAGTAAGACATGAAATCTTCTAGCAATTGCCCTCTTATCTTGATTAAATCTATCACCAAACTTTTATTGAATTTTTGGTCAATAAGTTTTTCGTTTAGTTCTGAGTCAATAAATTTCTGAAAGGCTCTTTTTTGTTGCGATTGCCTGCTAAAAGCATTCACCAAACTTACTTTACCGTCAGTGGAAAGAACATTTGTAGTGGCATACGAATAAGCAGCTGAGTAGGTTGATTTTAAATTCTCGGGAAGATTGGATTGTTTTGCGTTAACGATAACTTCATCCAAAATAATTAAGCTGGGTTTCATTAAAACCAATTTTGGACGCATATTTTCTAATATCAAAGTATCATTCTGATAACCTGGGCAAGAAAATACAATTAAATCACCTAAATCTGCATTGACGGTAAAATCACCTTTTTGCCCGGTATGATCTACTTCTCTTTGTGTAAGATTATTCACAAAAACCAAATGCAGTTTATTCCTGGTATCAGCATCGTAAGCTGTACCGGTAATTTTCATTTGCTGTGCTTTTAACGCAAATGGAATTATAAAGAATAATAGGATGCAACAATTTCTCATCTCTTACAAAAATCAGTTAAACTTTATTAAATAACAAGTACTTAACATTATTTAACGCTATCGCGACATTTTAATTAATAAATATTTGGTCATATTCATCCTCATCAAAACCAATTAAGTTGCCCTTATCGCTTTCAACTACCGGTCTTTTAATGGCACTGGTGTTATCTTTCATCAACCTAATTGCAGAAGCTTCATCTATAATCTGAAGTTTAATGGTTTCATCTAGGTTTCTATAAGTCATCCCTTTTTTATTGAGCACTTTTTCCCATCCAAACTCCTTACACCATTTTATTAAATGTGCTTCATCTATTCCTTCTTTCTTGTAATCATGAAAATCATAAGCCAGTTTTTTTTCTTCAAAGAAAGTTCTGGCTTTTTTTACTGATCCACAATTTGGTATTCCAAATATTTTAATACTCATTTTACTAATTTAAGAATTTTGTTAGACTAAGATTTTATTTGTTGAAGTTGGTCATCGTTAATTCGGTGCCAATAGTTGCAAAGCCTTTAATCATCTCTATAGATTTATCAATTAAAGCTGGAAGCGCTGGTAATTCATCCTGATCAAAACCACTCAATACATAATCTACCTGCCTACCTTTTGGAAAATGATCACTAATCCCAAATCTCAAACGTGGGTATTCATTTGAACCCAATAAGCCTTCAATACTTTTTAAACCATTATGGCCGGCAGCACTGCCTTTTGGTTTAATCTTTAAAGAACCAAACGGGATGGCGAGATCGTCTACAACAATCAATACATTTTCAATAGGAATTTTTAATTCCTGCATCCAATGTTTTACCGCCTTGCCACTTAAATTCATAAAAGTAGTGGGTTTAATAAGATGCAACATTCTGCCCTTATGGCTGATCTCGGTATAATAAGCTAGTTTCATCATCGAAAATTTAACACCCGCTTCTTTAACCAGCTGATCTAAAACCATAAAACCTACATTATGCCGATTATCCGCATATTCTGGTCCTATATTTCCCAATCCTACTATAAGGTATTTCATTTTAAAAAAGTTGAAAGTTCAGGGTTAAAAGTTGAAAGTTAAATAATTAAAAGCTGAAGATTTATTTTTAAAAAGGCATTCTGGCTAATGGAGCAATATCCTGACCTACAAAATCCTTTTTTAGGTATTTAAAATAACCAGCCATGGCAATCATGGCGGCATTATCTGTACAGTATTCAAACTTTGGGATAAAAACATTCCAATGCTGCTCTTCTCCCAATCTAGTTAATGAATTTCTTAAACCAGAATTAGCAGAAACGCCTCCGGCAATGGCCAAATCTTTTACCTGATATAATTCGGCGGCCTTCTTCAATTTATTTAAGAGAATAGTTACAATCCGCTCCTGAACAGAAGCGCAGATATCGTCCATATTTTCTTCTAGGAATATTGGGTTTTCTTTCACTTTATCCCTTACAAAATAAAGAATAGCAGTTTTTAATCCGCTAAAACTAAAGTTTAAGCCTGCTATTTGAGGCTCTGGAAATTTATATTTATTTGGGTCTCCATTTTTCGCATGGTGATCAATAAGTGGCCCACCCGGATAGGGCAAGGCTAATATTTTAGCAGTTTTATCAAAAGCTTCGCCTGCTGCATCATCTAAAGTTTCGCCAACAATTTCCATATCAAAGTAGTCTTTCACCAATACAATTTGGGTATGCCCGCCAGAAACTGTTAGGCATAAAAAAGGAAAACTAGGTTTAGGCTTACTACCATCAGGAATAAAGTGAGCTAAAATATGAGCATGCATATGGTTTACCTCAATTAATGGAATAGCGTTTGCTAATGCAAAGGCCTTAGCAAAAGAGGTTCCAACTAGTAAAGAACCCAATAATCCGGGACCTCTGGTAAAAGCCACTGCATGTATGTGTTTTTTATTTACTTTTGCGAGCTGAAGAGCCTGTTGAACAGCTGGAATAATATTTTGTTGATGAACACGTGAGGCCAACTCAGGTACTACTCCACCATATTGGTGATGAATAGTTTGGTTGGCAATAATATTTGTTACTATTTCTCCGTCTATGCAGATAGACGCTGAAGTTTCATCACAAGAAGATTCTATTCCAAGGATAATTGACACAAACAGTGGTTTTTAAAATTTAAGATACAAAACTATCAAAAAAGTATTCAAAATAACGCTCTACATCATAATAGCTCTACTTCTATTGCTAGGAGGTATTATTTTTTCTTTCCGTTTTGAGCCTGTACAAACGTGGGCAGCAAAAAAAGCAACCAAATTCTTATCCAAAGAACTAAAAACCAGGGTAGAAATTAAGCGCTTATATTTTGATCCTTTTAAATCAGTGGTTTTAGAAGGTTTTTTTATTGCCGATTTAGACAAAGATACTTTACTAAATGCGCCACAGTTAAAAGTTGACATCAGCTATTTTGCTCCTTTTTCTGAACGGAAAATAACTTTAGATAATATAAATTTAAAAGATGCTAAGTTTTACCTAAAAACTTATAAAGATACCAGCACCAATCTTTCTTTTATTTTAGATTATTTTAATTCCGGCCCGGTTGATAGTACAAAAATCAAAAAACCTTTTGATGTCACCATCAATAATATTATGGTTAGGAATTTAGATTTCAAATACAAGAATTATTTGAGGAAAGACACCGTTTTAAAAAGTGTAAATTATGATGATGTTCGTATCAGGCATTTAAATACTGATATTAATAACTTGGATACTAAAAATTATATTTTTAAAGCGCAGATTAACCATTTAAGTTTTCAGGAAAAAAGTGGTTTTATCCTGACAGATTTAACAGCCGCTACCACCATTGATACGACTAGCATCGTTTTAAAAAACCTGCTGTTAAAAACACCTAATTCTACCCTTACTGATTATTTTAGCATGCGGTTTAAGGATTTCCTTGATTTTGGTGATGTGGAAAATAAGGTTAATCTGGAAGGTCATTTCAAGAATGCAAAAATCTATGCCAAAGACATCTCTTTTTTTGCTCCCCAACTTTCTAACGTAAACCTGAATTTCATGGTGGACGGCACCATTAAAGGCCGTGTAAACAATCTTAAAGCAAAGAACTTAACCATAAAAACAGGAAAAGCTACTTATCTAAAAGGCGATTTTGAAGTCAAAGGATTACCCGATATCAAAAACACTTTTCTTGACCTCAATTTTAAACAGGTTTACAGCAACAAAACTGATCTCGATTACATCATTGAAAAGGCAACAGGAAAGAAAACCTATAAAATCCCTGAAATCATCAACAAGTTTGGGAATATAAATTTTACTGGACAGTTCACTGGATTTATCAATGACTTTATTGCTTACGGAGATTTCAAGACTAAATTAGGAAGGCTAAAATCTGATGTGAACATGATGATTGATGACAATGGTTTCCCATCATACAAAGGAAAACTACAAGCATTTGATTTTAACATTGGAGATTTAATAGATGAACCTTCCCTAAACCGCACCAGCTTTGTTGCAAACCTAGATGGAAGTAGCTTCATTATAGATGATTTAAAAGAAACCCTAAATGTAAAAGCCACCTATTTTGACTATAACAATTACAGGTACCACAATATTATTGTAGATGGAAAAATCAATAAACAAGTTTTTAATGGCAAGTTAAAGGTTAATGACACAAACATTAAACTTGACTTTGATGGTAAAGCTAATTTAAACCCCAAACTTCCCGAATTCAATTTTGTGGCTACAGTTAAAGGTGCAAATCTGCATCAGCTAAATTTTGTTAAGGATACTATACAGATAGACGCAGTATTTAACACTGATTTTTCTGGAAACAGTTTGGAAAATATTCAAGGGAATTTTGGTATTAAACAGATTCGTTTAACCAATACAGAAAAATCTTTTGTAATTGATTCTATTGATCTTAAAGCTGAAGGTTTGGGAACTAACAGGCTATTAGAACTTACTTCTGATGTTGGGGATGCTAAAATTAAAGGCGAATATGACTTAGCAACCCTTCCTTCTGCATTTAAAACGATTTTAAAAAAATATATCCCATCTTATCAGGGAAATATTATTCCTCCTAAAAATCAAAATTTTGAGTTTAACATTGATTTAAAAAACTTCGATTACATTTCTAGTTTATTTATTCCATCCCTAAAAATTCCAGAACGTGGGGCATTCAACGGTAAATTTAATGCTGCCAAAGATACTGTTACCCTAAACGGATATATCAAGACGCTAATATATAATGGGATGACTTTCAATAATATCATCCTTGATGAAAACACCAATACTAAAGCTTTAGAAGCAATTGTTTCTATAGATAAAGTTGAGTTTTCAGAAGGAGGGATTTATGTTCAGAATATCATTATACAGAATACGTTGAAGAATGACAGCCTTACTTTCAACGTGAAATTATCTGATAAAGATGCTGTCAATCAACTCGATTTATACGGATTGGTAGAGTTTGACACGGATACGCTGGCAAAATTAAGCCTGCTTCCCTCAGATTTGATCATAGACAATCAGGTTTGGAAAATAAAAGACCAAGTAGGAATTAAGTTTGAAAAAGATGAAACCATTATCGATAATTTTGAACTTTCTAGTGAAGACCAATTGGTTGCCATTAATGGGGCCATTTCTAAATCAATTGATGACGGTTTAGAAGTAGTCATTGAAAACTTAAGAATGAGTTCCTTAACGCAGCTTACCAAAACTTTTGGCGTAAGCCTTAGTGGCACCATGAATGGTACAGCCAACCTTTCGGCAATTTTGGGCACTCCTGAAATTAAATCAGAAGTGACCATAGATTCTCTTAAATATAACCAGACCAGTATTGGAGATTTAACCATTGCATCTAATTATAACAACTCCACTAATAAAATTGATGTAGACGCTGTCATCTTTAAAAATAAAATTAAGACGATGGACATTAAAGGAAATGTGGACATTAAAAGCGAAACAAATAACTTAGACCTTAATTTATTATTAGATAAAACTGAACTGATTATTATTGAACCATTTGTGAAAGAATTGGTTTCTAATCTTAAAGGGCAGGTTTCTTCGGATTTAAAGGTTACTGGAAAATTCAGTAATCCTATGATCAATGGAGACTTAGAACTTATTAATGCGGGCTTAATGGTGAATTATCTGCAAACCGCCTATACCATTAATGATAAAGTTTCTGTTGATAACAGCATTATAAAAATTAACGATTTAACGTTGAAAGATATTAATGGCCACACAGCAATTGCAAATGGAACTGTTGACATTAAAAACCCCAGCAACCCGTACATCAATGTAAAATTGGAAGCCAATAATTTTATGGCATTAAATACCACTGCAAAAAATAACCCTCTGTATTTTGGTAAAGCATTTAGTACCGGTACATTCAGTTTTGTTGGCCCTACTGATGCCATGAAAATCAACATCAAAGCTAAAACAGAAGAGGGAACTGAATTTACCATCCCATTAAATGGTGCTTCTACCGTTGGTTCATCAGATTTTATTATTTACGTTGCTAAAGATTCTACTTTAAATAAAAACACTAAGTACAATTCTTTTAACGGTTTAAGCATGACATTTGACCTTACCGTTGATGAAGCCTCAAAAGTGAATATCCTCACTGAGGTGGGAAACCTAAGTGGTAAAGGAAATGCACAGCTCAACTTAAAAATCACTTCTATAGGTGATTTTGAGATGAGGGGAGATTATATCCTTAATGAAGGAGAGTTTGACTTTACGGCAAACAATATTATCAATAAAACATTTGAAATCAGAAAAGGTGGATCTATCCGCTGGACAGGCGACCCTAGTGATGCCGAGATTAATTTAAGAGCAGTTTATTCAACAAGAGCTTCTTTAGTGCCCTTATATGCGGCCGCAGGAAGAAATGTTCCTGATGCGAGTAAAAATTCATTGGTGAACACGGAAGCAGAGATGATTTTGGAAGGGTCTTTACTAAATCCTAATATTGATTTTGATTTAAACTTTCCAAATAATACGGAGGTTACTACTGCTTTACAAGGCTATTTAAATGATAAGGATAACAAAGCCCAACAAGTAATCAATTTGGTGGTAAGAAATAGCTTTAATGGTAATTCAAGTGCAGGTATTGGTGGCTTAAATGAGCAAACTTTACTCACTTCTGGATCAGAATTGGTTTTTAGCAAACTAAATAACATCATCTCCCAATCATTGGGTTTAAAAAATCTGGATTTTAATATTAGATCTTTTAACGATTTCAATTTCGGAATTAACTTTTTTAAAGGAAGAATGCATTTAACCGGTAGTTTGGCAAGTAATACTTATGGCAACAGTGCTTTTAGTGCTGGAGTTTTCGATTCAGGTTTTAATGATTTCACAAGAGATGCGGAGCTAAGTTTTGACATTAGAAAAGATGGTTCTTTTGTAGGGAAATTATTCCAGAGACCTGCAAACCGAGATTTTTTCAATTTGAACAGCGATATTTACATCAACGGGACAAGCTTAGTTTACACACAGGAGTATGATACATTTGATGAGTTTTTGAAGAAAACATTTGGACGCAACAAAAAAGACGAAGAACAAAAGCAAAAAGAAAGTGAAGAACGTAGTAAAACTATGAAAACGCCTATTTTACCCGCCAAAAAACAAGAAGAAGAAAATTAAATACCGCTCTTCATAATGGTGTGCCCCATTCTATCTCTTTTGGTTTTAAGGTAAAGCTCATTATGCTTATTAGATGCAATTTCAATGGGTACATTTTCCACAACTTCTAATCCATAACCAATCAAACCTGCTCTTTTAGTTGGATTATTGGTCATCAATCGCATTTTCCTTACGCCTAAGGTTCTTAATATCTGAGCGCCAACACCATAATCCCTTTCGTCCATATTAAAGCCTAAAGCTAGGTTTGCGTCAACAGTGTCCATCCCAGATTCTTGCAAATTATAAGATTTTAGCTTGTTTACTAAGCCAATTCCTCTACCTTCCTGGTTCATATATACAATTAAACCCTTTCCCTCCTTTTCTATCATCTCCATAGATTTATGTAATTGAGGGCCACAATCGCATCGGCAAGAACCGAAAATATCTCCTGTAATACATGAGCTGTGCACCCGTACCAAGATAGGTTCATCTTCTTCCCAAGAACCTTTGATCAATGCAAGGTGATTTTCATTGGTATTGATCTGTGTAAAAGCTACCATCTCAAATTCTCCCCACTCGGTAGGCAATTTTACAGACACTTCTTTTTTGATTAAAGATTGGGTCCTAAGCTGGTAGGTAATTAAATCTTCGATAGAAATAATTTTCATATTCAACTCCTTTGCCAATTTTTTAAGCTCTGGCAAGCGGGCCATTTCACCGTCTTCGTTCATGATTTCGCAAATCACACCTGCAGGCTCTAAACCTGCTAAAACTGATAAATCAATTGCTGCTTCAGTATGTCCGGCTCTTCTTATTACCCCGCCATTCTTTGCAATCAATGGAAAAATATGACCAGGCCTACCTAGATCCTCTGATTTAATTGCTGGATCAATCAATGCTAAAATGGTCTTAGACCTATCAGATGCTGATATCCCCGTAGTGCAACCATGACCTATTAGGTCAACAGAAACAGTAAAGTTAGTTTCAAAAGTAGCCGTATTTCTGCCTACCATTAATTCTAATTCAAGCTCTTGACATCTTTGTTGCGTAAGCGGGGCACAAATTAAACCTCTACCATGTGTAGCCATAAAATTCACTACCTCAGGCGTAGCATTTCTTGCTGCAGTTAAAAAATCACCCTCATTCTCGCGGTCTTCATCATCAACTACAATGATAATTTTACCAGCCTTAATATCTTCTATTGCTTCTTCTATGGTGTTTAACATAATTTATCTTTGAGTAACCTCCCAATATTCAAATTTACTCCTTTGATTTATTCAAAATATCTAAAAAAAGAGCAAATTCATTATCAGAAAATAATGGACAAATTTAACCAATTTATTAATGGTTGCGAGATTTGTGCTTACAGAAACCGTCAACAGGGTGCAATAAAAAACCATGGAGAAATCATTAAAATCTGATCAACAGTGCAACAAAAATTATAGACAATTCTGTTTTTTAAAGAATTAAATAGATCAGTATGGTATAAAGTAGGATTTGAAATCAATATCAAAAAAGAAATTCCATTTAAGCTTTTGCTTTACGCTTGAATAACTTTTTGAAAATATTTTTATATACATCCACATCAAATAAAGCAGAATCAATAGTAGCTTTATATGTTAAAAACAATCCTAAGGGTGTTAAAATAAAAATAGCCATCCACATTCCCATTACAGGAGAAAGATTCCCTTCTTTTGCAGATTTTTCTCCAACCGTACTAATGATATGATAGATGAGGAAGAATACAACGGAAACAACCACTGGCAAACCTAATCCACCTTTTCTAATAATTGCACCTAATGGAGCTCCGATAAAAAACAATACTAAACAGGAAACTGCCAAGGTAAATTTCTTATTATACTCAATCATATATCTTCTCATGACTGTAATAAAGTCGGAGGATTGCAAATCTATTCGTGAAACAGCTTCCTGAATAATTTTTGCGTTTTCCTTTGCATTGGATAAAACAATTGTTCTGGTAACAGTATCAATGCCAGCAAAAATACCGTCCTTTTTAAAATTGAGACCCTTAATTGGCTTAGAAGATTTATAACCTTTGGTTTGATAATATATTTTATAATAGGATTTGATATCTCTTAAGGTAATATTTGAAATGCTGTCATTTAATTTAGCAACTGAATCTCTGGAAATGATCAGTTCCTTACTATTTAACATGGCGTAATTATTCTTAAAAAGGCTTTCATCCTCCCTTTTAAATTGAAAACTGGACAAATCAAACTTTTGTTCTGTTTCTTTAAACCTTAAACGGGTAAGTTGCTGACGTGGGTTATATCCAGAGTTTCCTTGACTTTCCTCATATCTAACCCCGTCTTTTAACCGCAATATTAAAAAATTGCCACCAGGGCTTTTATACATTTCTCCTTCTTTAGCCATTAACACATTGGTATTTCCAGTTCCTTTAGTTTGGTCATAGATCACAATATCCTTTAGCAATTGACCGCTGTCGGTTTCTATTTTCTTCTCTACCCTAATGGAATATTGAGGAATACTATTGTTAAAAACCCCTTCCTCAATTAAAAAAGCAGCTTTTTGCTCTCTCACATCATATAAAAGCGCACCCATTTTTAAATTAGCTATGGGCAACATGTAATCAGAAAATAAAAACGCAGCTATTCCAAGAAAAGTGATCAGGATAAACAAAGGGGCCATTGCTTTTTGTAAGGAAATCCCTGCAGATTTTATAGCCACCAATTCATAATTCTCCCCAAGGTTTCCAAAGGTCATGATAGAAGAAAGCAGGATGGAAAGAGGTAAAGCCATAGCAACATTGGTAGCTGCCGCATACATTAGCAGTTGCAATATCACGTACCATTCAAACCCTTTCCCAATTAAATCATCAATATATTTAAAAAGAAAAAGCATCAAAAGCAAAAACATCACAATAAAAAACGTGACAATAAATGGCCTTATGAATGCTTTAAGCAGGAGTAGATGGATCTTCTTCACACCTCAAAAATAGAAAAAATTAAGCGCCTATTACGCTTAACAACTCTTCTATCTGAACTTTCCAGATCGCCTGACGATCTTTAAGGTTTTCTGGCAAGGCAAAATCTGTGACCACTAGCGCAACATCATTGGTCAATTCGTCTTTTACAACCTCCAATTCAAAATAGGTATAAGGTTCATCATCAATCCAATGGAACTTTACAGATTTGTTCTCTTTAAAAGATAAAAGTTTCGCCTTTTGCTCTTCACCATCATCCCAAACAAAGGTATATATATGATCTCTCACACGTACATCATCTGCAAACCACTCTGCCAAACCATTTGGTTGGCTAATAAAACTATATAATATTTTTGATGATGACCTAATCTCGTACTCTAAGGTGAATTTAACTTTTTCGCTCATTTGATTTTTTAATAAGAACTGATGTAAAGTAGGTAAAAATTTTTTTTACATTCTTTTTCTAAAGGAACGTAATTTCGTCTATATTTGCAACTTGAAATTTTAGCCATCACACGGCGGGGTAGCTCAGATGGTTAGAGCGCAGGATTCATAACCCTGAGGTCGGCAGTTCGATCCTGCTCCCCGCTACTTGAAAAGCCACCTATTAGGTGGCTTTCTTTTTTTAAAATAATA
>JBDSHZ010000076.1:0-5359 GCA_039918235.1 Pelobium sp.
GCAAAGCTCGCAAAGTTTTACGCAAAGCTTAACATTAAACCTTTTATCCATCTAGCTCCGTGTTCTCTGCGACCTCTGTGGTTAAAATTTCACGCAAAGCTCGCAAAGTTTTACGCAAAGCTTAACATTAAACCTTTTATCCATCTAGCTCCGTGTGCTCTGCGACCTCTGTGGTTAAAATTTCACGCAAAGTTCGAGAAGTTTTACGCAAAGATTGAGGATGTAATTTTCGCTCCTCTCCCTCTGTGTGAAACCTTTGTGTTCTCTGTGGTTAAAAACATCAACATACCAACAATCTCCACAATCCAGAAATCACCAAACACCCAAAAGCCAATGGCGTCAACACCTTCCAGCAAAGCGTCATCAACTGATCTACGCGTAAACGTGGCAAGGTCCACCTGATCCACATCTGTACAGCCACCACTAACAAACATTTTCCCATTACCCAAAATATCCCCCAGAAAATTCCGGTGGTATAATCAGCCAAATGGATGCTTCCAATATTTGGCAAAGGTGTATTCCAACCGCCTAAAAATAAAGTTACCCCCAACATGGCCACTAAAAACATCATGGCATATTCGGCTAAAAATATAAATGCAAACCGCAATCCGGTATATTCTGTGTGGAAACCCCCAATCAGCTCAGATTCCGCCTCGGGTAAATCAAAAGGTGCCCGGTTACATTCGGCCAATGAAGCAATGAAATAAATGACATAAGCCACTAATAAATGTGGTGCCTGAAAAACATTCCACGCCAAAAAGCCTCCTATTTTATTCACTTCCAAAAAGCCTAAAAACTTGATTTCCTCAATAGCTAAAATTCCTTGATTATAATTGATGAGCTGTAAATCCAATGTTTGGGCAATCATCACAGCCGAAATAATAGCAAAGCCGATAGGAATTTCGTAAGAAACCATTTGCGCTACTGAGCGTACCGCTCCCAACAAACTGTATTTATTATTGGAGCCCCAACCCGCCATCAAAATCCCTAAAGCCTCCACAGAAATGATAGCGAAAACATAAAATACGCCCAAATTCATATTGGCGGGGACCAATCCAGGTGCCCATGGCAAAGCCACAAAACCCAAATAAACCGCTACAAAAATAATGACTGGTGCAATAGTGAACAGCACTTTATCGGCCAAAGCCGGAACAATATATTCTTTCTGAATGAGTTTGAGAATATCTGCTGCGGTTTGCAACCAACCAAATTTCCCGGTTTCCATGGGACCTAAACGGTCCTGAATAAAAGCCGAAATCTTACGCTCGGCATATACGCTCACCAAAGAAAAGGTGGCAATAAAGCCGAAAATGGAAATGGCAACCAGAAAATATAAAAGGTAAAAATTCAATTCCTAAGCCTTTGATTTTGCGTTACAAATCTAATGATTTTGGGGAGGATTGGAGAATGTATAGTAAATTGGTAGAGATTTAGTTTTTTTGGTTGATTTGATAGAAATGATGAAAGATTTGCGTTTTATGCCTCTTCCATTTCCTTTAATAATGCTTGTTGAAAAGTATAGGCAGATTGCAAATTATACCATAATTCACCACTTGTTCCTAATGCTTTGCCTATTTTAATGGCAAGAGATGCGGAAATATCTCTTTTACCTGCAAAAATTAAACTTAAGTTATTTGGGAAAATACCGATTTCGCTGGCAAAATCTTTTTTTTGTATTGCTCTTGCTTCAATCTCTTCGAGCAAAAACTCTCCCGGATGAAATGCTTCGATTTCGATTTCAGCACCTCTAGCATTAAAGATCTGATTGTTCATTTTATGTTGATTATTAATATCACCATTAAAAATTAGCTCAATACTGAAAATCAAGAACCCTTCCTTTTCTAGTTCACACTTTAACTTTAATAAAAGTAAATAAAAAACTTACAAAAAATCATATAAAACCGTATTTTAGAGCAAAAGAAATAGGATGAAAAAGTCAAATGCAATGGAAGCAATCAATGAAATGCCAAATGATTTTGATTTGGAATTGCTTATTGAAAAATTGGTTTTCATTGAAAAAGTAGAAGCGGGATTCATTCAACTTGACGAAGGAAAAACTCAACCTCACGAAGAGGTAAAAGAACTGATTAAAAAATGGTAATAATCATTTGGACTGATTTAGCCGTTAACGATTTAAAATCAATTCATGATTACATTGCCCAAGACTCTAAATTTTACGCTCAAAGATATATTCAAAAACTCACCTCAAGAGTTGATCAACTACAGAAATTTCCTGAATCAGGAAAGATTGTTCCAGAATTTAACACCGAGAGTATCAGAGAGCTAATTGAAGGAAATTACAGATTGGTTTATAAAATCAAATCTGAATATATCGGTATTTTAAGAGTTCATCATGCTGCTAGGATTCTGAGGAATATTTAATTCAGTCATTTAAGACACCAACTGTCCTTAGTTTTAAGCGAAGCTTGACTAAGGATTCACAAATAAAAAAGAGTTTTGAAACTCCCCGATTTAAAAACCTATTTAAGTGAACTTTCCTTTTATTTAACTAAAAGCAAATCATGCGCATGAAATAAAAAATCATGCTTACAACTCTAGGAAATCATAAGCATGATTTTGCTAAATGATAAGCATGATTTCAAAAATCAACCGCATGAATTACTTTGCCTAATCAATCAATTTAATTGTGATGGCACTATTGCTATTCAAGTCAATTTTACAATCTGCAAAAGAAGGTGCCGAAAGCTTGGGTTTAATGTTATTAGAGAAACCGTACATTTCTTTTGGAATCCCTAAAAAGTTGAGATTGCATTCTTTGTCCCCATTTGCATCATGGTAAATGGCCAATGCATAATCGCCTTTTTTCAGGTCTTTTATGGTTATACTCATGGTTTTACCAGTTACATTATAATAATAGGTTTTATAGGCACCATCTTTTTTTGGGAAAGAAGATGCGTTATTAAAAACGCTGAGTCCAATCCCTCCCTTTACTTCCTTAATATTAGATATGGAAAGGGTTAAGTTATAGGTTTCGCTTTTCTGAAAAGTGCTGATATAAATGCTGAATAAGATGAGTAGTAGTTTCATAGCTATGTTTGTGATTTATTTTAAAGGTAACGTAGTTATTTATTAATTATGTTTTGTGATGATCTCAAATCTTAAACAACTTTACTAAGGATTCATTAACAAACAATAGTTTTTAACCATTCAATAAAAAAACCTATTTGCGAGACCTCTTCACGCTGTTCTTGAGGTTAGCTTTTGCGCATCTCGAACTCAAAATAAGAAGGATTTGCAATCCACAGATTACCAAATTCTATTTTTCAAATAGCTATCGAAAATACTATCCGAACTTACAAGAGGTATATTTTCTATTAAAGATTGAGCAATCAACAATCTGTCAAAAGGATCTTTATGATAAAAATCCAATTCTTGAGTTTTATAAATATGATTTGCAGAAATTGGTAGGGGAAGAAAGTGATAATCGCTCTGGAAATTACGAATAAAAGTTTCCAGTGTTTGATTTAAGAATAGCTTTTCTGTTTTGATTTTTATAGCCATTTCCCAAACAGAAACATGACTATAATAAACTTCTTTTTCTTTGAAAATAAGGTTTCTAGTTGATTCAGCTATTTTAGAAGGATTTTCTTCTAACCAAATCATTACTTGGATATCAAGTAATAAAGCCATTAAATATAATCCTGAAAATCAGTTGGGGTATGATTGAAATCGTTACTCATTTTGATTTCGTTTTTCAATCTTCCTGCATTTTTCTTGCGTTCATTCTCAATTGCTTTATCCACAGATTCTTTTTTTCTTAGATATTTTGTGGCTAAAAAATTTACGAAATCCTCTACTTCTTGTTGCTTTGCTTCAGGCAAAAGTTTTATCTTATCAAGTATAGCAGTAGTCATAATCAAATATACAGCGAAAAACATTCAAAATCAAAACGTTATTTCATCAAACATTCCCCAAAACCCATAATTCCACCATTTCCTCCGATCGCCAATATTGGTCACGTTTGGTTTTGTCTGAAGCTTTTTTCACTGGTTTTCTTATACATCTTTCCAATTGAAACCTTCCTCCTTCTGCCAATTCTTGTTCTATGGGGTGAATTTCAGAAACGGCTGTAACCTGCGCCAGATTAGAAAATAGCAACACAATTTTCCCGTCAGGAAGTAACCGCTTTTTAGCTTCTGCAAAAAAAACAGGAAAGAGCTTTTCATCATAATAAATGGCTTCATCCAAATTCTCAAGTTCCTGTGTGGCAGGCAACCAAGGTGGATTAAAAACAATCAGTTCTGTTGGCTTTTCCCATTTCCCAAATAGCGACGCAAAATCGGTCTCTATCTTTCTGGAGAGTTTGGTCTCTCCCATCAGTTCGGTTAGGCCAATAATGGCGTTTACATTGATATCTGTTGCAAATACTTTCTGGAATTCATGCTTTACCAATAAAAAAGAAAGTACGCCACTGCCTACACCGACGTCTATCGCTGTTTTTTTTGGGCCAGAATAGTGATTCAACCAATTATCCAAAAGGAAAAGATGCTCAAAACGGGTAGGGAAATAAACACCATAATAAGGATGGATTTTATTTCTTAATACAGGAATAGTAATTCCCTTTAGGTACCATTGCCAAGAACTATTTAATCCTTGAACATCTGGAAAAGGTAAAATAAAATCAGTCTGCTCAGGATAAAGCTTTTTCAACCAACCAATCTCTGGTGATTTTTTAACCGTTAACTGATGCTGTCTAATTTGCAGTAGGATAAAATGAGAATAGAAACGAAATGATTTCCGATAGACTCTTTGCTCTAAAAAAGTTTCTTTTGAATCATTATCCTTTTCTGATGAAAGTCGGGATTTTAACACCAATTGTAATTCATGCAAAAGCTCCAATCCTAAAGCGTATTGCCCATCTACCATCACATATTGCTCTGCTAGAATTGTTTCAATGGTAAAATCTAAATCTGACCCTTTTCTAAAAGAAATGGTTTTAATATTCGCATCAACCATTGCTGGTCGGTTAGCTTTTAAGAGTGGATTAATCAACTGATGAGGGATTTCTGCAAGTTATGGATAAAATTATAAAGCCTTACCATAGGAAATTGTGCCTATCAATAAATAGACTTAGCAGTGCTGCTTTAACCTTAGCGGAGTAATAATAAGCAATAAAATAAAATATTTAATTGATTAAATTAATTGAAATAGTGCTATTGCTATTGACCGAAAACTTACAATCTGAAAAAGCAGGTGCAGAAAGTTTAGGCTTCACATTATTGGAAAAACCGTACATTTCCTTTGGAATCCCTAAAAAACTAAGATTGCATATTTTATCCGAATTCAAATCATGATAAAGTGCAACTGCATAATCTCCTTTTTTAAGGTCTTTAATAGT
>JBDSHZ010000077.1:0-5758 GCA_039918235.1 Pelobium sp.
AGGAATCTCAAGATTTAATAGAAAAGGTAAAAGCGGAGCTTGAAAACTTGCAAAGCGATAGCCGAATGCTTAAAGAAGAGGTTACTGCCGATGATATTGCAGGTGTAGTGGCTCGCTGGACAGGTATTCCAGTTACGAAGCTAATTGCTAGTGAACGCGAAAAATTATTGCATTTGGAAGACGAGTTGCATAAGCGAGTTGCTGGTCAAGATGAAGCAATTGAAGCTATTTCAGACGCCATTCGTCGTTCTAGAGCAGGGTTGCAAGATAAACGTAAACCCATTGGCTCATTCATTTTCTTAGGCACCACGGGCGTTGGTAAAACTGAGCTAGCCAAAGCATTGGCGGAGTTTCTTTTTAACGATGAAAATGCCATGACTAGGATAGACATGAGTGAATACCAAGAGCGACATTCGGTTTCTAGATTAATTGGCGCCCCTCCCGGCTATGTGGGTTATGATGAAGGCGGACAATTAACAGAAGCCGTTAGAAGAAAGCCCTATTCTGTTATCCTATTGGATGAGATTGAAAAAGCTCACCCTGATGTGTTCAACATTCTTTTACAAGTTTTAGATGACGGACGTTTAACGGATAATAAAGGCAGACTGGTGAATTTCAAAAACACCATCATCATTATGACTTCTAATATCGGCTCACATTTAATACAAGAGAATTTCAGCCATTTGGTGGATGACAACCGGGAGGAAGTAATTGCTAAGACCAAAAATGAGGTGTTTGAATTATTGAAAAAATCCATCCGCCCTGAATTTATAAATAGGATTGATGAAATCATCATGTTTACTCCCTTAAACCGAGATGAAATCAAGGATATTGTAAAGTTGCAATTTGTTGATGTAAAAAAATCTTTAGCAGAATTAGGAATCAGTATCGAAGCTTCTGATGAAGCTTTAGACTGGCTTGCCGAATTAGGTTACGATCCACAATTTGGTGCCCGTCCGTTAAAAAGAGTGATTCAAAAAAGAATTTTGAACGAGCTCTCCAAACAGATTTTAGCAGGAACAGTAGATCGCGACAGCAAGATAAAACTGGATGTGTTTGATCATAATTTTGTTTTTATGAATGCTGAAGTAGCTTAATTTAAAAACCCATGTTTTCAACTGTAAAGCATGGGTTTTTAAATTTTAAATTGTTAAGAAATAAGCCTTTCCCGTATTTCAGCTTTACATAAAATTCCCTATTTTGAGCCTTCCATTCTCTTTGGCGCAAATGCAATTAGATAAGTTAGAAATAAAAGGCTTTAAAAGTTTCGGCGATAAAATTACCATCAATTTTAATGAGGGCGTTACCGCTATTGTTGGGCCAAACGGTTGTGGAAAATCTAATGTGGTAGATGCGATAAGATGGGTTTTGGGTGAGCAGAGTACACGTATGCTCCGGTCTGAAAAGATGGAGAACATAATTTTTAATGGTACTAAGACAAGAAAACCAGCTAATCTAGCGGAAGTGTCCTTAACTTTTGACAATACCAAAAATATTTTACCTACTGAATTTTCTACGGTCACCATCACCAGGAAATTGTACCGAACAGGAGAATCGGAATACCGGATGAACGATGTACAATGCCGTTTAAAAGATATTACTGATCTTTTTTTAGATACTGGAATAGGCGCCGATTCTTACTCCATTATTGAGCTTAAAATGATTGATGAAATCATTGCCAATAAAGAAGGCTCCAGAAGAAATTTATTTGAAGAAGCTTCAGGTATTTCTAAATACAAACTCCGTAAAAAGCAGACTTTTAATAAATTAAGAGATACAGAAACTGATTTATCAAGAGTAGAAGATTTATTATTTGAAATAGAGAAGAACCTAAAAACTTTAGAAAATCAGGCTAAAAAAGCCGAACGTTATTATCGTTTAAAAGAACAATACAAGATATTGAGCTTGGTTTTCGCATCGTTTAAAATTGTCAATTTTAGAAAATCACTAGAAAAGTTAGAACATCAGGATCTAATTCAGCAGACAGATAAAACTGCTATCCTTACAAAAATTGATGAATTGGATGCATCAATTCAAAAGCACAAATTCAGTAACCTTAACAAGGAAAAAAATCTATCGGTGCAGCAAAAAGCAACCAATGATTTTGTTGCCAAAATAAGAGCTTATGAAAGCGATAAAAAAATCAAAAACGAACAATTAAAATTCCTTCAGGATAAAGAAAGCAGGCTGAATGAAGAACTGGATAAAGACAAAACGCAGTTACAGCATGTTCATTATAATGTAAAACGGTTAAACGAAGATCGTTTGCAGGAAGAACAAATCTTAAATAAACTCACTTCCGAGCTAGCGGAATTAAAAGAAGAAGTTGAAGAATTAAGACAGCAACAGCAATCTAAAAAAGCGAGATTAGACCAACAGGTAAAAGAGAACAGTGAATTACAAACTTCGCTTTATCAAACTGAAAAAGAGTTGGATATCCTTCATATCCAACAGGAAGCTTTAACGCAGGAAAGCCGTAGAAATTTGGAAGATACCGCAAGCCGTGAGACAGAACTTACCGAATTTAATAAAGCGGTTATCAAATTGGTATCACAACTGGAAGCTAAACAACATGAGTTTGACCATATGCAAAAGCAGGAGGAAGAATTACAAGAACAACTGATAGCTACAGAAGACCAACTTTCTGCAAATAAAGATTTCTTGAATAAAGCCAGCAGAAAAGTTGATGCCAAACAGAATGAATACAACCTCACCAAAAGCTTAGTAGATAATTTAGAAGGTTTCCCTGAATCGATACGCTTTTTAAAGAA
This sequence comes from Pelobium sp., assembly GCA_039918235.1. Classification (GTDB taxonomy): domain Bacteria; phylum Bacteroidota; class Bacteroidia; order Sphingobacteriales; family Sphingobacteriaceae; genus Pseudopedobacter. The sequence continues at coordinate 2,772 of JBDSHZ010000077.1, forward strand.
AAATCCACAATGGAATAAAGATGCCCCGCTCCTTTCAGATATTTTGTATTGTAAAGAGGATTATAGAGTGGCCGTTGAAAACTTTTTAGAACCTGTAATGAACCATTATGTGGTTGAAAGTTATCAAGATGCTATTGAAGCCATACAGTTATTGAGCAATGCGGCAAGGGGAAAAGCAAACTTCTTTATTTTAGACCGCATCAAAGAAAAAGAAATTTTAGAAAGCCCAGTTCCAAACCAAGCAATAGCTGCTTTAAGCGTGGTGGAAATAGATAAAAAGTATAAAGATTTGGGCAGTCACCTATTACAGAATGTCTATTTAATTCCTGATGAACAGGAAAATAACTTAAACGCTACAATTGTTCCTAAAGGGATGGTGCTGATAGGGAATTCAGGAAAGTTTTATAAAACTGCTTTTACATTATCTGGAGGTTCTGTAGGTTTATTTGAAGGAAAAAGAATAGGCAGGGCAAAAAACATGGATAATCTTGCTAAAGAAATAAAATCTTTAGCGCAAGAAATTAAAACTTTAAATCTGCAAATTGAAGAGCAAAACATTAAAATAACCTCTTTAAAAGCTTACACTAAAACCTTTGAAATTCAAGCTTTTCAGAAAGAGATCAATCTTTTACAAAACGAACTGATTTCTGTGCAAACAAAACAGGAACAATACCAAGCTTTTATTCAAAATAGCCAAAACCGCAAACAGGATATTGAGGATAAACTGTTAAATATTTCCAACTCTTTAATCGCTATTTCTCCAAAAATTGCAGATTTAAAAGTTCAAAAGAATGCAATGGAAGCTGATTTGTCAGCATCCCACATGGCTTATGCCGAGTTGAGTGAGTTTTTAACGGTACGTTCAACTGCATTTAACACAGAAAACCTAAAATTTCATCAGCAAAAAAACAAGGTGAACGGGATTGATAAAGATTTGGAATACAGAGAAAGTCAACAAGAAAACTTAGAAAGTAGGATAGCTATAAACCAAGAACAATTGGAGAAAACAAAAGCAGAAATTCTCCAGACTTTTCAACATGTAGATCATAATGATGAAGATTTGATAGCCATGTACGAGCAAAAGGAAGAAATGGAAAAGGCTGTACAAGATGCGGAAAAAGATTATTACGAAACGAGGGGAAAAATCAATGATTTAGAAAATGAGCAGACTGAGTTAAGAAAGAAAAGAGAAACAGCAGAAATACTCAACAACGAAATTAAAGATCAAAAAAACAATCTGAAGATTGAATTGAACGCTTTAAAAGAGCGTTTAGCGGTAGAGTTTAACATTGATATTGAAGATATATTGGATGATGAACCTTCTGAAGAAGATCATGAAGAAGAAGTAAAAGAAAAAGTAGAAAAACTGAAACGTCAGTTAGAAGAATTTGGAGCCATCAACTCAATGGCAATGGAAGCTTATCAGGAGATGGAGGAGCGGTATAATTTTATCCAGAAAGAGAAAAAAGACCTTACAGAAGCCAAACTTTCACTGATGCAGACCATCAAAGAGATTGACAACCTAGCGAAAGAGAAATTTATGGACGCTTTTGTTTTGGTAAGAGAAAATTTTATGAAGGTTTTCCGTTCCCTTTTTAATGAGGAAGACAGTTGCGATTTAATTTTAACGAACCCAAATGAGCCTTTAGAATCAGACATTGATATTATTGCAAGGCCAAAAGGTAAACGTCCTTTATCTATCAACCAGCTTTCCGGAGGTGAAAAAACATTGACCGCCACTGCCCTACTCTTCTCGCTTTATCTGCTTAAACCTGCTCCATTCTGTATATTTGATGAGGTGGATGCTCCTTTAGATGATTCCAATATTGATAAATTCAATAACATCATCAGAACTTTTTCTGGGCAATCTCAGTTTATTGTAGTTTCTCACAACAAAAAAACCATTGCCAGCACAGATATTATTTATGGCGTTACCATGGTAGAACAAGGTGTTTCTAGAGTGGTAGCCGTTGATTTAAGAGAAGTTGCGTAATGAACCATATCACCATGAAATTTGATCCTATAAACTACACTCCATTTTATTTAAATTTACAAACCGGCTGTAGCATTTAGCTTGCTGCCTTAAGCTTTACATCATGATCAAAAGAGTCTTAATTGCCTTACTATTTCTTATTCCATTAGCAAGTTGCTCGCAAAAAATCATTCAAGACAAAGTTTTAAGCGATTTAAAAGAATTAGCAGACGACAAATACGAAGGTAGAAAAACAGACACAAAGGGAAATGAAATGGCTGCAGATTACATCATCAAACGTTTTACCGCACTCGGCTTAAAATCATATGCGCCAAATTATAAACAAGCTTTTACTTTCGCTAATAGCGCTAAAAAAACCGTTAAAGGAACCAACATTGTTGGTTATGTTCAGGGGAAGACAGATAGGGTAATGGTAATTTCTGGTCATTATGATCATTTAGGCATTAAAGATGGAAAGATTTTTAACGGTGCCGATGACGATGCTTCTGGTACCTGTGCAGTGTTGGCTTATGCCGAATACTTCGCTAACCACCAACCGGAGCATACCTTAATTTTTGTAGCATTTGACGCAGAAGAAATGGGACTACAAGGGTCAAAATATTTTGTAGCCAACCTTCCTGTTGAACTTAAAAACATAGCCATCAACATTAATATGGATATGATTGCCCATAATGATAAAAATGAACTTTACGCTTGTGGAACTTTTAAATATCCAGATTTAAAGAAATATATTTTCACAAAAACTAATGAGCCAAAAATTCTATTAGGTCATGATGACCCTAAACTAGGCCATGATGACTGGACCAACCAGAGTGACCAAGGTTCGTTTAACGCTAAAAATATTCCATTTATCTATTTTGGAGTAGAAGATCATAAGGATTATCATAAAGAAACTGACGAATTCCAGAACATTAACCAAAAATTTTATTTGGGTGCGGTGCAATCCATTCTGGAAGTGATAAAGAATATCGATAAAGATTATTCTATTCAAAAA
>JBDSHZ010000078.1:0-8294 GCA_039918235.1 Pelobium sp.
TAACCAAGTGTTATTTATCCCTATAAAATTAAGGTAATGACTAATGATTCTGGTGGAAATAATTTCTCCCATAGAAACCATCTGATCATAAATGAAATCAAACCCATCAACCGGTTCATCCTCTATAATCCAGTCAATTTCTACAAAGGTATTACTGATATCATCAAACACGGGATGCTGATGATCTTTAAAAAGTTGATCTAAGATATCGAAATGATATTTCTTAAGGTCTTCAAAAATTTCATGAGTATCGTCTTGTTGATTAAAATAGCTTTCGGCTAATTTTTCTAAAGCATTGGTGGTTTTACCCATGGCAGAAACAACAATAAGCAGTTTCTCTCCTTTATAAATTTCTAAAACCGCTGTTAAATTTTTAATCCCTTCCGCATCTTTTACAGATGCGCCACCAAATTTAAATACCTGCATTTATTGGGTTTTATATATTGATAAATAGCCATCGGGCTTTATTAAATCCTGAATGGAAGAATAGGGGATGATGAGGGTTGTTCTCCCTTCTGCATATGACTTTATTTCATAAGGATTGTAAATAAACACCAAACCTTTAGAAGTAATTAGGAAATTGTTGTTCAATTTAAATTTCTCGTTTTCAAAAAAATAAGATTCTAAACTTGCTGTTTCAGTGATTCCTTCATCGCTCCTAAATATTTTTTCGGCTAAATTATTTAGTTTTTCAGTGTAATTTTCGATAAGAAGATCTTTAAGACTTAATTCTCTCTCTTCTTTTTTAGACCAGTTATGATAAATTTCATTTTCTAAACCATGGGCACCTGCAGTATATACATAATCTTTATGCACAAAGCTAATGATGTTCTTGTCTTGACTATTAACACTTAATGTCTGATCCCATTCATAACCTGCAAATGCATCTGGAAACTCTTTTTTGTAATCTTCATAATCTTTTATGAATTTTTTAGCCGCCAGCTCAATTCCATTTGGTTTGCCATTATCAATTAATGGAGCAGAGGAAACTAGGGTATCAATAAATTGATTTAACTCTTTCTGACCTTCAAAAATTGGATATGTTGCTTTTACATAAGCCTTACATAGGCTATCAGGTAAAGTGTCGCATGATGTTGCCCTTAAACTAAAGTGCTCCATTTTATATTTAAGAGAATCGGAAGTGATTGCACTATTATGCTTGTTGCCATTATTTTGGCAGGAGAAAAGAATGAAGAGTATAAAACAACTATATAGATATTTCATTTGCTATTTTTTGAATCTGTTCTGCACTTAAAGAAGCATTGATCCAACCTTCTTCTAAGCCCGAATTATATTTATTATAAAAATGGATAGCCGGTTGGTTCCAGTCTAAAACCTGCCATACCATTCCAGCATAATTGTTTTCTTTCGTTTCTTTAATCACCCGCTCAAACAAAAGCTTCCCAATGCCTTGTCCCCTCATTTCTTCGGTAACAATGAAATCTTCCAAATATAAACGGCAACCTTTCCAAGTAGAATATCTGATGTAGAATATTGCAAAACCTTCAATTTTCCCATTCAACTCGGCAACAAAAGCTTTCCATACCGGCTTTTCTCCAAAACCAGCGTCAATAAATGCATCTATTTTAACCGTAACTTCTTCTGGTGCTTTTTCATACAAAGCCAACTCATGAATCAGCTCCATCATCCGCTCACAATCAGATTTTAGTGCATATCTTATTTCTACACTCATTAATTATCCTGATTTTTAAAATGCTTAATTACACGTTCCCCAAAAATATCGCTCCCTATCCTAACCAAAGTACTGCCTTGCTCAATGGCTACCTTATAATCTGAAGACATGCCCATAGAAATTTCTTTAAATGAATCTTCTCTTCTAAAATAGCTGGCTTTAATACCGTCAAAAAGTGTTTTTAATTCATAAAACTCCTCTTTAATCTGTTTTAGGTTTTCGGTATTGGTGGCAATCCCCATTAAACCAACAATTCTAATGTTTTTCAGTTCCTGATATTCCTGTGATTCCAATAATTCTATAGCTTCATCATAACCTAAACCATACTTTGTTTCTTCATCAGCAATATAAATCTGCAATAAGCAATCAATCGTACGATCACTTTTTTGCGCCTGTTTATTGATTTCTGATAGTAATTTAAGGCTATCCACAGAATGAATCAAAGAAATAAAAGGAGCAATGTATTTTACTTTATTGGTTTGGAGGTGACCAATTAAGTGCCATTCAATATCTTTAGGTAGTTTTTCATATTTTTCGGCAAGTTCCTGTACTTGATTTTCACCAAATACCCGTTGGCCTGCTTCATAAGCTTCTAGTACATCTTCTACTGGTTTAGTTTTAGAAACCGCTACTAATCTTGTATTTACACTTTCTATCTCAGTTTTTAATGCTTTTATATTATCTGTAATGCTCATTTATGCGTAATTTTAGGGGATTATTTGTCAAAAATACAAATGATTTGCTTTGTGAAGAACCTTTAGTGGAAATATGATGTTCAATCACCAAATCAATTAAAAATATAAATGCTTTAATACCTCTTAATGAAAAAACTTTTTGTCTTGTTTTGCTTCACCGTTTTTTTCTTTGCGTCTTGCAAGGAAGATAGCGCTCCAAAAGGAATTATTGAGAAAGAAAAAATGGTGAGTATTTTAAAAGATATGCACATTACCGATGCTTATTTCAATCAGGTCTCCTCAGTGGACACCATTTTGATGCAGGCAAATAGCCGTTATAATTACATCTTCAAAAAATACAATTCAGATTCCACAAAGTTCAGCAAAAGCTTAGTATACTATTCTAAGGAGCCCAAGGTGCTGAATAAAATGTATGATGAAGTAATTGCCCAAATTGCTGCTGAAGGAGATGGAATTGAAAAGGCGCAGACTAAAAAAACACTTTTTCTAGATTCTATCCAGAAAAAAAGGAATAAAAAAAAGGCAGATTTTATCATAAAAAAAAGAAAATTAGATTCTTTAAAGCTTAAGGAGAAAAAGAAATTAGATGGTATATCCAAACAATAGCCTGCAGAAACTAGGCTTTGAAGATATCAAAGACGATATCAAGAATTTTTGTATCAGTGACATGGGAAGGGGAATGGTGGATAAAATGCAGTTCATGAGCAATTATGATCAGATCAACAAATTTCTACGCCAAACTCATGAGTTTAAAACCATTCTTCAGGATGACCAGCCTTTACCTATTCAGAGTTTCTTTGATATCAAAAGACTGGCAGAAAAAGCAAAAATAGAAGGCACTTTTTTGAGTGAGGAGGAAGTTTTTCAGATTTATAGTTCGCTACAAACGGTGTTTGCCGTTATCCGCTATTTTGAGGAAAGAAATGGGATTTATCCAAACTTAGAAGCTTTATTTGAGCACCTGCCTATTGAAAAAAATATTTTAAGACATATTGAAGCGGTGATTGATGTGAAGGGGAAGATTAAACCTAATGCTTCTAGGTTGCTTTCTGATATTACTACTGCCATTGCAAAAGCGGAGCAGGAAGCCCGAAAGAAAATTGATCAGATTTATAAAAATGCCCAGCAAAATAATTGGGTTGCCGACGGAAGTTTAACCGTAAGGGATGGCAGGGTTTGTATTCCGATTTTGGCTGAAAATAAACGGAAACTGAAAGGTTTTGTACATGACGAATCTGCATCTGGGCAAACTGTTTTTATTGAACCGGAGGAAGTTTTTAGTCTGAATAATAAAATCAGGGATTTAGAATTTGATAAAAGAAGAGAAATCATCAGGATTTTAACTGAGCTCACCAATCAGTTGCGACCTTATGTGCCTTTATTGCTTTCTTACCATGGTTTTTTAACCAAGTTAGACTTTGTGAGAGCAAAGGCTTTATTTGCTATAAAGATTGATGCTGCAATGCCAGTTTTGCTAAAGGAAACGCGTATTAAGCTGAGGAATGCTAGGCATCCACTTTTGATTTTGAACCACAAAGAAAGCGGGAAAAGCGTAGTTCCCTTAAATGTTCATTTAGATGATGGCTTAAGAATTTTGCTGGTTTCTGGACCTAATGCTGGAGGTAAATCCGTTGCGATGAAAACTTTGGGGCTGTTGCAGATTATGGTTCAAACCGGCTTGCTTATTCCCGCCGATTCGGAATCTGAAGTAGGGATATTTAAGCAACTTTTTGCAGATATCGGGGATGATCAATCCATAGAAAGTGATTTGAGTACCTACTCGGCTCATCTTTCTAAAATGAAATATTTTACAGAAAATGCATCGGGTAAAACCCTCATTCTGATTGATGAATTTGGTACAGGAACCGATCCACTTTTTGGAGGACCGATTGCCGAAGCGGTATTAGAACAGCTCAACCTAAAAAAATCTTTCGGATTGATTACCACACACTACTCAAATTTGAAACTGTATGCCAACAGTGCCGAAGGATTAGAGAATGGGTCAATGGTTTTTGATAATGTGAACCTGCAGCCCATGTATATGTTAGAAATGGGTAAACCTGGGAGTTCTTATGCTTTTGAAATTGCACAAAAAATCGGGCTGTCTCCAAAACTGATAGCACTGGCTAAAAGCAAAATCAGCGTACAGCAACGGAAAGTTGATACTTTGCTAGTAGATTTAGAAAGAGATAAAAAAGAAGTGCTAGATGCTAAGATTGAATTGGATAAGCAGCGAAGAAAGTATCAATCTTTATTGGAAGAGAATGAAAAGTTAAAGGTTTATTATGATGAAAATAAAAGAGGTTTAATCAGAGATGCCAAGTTAGAAGCGCAACAGATCATTAAAGACGCCAATAAATTGGTGGAAAATACCATTTCTGAAATCAAAGAGTCAAAGGCAGATAAAGCAACTACTCAAAATTTGAGGGCAAATCTTCAGTCCGAATTAAAGAAAAATGAAATAAAACCTCAAGTAGCTCAAAAACCAAAAGAGAATTTGGAAATAGTTGCCGGAGATTGGGTGAAATTGATGGATTCTGACAACCTCGCTCAGGTGTTAGAAGTCTCCAAAGATAACCTCATTGTCGCTTTTGGAGAATTAAGATCGGTAGTGAAGAAAAAAAGGGTAGAAAAAGTAAGTAATAAAGCTGTTCCAAAAGCGATAAAAACATTTGGGACTTCTTCCTATACCGATAGTGCCGCTTCCTTTTCTCCAGAAATAGATTTAAGAGGAAGGCGAGGAGAAGATGCTGTGGCAGAATTAGAAAGATATTTTGATAGAGCAGTAATGTTCGGGTTTTCAAATTTTAAGGTCATTCATGGCAAAGGAGATGGAATTTTGAGGAAATTGATCAGGAATTACCTGAAGAATTATCCTCAGGTTGATAAAATGGAAGACGAACATGCGGATAGAGGAGGAGATGGCATAACATATGTGTATCTAAAATAGAATCTATTTAGTTTAGATTTTCGTTTTTTATTAAAACCGATTAAATATGAAACACTTAAGTATTCTATTTTTTATCATCATGGCGCTTTCCTGCAAAAAGGCCAAAGAAAACACTTCAGTAAATACTGATCCTGTTAAATTAAAAACCACAGAAATAGCAACAGGTTTAAGTAATCCATGGGAAATTTTAGAGGGACCGAATAATGAATTATGGTTTACCGAAAAAGGAGGGAAAATCAGTCGGATTAACCTAGAAACAAAACAGGTAAACACAATTTTTACTGTACCAGATGTAGCAAGCAACGGCGAAGGAGGTTTATTAGGAATGGTTCTTCATCCTGATTTTACAACCAGCCAATTTGTGTATCTAGTTTATAATTATAATTCTTCCAACGGTTACAAAGAAAAAGTAGTTCGTTATAATTATAGTAATGGAAGTTTAAATACGCCTAAAATATTATTGCAGGATATCCCTGCAAATAGTTTTCATAACGGAAGCAGACTGATGATTTATGCTGATAAATTGTTTATCACTACGGGAGATGCCGGTAATGCCAATAATGCGCAGGATAAAAACTCCATTTCAGGAAAAGTATTGAGAATGAATTTAGACGGAACTATTCCGTCAGACAATCCTTTTCCAAACAGCTATGTTTATTCTTTCGGCCATCGTAATGCACAAGGTTTAGTGATGGTAGATGATAAAATTTATTCATCAGAGCATGGGCCAAATAACGATGATGAAATCAATATCATTCAAAAAGGAAGAAATTTTGGCTGGCCTAATGTGGAAGGTTTTTGTGATAAAAGTGCGGAGAGTAACTTTTGTACTGCCAACAATGTAGTAGAACCTTTAATGGTTTGGACACCCACTATTGCGCCTTCTGGAATGGTTTACTATAATGCCGACCTTATTCCGCAATGGAAAAACTCTTTACTGTTAGCCGTGTTAAAAGGCAGTAAAGTACTGCAGTTAAAATTGAAAGCAGATAAAACTGGCATTGATACGGCTACTGATTTTTTAGTAAATGATTTTGGGAGGATTAGAGACTTAGCTGTAGCCAAAGATGGCAAAGTATATTTTTGTACCAGCAACGGAAATAATGATAAAATTGTGATGGTGAGCCCAGAATAATTTTCATTTAAATAGATTCATATTATCGCTAAAGCATTAATTTAGCAACAAACCAATTATAAATGAATAAAGTAATAGCTCATGCAGATGAAGCTGTTCGGGATATTGAGGACGGAATGACCTTAATGCTCGGAGGCTTTGGTTTATGTGGAATTCCCGAAAATTGTATCACGGCCCTTGTTAAAAAAGGTGTAAAAAATTTAACCTGTATTTCTAATAATGCAGGCGTAGATGATTTTGGAATTGGCTTGATGTTGCAAGGGAAGCAGGTAAAGAAAATGATCTCTTCTTACGTTGGAGAAAACGCCGAATTTGAAAGACAGTTGTTAAGCGGAGAGCTGGAAGTGGAATTGGTGCCTCAAGGTACTTTAGCTACCCGTTGTATGGCAGCGGGCTACGGAATGCCAGCCATTTTTACCCCCGCAGGTGTAGGGACCGAAGTTGCAGAAGGAAAAGAAATTAGAAATTTTAACGGAAAAGATTATTTAATGGAAATGGCTTTTGAAGCTGATTTCGCCATTGTAAAAGCTTGGAAAGGCGATACGATGGGAAATTTAATTTATAAATCTACCGCCAGAAACTTTAATCCTGTAATGGCTATGGGAGGGAAGATCACCATTGCAGAGGTGGAGGAATTGGTGCCTGCCGGCGAGTTAGATCCCGATCAGATTCATACTCCCGGGATTTATGTTCATCGTATTTTTCAAGGTAAGGATTATGAGAAAAGGATTGAACAAAGGACTGTAAGAACGATTTGAAGATTTGAAAATTTTAGGATTTGATGATGAACCAACGAAATATGATTTGATGATAAATTAATTTGATGATTTGAAGATTTGTTGATTTGAAAATTAACTAAACGTATTATTGATTTGAAGATTTGAAAATTTGGTGATTTGAAAATTGACTGAACTTGATATAAAGGATGACTTAATAATGAACTAACCTAATATGAGAGACGATAAATCAAATTTAATCGTAGACTTAACATTTCAATTTGCATTGGGAATTATTGCTTTTGTGGAAGAGTTGGAGCAAAACAGGAAGTTTGTGTTTGCAAATCAGATTTTAAAAGCAGGAACTTCTATAGGTGCAAATGTTAGAGAAGCGCAAAATGCGGAAAGCAAAGCAGATTTTATTCATAAAATTAAAATAGCGGCTAAAGAAGCCGATGAGGTTGAATATTTTTTATTGCTCTGTAAGGAATCAAAAAATTATCCTTTTAATCAACAATTATTGGAGGACATCAAATCTATCATCAAAGTACTATCAAAAATCATCAGTTCCAGTAAAGCTAAATAATCATCAAATCAATTATTCATCATATAGGCATCATCAAATCTTCAAATCACCAAATCAAATTATTCACCATCAAAAGCATCATCAAATCTTCAAATCACCAAATTTTCAAATCAATTAAGCATCATCAAATCTTCAAACCACCAAATCTTCAAATCAAATTAGCATCATCAAATTTTCAAATCAAAATATCAAATTATTCATCATCATAAGCATCATCAAATCTTCAAATCACCAAATTTTCAAATCAAATTATGCTCGATAAAAACGGAATCGCTAAACGTATAGCCAAAGAAGTGAAAGACGGAATGTATGTGAATTTAGGAATTGGAATTCCAACCCTAGTTGCCAATTACATTCCAGAGGGTATTTCTGTTGTACTGCAATCTGAAAATGGACTGTTAGGAATGGGGCCTTTCCCCATAGATGGACAAGAAGATGCAGATTTGATCAATGCCGGTAAACAGACTATTACCACATTGCCTGGCTCAGCAATATTTGATTAGGCAATGAGTTTTGGGA
>JBDSHZ010000079.1:0-16299 GCA_039918235.1 Pelobium sp.
GCTGGCGCAATTAGCATAAAATCGGCCCACAATCCTAATGCCACATGGTTATTCCATTCACCAGTTTCGGGATGATAATAAGTAGAATAAACAGGGTTTTTAGAAAGGGTAGAAAGTGTAAGAGGAGTGATAAAAGAAGTGGCTTCTTGTGTCATCACTATCTTTACGTTTGCACCAGCTTTTACAAATAATCTTACCAGTTCTGCTGATTTATAACTTGCAATGCTGCCGCAAACGCCAAGAAGAATGTTTTTTCCTTTAAGCATATCACTCATGCTCAAATATAGAACAATTACTTTTGTTCTTTAGCAGGATTTCTGTGATAAACCTTTCCGTGAATGAATTCATCAATTGCAATTAAAGAAGGTTTAGGCATTCTTTCATAATGCTTAGAAATCTCAATCTGCTCTCTGTTTTCAAAAATTTCTTCTAAGTTATCATTAGAACTTGCAAACTCAGCTAATTTACCATGAAGTTCTTCTTTCATGTTTGCTGCGATTTGATTGGCTCTTTTGCTGATGACTACTAAAGACTCATAAACGTTATGAGTAGTTAAATCAAATTCTCTTAAATCTCTGGTAACAGTAGTACTAGAAACTGTTGGTTTGTTAATAGGGGGATTATTGCTCATCTTTTTGTTCCGTTTTTATACCTGAATAGGTTGCTAATAATTCTTTTGTGGTTTCAATTCCTTTCGAAGCATCGTCTTTAAGACCTGTTGCCTCTTTTAGGTATTGACTTTGAGGGTATTTTTCTGCAAATCTGTTGTATTCCTCAATAACTTCTGTGTATCTATCTACCTGTTTAATCTCTAAACTATTTTTGGCGTAAAGATATTGAGATTTAATAATTAAAAAGTCCATTTCTTCCGCATACTTCGTATCCGGAAAATCTTTTTCAGAATTTCTGAAAGCAATTACTGCAGACTGATAATCTCCAATGTCAAAGAATAATCGAGCATTGGCATATGATTTTTGTTCTAATTTGTCTCTTAAATCTAAAATCAACTTACTGGCTTCAGCAACTAGGTCACTCTTTGGATAAAGATTGATAAAAAGTTGCAGCGCATCAATTGCTTTATAGGTGTTCTCTTGATCTAATGAAAAATTAGGAGAATCTAAATAAAAGCAATAAGCGGCTAAAAACCGGCACTCTTCTGCTTTTGGGCTACTTGGATAAGTATCTGCAAAGTTTTTGAAATGATACCTAGCGGATAAATAATCCTTTAGTTGATAGTTTGTATAAGCATAGTAATAGCTTAAATCTTCCGCTTCTGATCTTCCCCTATACCTCTGGATCAGGTCGTCAAATAAAATTAAAGCCTTAGAGTAATCCTTATTGTTATACAATTTAATGGCTTCCTGATACTTTTTACCGATATCAGTACTGGCTCTCAGCTTCTCAAATTTGCTTTTACAACCAGTAAAAACAATGGTAATTAATAGAATAAAGCTCAGAATTGCCAAGCTCTTGTTTTTAAACATCCTGCAAAGATAGATTAATAAATAATACGAGTCAATTTTAAAATAAACATCTTAAACACGAAACTAGATTTATTCTGTTAAACTATTGATTAATTAACAAATTTTAACAGCCTTATAGTTGATTAACCTCTATTTTAAAATTCATGTAATATCTATATGCAATTTAGTGAATGTATTTAAGAGCTAAAATAATTTTTATTGCTCCTAATATATCTAAATTCATACCTTCACATTTAGTCAAAAAAATGATGAATAAATTAACCCTTTATCAAGCGGATGCTTTTACCAATCATGTTTTCGGAGGAAATCCAGCTGCAGTTTGTGTGCTAAACCATTGGTTAGCTAGTGATTTGATGCAAAAAATTGCAGCAGAGAATAACCTTTCTGAAACTGCTTTTCTGGTGAAAGAAAAGGAACAATACCATATCCGCTGGTTTACGCCAAGTGTGGAAGTTGATCTTTGTGGCCATGCCACACTTGCAGCAGCACATATATTATTTGAGTTTGGATTTGAACAGGGTAATGAAATCACTTTCTTTTCTCAAAAAAGCGGAATATTAAGAGTGGAAAGAACGGGAGATTTATTAACCTTAGATTTTCCATCTGATGAATTTTATAAAGTACCGGTTTCAGAAGAAATTTTGGCCTCATTTGATCTTATCCCATTTGAAGCTTACAGAGGCAAAACTGATTACATGATTGTTTTTGAAAGCGAATCAGAAGTGAAATCAATTATTCCTGATTTTGTTCAAATGGCAAAAATTGATTGCCGAGGGATCATTGTAACTGCAAAAGGAACACAGGTTGATTTTGTATCCCGGTTTTTCGGGCCAAAATCAGGTGTAAATGAAGATCCTGTAACAGGTTCGGCACATACCACATTAACGCCTTACTGGTCAAGAAAACTGGACAAAACAAAAATGAAAGCCAAACAAGTTTCTGAAAGAGAAGGAGATTTGGAAGTAGAGGATTGCGGAGACCGTGTAAAGATTAGTGGGAGATGTATCACTTATCTTAAAGGAGAGATCTTTTTTTAGATGGATACTCAAATTCTTTTAGATCTGGTAAAAGTAAGAATGCCTTTTGGGAAATATAAAGATCGGATTTTATGTGATTTACCAGTCTCTTATTTAGAATGGTTTGCATCAAAAGGCTGGCCTCCCGGAAAATTGGGACATCAGTTGGCTACCATTTATGAAATTAAGCTCAATGGTTTAGAAGAACTTTTAAAACCGCTCCGTAAGAGATGAGACAATTTTTATTCATTATTTTAATGTTGTTCAGCTTCTATACCTACAGCCAAGTAACTACAGGAAGTTTGGGTGACCCAACGGTAGAAATTAATTTTGGAGAAGGTTCAGGAATTGGCCCACCTTTAGCATCTGTTATTACTACCTATACCTATAGTGGAAATGATTGTCCCATTGACGGTTCTTACGTCATCAATAATAAAACCAGTAATTGCTTTAATGGTAGTTGGCATAATTTAATTGAGGATCATACGCCTAATGATAAAAATGGCTATATGATGATTGTTAATGCAAGTTTTGATCCGGGAGTGTTTTATACCTTTGCTGTAGATAATATCTGCCCAAAAACGAGCTACGAACTGGGGGCTTTTATTCTTAATCTCAGTAGGCCAAATACTTGTAACAATGATCCTATTAAGCCAAATATTACTTTTAGGATTGAAAAGGAAGATGGTGAATTATTGGCGAAATTTGAAACTTCTTCTATACCGCCAACCAGCACTCCTGAATGGAAAAAATATACATTTCCATTTGATACACCGAATGGAGTTTCAAAAATTGTGCTCAAGATGATTAACAATTCTAATGGCGGCTGTGGCAATGATTTAGCAATTGATGATATTACTTTTAGGCCTTTTGGCCCTACCATTACCGTTGGTTCTTTAGTCAATGGCAATAGCCGGACAGTCTTAAATCTTTGTGAACAAGCTAGTGCAAACTACAGCATTGAGGCATTAGTATCGGCAGGTTATGACAATCCGGCATATCAATGGCAAGAAGATTTAAATGATGGAAATGGTTGGGCAGATATCCCAAACGAAATAACCACTAAATTAAATGTAATGATCAGTGATGCTGATCTAAAAGGTTATCAGTACAGAATGGCCGCAGCCGAAGAGGAAAATATTCAATCAAAAAAATGTAGGATTTATTCCAATCCTGTTCAAATAAACGTGAGTCCAAAATTAACTGTTGATGCAGGTTACCCAATTTTTATTTTAGAAGGAGGTCAAACCAAGATGAATCCTTTAGTGACTAATGGCTTAACCTATGAATGGAGCCCTGCAATTTATTTAGACAATCCAAATATAAAACAGCCAACGGTCAATGCATTAGAGAATACCACTTATACTTTAACTGTCACTGATCCTGTTTCGGGTTGCACAGCTTCAGATGACGTGAAAGTAACGGTGGATGACGATTTAAGAGTTACCAATTCCTTTTCCCCAAATGGAGATGGTGTGAATGACGTTTGGGCCATTCAAGGTTTATTGGGTAATACCGATACGGATATTTCTATCTTTAATAGAAACGGACAGCTTGTGTATCGGAATAAAGGTTATCCTAAAGAATGGGATGGAAAATTAAATGGCAAGGATTTACCTATAGGCATGTATTTTTATCTTATTGATACCCATTCATCGTTACGTCCGGTGTATAAGGGAAGTCTGATGATTATTAGGTGATTTATATTTTACTTTTTTTGAAAGAAAAATTTCTTTGAGAGAAATAGCTGAACAAAGTGACCAGCACAAAAGTAAACATGTATGCGGGTGTTGGATACCAGCCAAATTGATCCACAAAAAGTTTCATAAATAGGTAGTTGAGTAAAATGCAGATCAATACAATTAAAAAATAGCGGAACAGCTGTATCCTTTTCATCAGGTAAGAACCATCAAATACAACGAAAGTATTCAAGTAAAAGCCAATGGGAAAGGTAATTCCAAAAGCTACCATAAAGGAAAATATGTGGGAACTGATGGCCATGTTTGGGATCACATGAACCACCCGTTTTTTTACAATAAAGTTTTCAGTTACAGAGAAAATAATAAAGTTGAGCACTGCATTTCCACCACCGCATGCCGCATAACGGAAGGTTTGTAGAGGCATCATCTTTTTAAAAGGAGGGTAAAAAGCATCAATGATGCCTAATAGCAAGTTTTGAAATTTTTGATGTAGGTGATGCCGCATTGGGTACAAATATAAACTTTAGCCTTGTGCTTCAAAATTAAATCCAGGTGTGGTTCTAATTTCTGTTCTTTCTTTGTTTACCATAGCTAATCTTACTTTTTTCAATAGGAAATAAAAAATAGTTGCGGTAGTTAATCCTAATATACTTTGGAAGAGTAAAGTTAGCGGGGCACCAATATGATTGGCCGCAAAGCCTGCGATAAAACTCCCTACAGGCATCATCCCTTGAAAAGCCATGGCGTAATAACTGATCACTCTGCCACGCATCCTGTCATCTACATGGGTTTGAATAAAGCTGTTTGAGCCTGATATCTGAATCATCTGACCAGTTCCTGCTATCAAAATAAAAAATAAAGCTAAGGGCAACCATCCCGAAAAGGAGAACAATAAAAGGGAACCTGCAAAGGCAAAAATGGAGAGCACTACTGTTTTAGATAGGTTTTTAATCTTCTTGGCCCCAGCCAGATAAATAGCACCGGCCAAAGCACCTAAACCCATGGCGCCTTCTAGCCAGCTCAAAGTACTCGCGTCTCCTTTAAAAATATCTTTTGCAAAAATGGGCAATAAGGTAATAATAGGCATTAAGCTAAAGCTGATACAGGCCATCAATAAAATCATCAGCCTTAAATCGGGTTTTGTTTTTAAGTAATGATAACCTTCTGATAATCCTTTCCAAACGCTTTGATCTTTCTGCATGATCTCGCGAGGTTTTATCTTCATTGCCAGCAAAGAGCCAATTACCGGAATAAAAGTTAAGGTGTTGATGAGGAAGCACATGCCTTCTCCTACTAAAGTGATCAATATTCCAGCGATGATTGGACCAATTAACCTGGCCATATTTACCATGCTTGAATTTAAAGCAATTGCATTTGGTAAATCTTGCTTTTCCTCAATCAGTTCAACCATGAGCGACTGTCTGGATGGAATATCGAATGCATTGATGCAACCTAAAACCATGCTCAACAGAATTACACCCAGCGTACTATAAAATCCGCCTAAAATCATGATAGTTAATAAACCAGCTTGAATCATGGAGGCAACTTGTGTGATGAGCAATATTTTATATCTGCTATGACGATCTGAAATGGTGCCTCCGTAAGGAGATAAAAGTAAGGAAGGAATTTGTCCTGCAAAAGTGACCAAGCCCAAAAGTAATGCAGAATGGGTAACGTCATAAACCAACCAACTGACCGCTAAGCGTTGCATCCAAGTTCCAATTAAGGAGATAGATTGCCCCGCAAAGAACAGCTTAAAATTGCGGTATTTTAAGGATCTAAAAATATAAGAGAATTTTGGTTTGCTCATTTTTCTATTTTATTGACAATTGAGCATCATAAAGGTTTTAAGATTCTTTTAAGGCATGTGCTTTTAAACTTCTGTGTGCCAGGTAAACGCTAATTAATACCAATATAGAACTTAATAGAAACGGAGCTCCAGGAAATAAAATAGGGGCATTTTCTGCGGTGAAGTAGGCAAATAACATGGTCATCAAGGGAGGAGCGAAAATTGTGGTGGCACTCATTAAGCTGGTTAAAGCTCCCTGTAATTCTCCCTGTTCATTAGATGGTGCATAGCCACTGATAATACTTTGTAAAGCTGGTCCGGCAATGCCACCTAAAGAATAAGGCACAATAAAAATAAACATGAATAAACCATTTGGGGCAAATGCAAATAGCAATAAGCCAAAACTGTAAAAGAGCAAACCAATGTAAAGACTTTTTTCCTGTCCAAATTTTGGAATTGCCCAACGGATGATGACTACTTGCACCAGCCCAATCATTAAACCAATGAAACCCAAAGAATAGCCTACCCAAGCTTCATTCCAGCTGAATTTTTCCATCCCGTAATAAGCCCAGGTACTTTGCAGTCCGTTATTTGCGGTGTACATTAAAATTAAGGTGATGATCAATCCACTGACTGCGGGATATTTTTTCAATTGCATTAATGAACCAAATGGATTGGCTCTTTTGATTTGAAAAGGCCTTCTTTTTTCTGCCGGAAGTGATTCTGGCAAAACAAAAAAACCATATAAAGTATTCAATAAACTCAGCCCTGCAGCGGCAAAGAATGGAATTCGCGAACCAAATTGCCCTAATAAACCACCTATCACCGGGCCTAAGATGAAACCTATACCAAACGCAGCGCCTATCAATCCGAAGTTCTGTGCTCTTTTTTCAGGGGTGCTGATATCTGCAATATATGCGGATGCAGTAGTGAAACTTGCTCCTGTAATTCCGGCAATCATCCTTCCTAAAAATAACCACCAAATGGTGGGGGCAAAAGCCAGAAATAAATAATCTATCCCAAATCCTAATAAAGAAAAAAGCAACACCGGCCTTCTTCCGTACCTATCACTTAAATTGCCCAAAATAGGAGCAAAGATAAATTGCATAATGGCATAGGCAAAAGTTAACCAGCCACCGTAACTGGCAGCATCACTTAAATTACCGTGAATCAGTTCAGAAATTAAAGTAGGCAACACCGGGATAATGATTCCCAAGCCTGTAATGTCAATCAATAAAGTAATGAAGATGAAGCCTAAGGCAGCTTTGCCGTTTTTTGCCATTGGATGATTTGTTTCAGCAAAAATGTATAAATGTTTTGATGGTATGAATTAAAAAAAAAATATATTAACAATTATACAGGTATCCTTGATGAATTTTAAGATTATTATGGGAATAAAATCGCTTTTACAATTATTTTCTAGCAATAAAATTTAAATTTGATACCAAACCTCGAAACAAAAGATAAATATGGACGGAGCAAGTCTAACGCCACAACAAGAAAAAATAAATCAATTAAAACAACTTTTACCAGAAGCCTTTACGGAAGGGAAAATAGATTGGGAAAAACTAAAGGCAACATTAGGCGAGGATATTAATTTTGCGAATGAACGCTATGTATTAAACTGGGCTGGTAAAAGTGATGCTTTTAAGGTATTGCAAATGCCAAGTACCAAAACTTTAATCCCTGCAAAAGAAGAATCTGTAAATTTTGAAGAAACTGAAAATATTTTTATTGAAGGCGAAAACCTGGAGGTGTTAAAAGTATTGCAGAGAAGCTATTTTGGTAAGGTAAAAATGATTTACATAGACCCGCCTTACAATACCGGAAACGACTCTTTTATTTACCCTGATAAGTTTGCCGAAAGTAAAGCCGACTATGAAAAACGTGTGGGCGATAAAGACGAAGAAGGTTACATGACCAAAGATGGCATGTTTAAGAAAAACAGCAAAGAAAACGGGCAATACCATAGCAACTGGCTAAATATGATGATGCCTAGGTTGTATTTGGCTAAAAATTTATTGAAGCAAGACGGGGTTATTTTTGTTTCTATTGATGATAATGAAGTGCATAATCTTCGTTTATTAATGAATGAGATTTTTGGTGAGGAGAATTTTGTAGAGTCTATTATTTGGAAAAAGAGATATGGTGGTGGTGCAAAAGAAAAATATTTAGTTTCGCTTCATGAATATATATTGGTTTTTGCGAAAAATATAGAGGAAATAGATCCGATGTTTATTGCTCTAACCGATGAATCAATTAAACGATATTATATTAGGAAAGATGAGAAATTTCCTGAAAGAGGTGGATATAGAACTCACCCCTTGGAGGCAACAAAAAGTATGGGTGAGAGAAAAAATCTTGTTTATGATATTCCTGGTCCAGAAGGACAAATTATTTCTCCAAAGAGACAATGGTTATGGGGTAAAGAAAGAACTTTTGAGGCACTAAAAAATAATGAAATTGAATTTATCAAAGACAAAGATGGTGGCTATTCCGTACATACTAAACAATATTTAATTGAAGAAAGTGGTGATTTACGTCAAGGGAAAGCATTCTCCATAATAGATAATGTATTCACTCAACATGGAACAAACGAAATTATTGATTTATTTGGAAATGCTCAGATTTTTTCATTTCCAAAACCTACCCAACTATTGAATCAACTTATTGATGTAGCAATTGATAGAGATAATGAAATCATTATGGATTTGTTTTGTGGCTCAGGTTCTACTGCACATTCTGTTTTAAAACTCAATTCTAAAGACTATAAAAACAGAAAATACATTTGCGTACAATTACCAGAACTTTGTGAAGAAATTAGCGAAGCATATAAAGCAGGTTTTGAAACCATTGCAGCTATTTCTAAAGAAAGAATAAGAAGAGCAAGCAAAAAGATAGCTGAAGAAATTAAAGTAGAAATAGACAAACAAAAGGGAGAAATACAATTTGATGCGCCAAAAGAAAAGCAAATTGATTTAGGTTTTAAAGTGCTCAAGTTAGCAGATAGCAATTTTAAACAATGGCAACAGATAGAAGGGCATGATGTTAATGCTTTAGCTGCGCAAATGAAACTATTTGTAGATCCTGTTTCGGCAACTGCCACTATAGAAAACATGGTTTATGAGCTTTTGCTAAAAAGCGGTAAAGATATTAACAGTAAAATAGAAAAACAGGGAGGTTTTTACACCATCAATCACAATGAGTTGGTTTTTATATTAGAAGAAGCAACGCCAATTATTATAAATGCCGCCATAAAGCTTAAACCTATAAAAGTAATTGCACTAGATAAACTTTTTACAGGGAACGATCAGTTAAAAACCAATACCGTTTTGCAAATGCGGGATGCTGGGATAGAATTTAAAACCATTTAGCATGAGCAATCAATTAAGCCCCGACTATAAAGCTTGGATTGTTGAGCTTAAAAGCAAAGTGCGTTCATCGCAAATAAAAGCTGCAATTGCTGTAAATTCGGCTTTAATTGTTTTTTATTGGGAGTTAGGTAAAATGATATCCGAAAAGGAAAATGTTTGGGGCAGTAAATTAATTAAGGAAGTTGCACAAGATTTAAAAGCTGAATTTGCAGATATGAAAGGTTTATCTGCCACTAATTTGAAATATTGTAAGCGTTTTTATGAGTATTATAAAATAGAACCTAAGCAAGGCTTAATTGGTCAACAGATTGTTGACCAATTGCAAAATACTGTAAATGAGAATGAAATAATTAGTCAACAACTTGTTGACCAAATACCATGGGGACATAATATTATTATTTTTACAAAAACTAATGATTTAACAGAGGCTCAATTTTATATTCAACAAACGATAGCAAACAATTGGAGCAGAGATATTTTAGACCTACAAATTAAATCCGGATTATATAAAAGACAAGGTAAAGCCATTTCTAATTTTAAAGATACTTTGCCTGCTCCATTCTCAGATTTGGCAGAACAAACCTTAAAAGACCCTTATATTTTTGATTTTTTAAGTTTGGATCAACATTACAGAGAAAGGGATGTTGAAAAGCAATTAATCCAACACATCAGTAAGTTTTTACTAGAATTAGGGAAAGGATTTGCATTTGTAGGAAGCCAATATCATTTACAAATTGCTGATAATGATTACTATTTGGATTTGTTATTCTACCATACTAAACTTAAATGTTACATAGTAATAGAATTAAAAAACACCAAGTTTATTCCAGAATTTGCCGGAAAGCTTAATTTTTATCTTTCCGCGGTAGATAGTATAGTGAAAGATGAAGCTGATAACCCGACTATAGGCATACTTTTATGTAAAGACAAAAATAATGTTGAAGTAGAATTTGCTTTACGAAACATGAATAAACCAATGGGTGTAAGTGAAATAAAGTTAGTTGAAACCCTGCCAGATAATTTAAAAAGTAGTTTGCCTAGCATCAATGAATTGGAAGAAGAACTTAAAAAAATGGAAGAATGAAATTAACTTTTGAATCTAATCTTCCACACCAAGAAGAAGCCATAAAATCTGTCACTGGTTTATTTGAAGGGCAACCTTTGGAAGATTCACTTTTAAAATTCTCTTTTGAGGAAGAAGGTCAATTAAATTTAGTTAACGGCATCAGCAACCGTTTAATATTATCAGAAGAACAAATTCTTACCAATCTTCAAAGCATACAGACCAATAATGAAATCAAAGTTTCCAATAAATTAGACGGGATGCACTTTTCTGTAGAGATGGAAACTGGAACAGGTAAAACTTATGTTTACCTGCGAAGCATTTATGAGATGAATAAGCTGTATGGTTTTAAAAAATTTGTAATTGTGGTGCCTTCGGTTGCTATACGTGAAGGTGTTTTAAAAAATTTAGAGATCACTCACGATCATTTACAAACTTTATATGATCATACACCTGCAAATTTTAAAGTTTATGATAGCACCAAGCCAGCAACTTTAAGAAGCTTTGCCTCCAATAATAATATTGAAATCATAGTCATCAATATAGATTCTTTTGCAAAAGATGAAAACATCATTAACAAACCTAATGATAAATTAAGCGGGCAAAAACCAGTTGAGTTTATCAAATCGGTGAATCCTATAGTGATTATTGATGAACCCCAAAATATGGAAACGGCAAAACGTATTGCCGCAATCGAAAATTTGAATGCCATGTGTACGCTTCGCTATTCGGCAACGCACAGAAATCAATATAATTTAACTTATAGTCTTAACCCTGTTAAAGCTTATGATTTAGGTTTGGTAAAGCAAATTGAGGTTGATTCAATTATAGAGGAAAATGCTTTTAACGATGCCTTTGTAGCTGTAGAAAGCATAACTGCAACAAAGAGTAAAGTGACTGCAAAATTAACCATCAATAGTAATGAAAACGCTGGTGTAAAGAAAAAAACAATAAATGTTAAAGTTGGAGACGATTTATACAAGCTCTCTAATGAAAGGGAAATATATGCTGATGGTTATCTAATCGAAGAAATAGATGCGATCAATCAATGTATTTCAATCTCTAACGGTAACATACTTTATAAAGGTGATAGCCAAGGAGGTTTGAATGATGAAGTGATGAAATTTCAAATACGTAAAACGGTTGAAGAGCATCTTAAAAAGGAAAAGCGATTAAACAAACTGGGAATAAAAGTGCTGTCGCTGTTTTTTATTGATAAAGTGGCCAATTATAGAAGTTACGATGAAACAGGGAATTCTGTGAAAGGAAAGTTTGCTGTATGGTTTGAGGAAGTGTATCAAGAATATATTGCCAAACCTGCATTTAAGGAATTAGACAGGTTTAAAGTTAATGATATTCATAATGGTTATTTTTCTCAGGATAATAAAGGAAAGATAAAAGATACATCTGGTGAAACTAAAGCTGATGATGATACCTATAGTTTAATCATGAGAGACAAAGAGAAATTATTAAACTTAGATAATTCTCTTCGTTTCATTTTCTCTCATTCTGCTTTACGCGAAGGCTGGGATAATCCTAATGTTTTTCAAATTTGTACATTAAATGAAACCAAATCTGATATTAAAAAAAGACAAGAAATAGGTAGAGGTTTGAGATTAGCCGTTGATCAAACTGGTAAAAGAATTTACGATCAAAATATAAATCGTTTAACAGTAATTGCCAATGAATCTTACGATGATTTTGCTAAAGCCTTACAAAAAGAAATTGAAGAGGATTGTGGAGTTGAATTTAAAGGCAGAATTAAGAAAGCGCAAGATAGAACAGCTATTAAATATCGTAAGGGTTTTGAAGCAGATCCTCAATTTCTAGAGATTTGGGAAAAATTAAGAAAACGGACAACCTATCGTGTAAATTATCAAACTCAAGAACTGATTACTTTAGCAGCAAAGGCATTAAAAGATTTGCCGGAAATTAAAGCTCCTGCTATACGCTCAACAAAAGTTCAAATATCAATGACCGATGGTGGAGTAGAAACTTCTTACGCTGGTGATAAAGTAGAATCTTATGGTGGTTATTCATGGAAAATACCAGATGTTTTGGGTTATATACAAGCAAAAACAGAACTAACACGGTCTACTATTTTATATATTTTAACAGAATCAAACCGGGTTGATGATATTTTGGTAAATCCACAATTGTTTTTGGATTTAGCTACCCAAGCCATTAAGCGAACATTGTATGGCTTAATGATAGATGGGATTAAATACCAACAAATTGGGGGTTTAAATTATGAAATGAAATTATTTGAAGCTCAGGAATTAGAGGTTTATCTAAATGATTTCTCCTTCAAGGTAAATGACAGTTCAAAAACTATTTATGAAGAATACGTTCCACTAGATTCTAAAGTAGAAAGCAAATTTGCGGAAGATTGTGAAACAAGCGAACAAGTAAAGTTTTATTTTAAACTACCCAATTGGTTTAAGATTCCAACACCCATTGGAAATTATAATCCAGATTGGGCTGTAGTTTTGGAAGACGAGCAAAAAATCTACTTTGTAGCAGAAACTAAAGATACTGGAACGCCACAGGTAGATTTGTCTAAATTAACTGGCGACGAACAAATGAAAATTAAATGCGGAAAAGCTCATTTTAATGAGTTTGAAGATTTGGAATATAGAGTTGTGAATAAAGTTGGGCAATTGATTGATTAACTCAAAAATCCAATATTCCTTTTTAGCCCTTCAAACTTAGCCCGCTTTACAGCCGAGTTTTTGAATAAATCTTTAAAGACTTCTTCTGTAATCTCTTCCCAATCCGATTTTCTGAGGTGGAGGAAATCTTGATGTGGTTCAAAGGCTTTTTCTTGGTGTGGGACCGCAAAACGGTTCCATGGGCAAACATCTTGGCAAACATCACAGCCAAAGATCCAGTTATCCATTTTTCCCTGGAATTCGGGAGGGATTTGCTCTTTCAGTTCAATGGTTAAATAGGAAATACATTTGCTGCCATCTACGATATAAGGTGAAACAATCGCTTCAGTAGGGCAGGCGTCAATACATTTGGTGCAGTTGCCACAATGGTCGGTGAGGAAAGGTTGGTCAGGGATTAATTCTAAATCCAAAATCAATTCTCCTAAAAAGAAAAAGGAGCCTGTTTGTTTGGCAATCAGGTTGCTGTGCTTACCCTGCCAACCCAAGCCCGATTTCTGTGCCCAAACTTTATCCAAAACAGGAGCAGAGTCTACAAAAGCTCTTCCGTTTACTTCTCCTATGTTTTCCTGAATAAAATGAAGTAGCGATTTTAGCTTGTCTTTTAATATAAAATGATAATCTGTTCCGTAGGCATATTTACTGATTTTGGGAGCTTTTTCATCTTCCTGTTTTTGATTTGTATAGTAATTTAATGCTACAGAAATAACGGTTTTTGCATCTTCTACTAATAATCTTGGGTCCAAACGTTTATCAAAATGGTTGTTCATGTATTCCATTTTGCCGTTATAATTATTCTTTAGCCAGCTTTCCAGTTTTGGTGCTTCCTCTTCTAAAAAATCTGCTTTGGCAATCCCACAAAAGCAAAAGCCAAGTCGTTCCGCTTCGGCTTTTATTAAGGAGGCATATTTTTCTTTTGGAATTGCCATGAATTGCAAAGATATGTTTTTGTAATATTATTGATTTCGGTCTGTGGGGACACATACCGAGGTGGCGAATTGCAAATATATGTTATTGTAATATTATTGATTTCGTTCTGTGGGGACACAGACCGAGGGGGCGCAATTCCACAGAAACAAAAACCTAAACGTTCCGCTTCGGCTTTAATTAAGGAGGAATATTTTTCTTTTGGAATTGCCATTAAGTGCAAAGATATGTTTTTGTAATATTATTGATTTCGGTCTGTGAGGACACATACCGAGGTAGCGAATTGCAAATATATGTTTTTCTAATATTATTGATTTCGTTCTGTGGGGACACAGAACGAGGTGGCAGGTTTTTTGTAAAGAAATCTAAAAAATGAGTAAGTCAAAAAATACTGTAGAAAAAGATCCCTGTTGGGATAATTACCATCAAGTAGGAATGAAAGATAAAAACGGAAAAGAAGTATCTAATTGTGTGCCAGATCAGAAGAAAAAGAAAAAGAAGAAGTAAGCATTTGATTTAAAGCTTGATAATAATTTTCATAAGATTGTGGCGCAGTAAATAGGAAAAGAAAGGGTTCAATCAGCTCCAGTTCCATTAAATAAAATTCGCCGTTTCTGTAAAAACCATCCACTCTTGCATACAAACATCCTTTCGCAAATTGATCTACATAAGGTTGAATGGCTTCAATCTGTTGCTTAGAAGGTGTTTGTGGATGTATAGTTCCCCCTAAATAATGTTGCACCCTAAAGTCTCCAGCTTTTGCTTTCTTGATGAGGCTATGGCTATATTTTCCATTGAAAAACAAGAAAGACCATTCGCCATCGTTAGTGATTTCTTCAATAAAAGGTTGCACCATGTAAGCTTCTTCTTTTAAAAAACCGTTTAAAAGTTCCTGAATCTCAATGACGTTTTCTGCGTTAAAACGCATGGTGTTTTTAGAACCACCACTTACCGAAGGTTTCACTACCAATGCTGCGCTCGCAAAAATAGTAAAGAAAGTTGTTAAGTCTGAAAAAGTGCCTTTTTCAATGAATTGAGTTGGTGTTGTTTTTAAGCCTGCGCTTTCAATTTCTTTTAAATAATGTTTATCGCTATTCCATTGTATGGTAATAATGGGATTAATGACTATTAAGTTTAATAATTTTATATGGTTTAGCCATTGCGTCCATTGTTCATATTTATCAAAATAATCCCAAGGAGATTTTATCAATAAATGAGTGTAATTTCCCCATATCACCTGCTCATCAGTCCATATTTCTTCTTTAATTTTTAAACCTTTCTTTGTTAGAAAAGATAATAGGATTTCATCTTCATCTGCGACAGATGAAGTATATTTACCTAAGTTTTGGTAAGTGATATAAGCAATTTGCATTTAAGATTTTATTGTTTTGCTGAATAGGTCTAGCGTTCTTTCCCAAGCTAATTTTGCAACTTCCGCATGGTAACGGGTAGGAGAGGTGTCATTGTTGAAAGCGTGGTTGGCTCCTTCGTAAATATAAATCTCGTGTTTTACTTTATTCGCTTCCAAAGCTTCACGATAAGCTGGAATGCCTGCGTTAATACGTTCATCTAAACCACCATATTGTAACAACATTTGGGCTTTAATTTTTGCTACCTCTTCTGCCTTCGGCTGGCGCCCATAATAGGCAACAGATGCATTTAATTTTGGATCGTTAACTGCAAGGTCGTTGGCTAAACCACCGCCCCAACAGAAACCTACACATGCTGTTTTTCCATTTGCATTTGGTAAGGTTCTCAAGTAACTTAAACCATCTAAAAAATTCTGCAGATTTTGACCTGCATCTAGCTTTCCAAATAAGCCTCTTCCTTCATCTTCATTATCTGGTGTACCACCAAATGGAGATAAGGCATCTACTGCCAAAGCAATGTAACCGGCATCGGCAACTCGACTGGCTACATCTTTAATATGAGGATTTAAACCTCTATTTTCATGAATCACCAAAACCGCTCCCAAGTTCTTCTTGTTTTTAGGCTGGGCCAAAAAAGCTTTCATCTCTCCGTTTTTTGTAGGATAGGTAATGTCTGCAGTAGTAATATCAACACTGTGTATTGATTGTGCACTAGCATAATTGTTTTCTAATAGCGGCAACACTGTTAAAGCTACTGCCATACCACCGGTTAATTTTGCTAAGCGAGACAAAAAACCTTTTCTATCCATTGTAGAACTGTGCGTAAACTCGTCGTAAAGCTTGATGATTTCCTGATCCATAATTGATTTTATTGGGTGTTAAATTTATTGATTCTTTAAATAGATAG